>JADZFK010000103.1 GCA_020849945.1 Pirellulales bacterium | reverse complement strand
TGTTCCCTGAGAAGTGATGGCTGTGCCATCGATGTTTCCAGAGATCGCGATGGTGCTGTTGTTCTGCACGAGCGTGTAGGTGCGTTGCACGGCACGTGCTGTATTGAGTTGAAGGAGAAGAGCGATGCCCGAGGTCAGGGCCATGAGAACTGCTAGACGCATGGTGGACAAAGACTGCATTGCGAAACCTCTCTCGTTCCTTGTGAAAAGTGCGATGACAAGTGGGGATCGTTCGCAGCTGCGAAAGGCTGCGAGCCGTGCAAGGATTTGAACCTGAGCCGGCCCCCAATCTGGATTTGCTGCGATGGGAATCTCAAACTAAGCTAACCGTTTATGATAACCAGTCAATCAATTACCGACCAGAAAAAGAGGAATTCCTGACCCCCTAATTGGCGGGGTGCGTAAACCAAGGCCTTTTTTTGAGCGGGATAGCCCTTGCTCAAGAACACTCGCCCCATTCGCCGAGTAGGCGAGGTGTTTCTGGATCGACCCGTTGTGAACGGCGCGTGGCGGGAAGGCACGTTGGGTGGTTGAAGGATGAGGCCGAACGAAACGCGAAACGACCGGCGTTGAAGGAGAGATTCATCGTTGGTTCGCGCTCCGCTGCGCCGAGCCTCCGCGTCGCGGCTAAACGTTGTATATTGGCGGGGTGTTCCGAATCGTTCTTGAATGGCAAATCGCATGCTTGCTCGGCCGCTTGGCAAATCTGGTTTCGATGTCACGCCCGTGGCGCTTGGTTGCTGGCCGATTGCGGGAGTGACGACGCGCGACGTGAACGATGCGGATAGCATCGCCACGATCCGGAAGTGTTTCGATGTCGGCATCAATCATTTGGATACCGCCTACACATATGGCGAACGGGGTGAGAGCGAGAACCTAATCCGCAGGGCGATAGGCAATCGCCGTGACGACTTGGTCATTGCAACGAAGTGTGGCATCCATCTTAAGAATGGAACATTCGTAACGGATGGGCGGCCGGAGCGGCTTCGGACCGAGTGCGACGAAAGCTTGCGGCGTTTGGGCACGGACCGGGTCGAGCTTCTGTACCTTCACACGCCCGATCCGAACGTACCGGTGGCGGAATCGGCCGGGGCGCTGCGTGAATTGATGGCGGCGGGCAAGGCGCGGTCGATTGGTGTCTCGAACTTCACGCTGGCGGAAACACAGGCGTTTGCCGCGGTTTGCCCGATCGTGGCGGTGCAACTTCCGTACAACATGTTGCAGCGTGGGATTGAGGAGCACACGATCCCGTGGTGCGAGGCGAATCACGTGGCCGTGATGGTGTACTGGCCACTGATGAAGGGCTTGCTGGCAGGCCGGTTGCAGCGCGATGCCCCGCTTCACGAACTCGATAGCCGACGGAAGTACCCCATGTATCAGGGCGATGAATGGCAGCGGAACCAGGACTTTTTGGATCGCTTGCGTGAAGCCGCGGCGCTTAGCGGCCATACTGTGGCACAACTTGTTGTGAATTGGACGATCACACGGCCAGGCGTGACAAGTGCCCTTTGCGGAGCCAAGCGGCCGGAACAGATTGAGGAGTCGGCCGGCGCGATGGGTTGGGCATTAACGCCGAGGCAGTCGGCAATCATCGAAGACGCCCTTGCCGCTCGAGGCAAAGCCGAGACGAACCGTCGGTTTTCGTGAAAGAGCTTTCTAGCCGGCAACCCAAGGCCGCGTGTGCCCATGAGAGTTATCTTGTTCGTGTCGAACGCAGCACCGTGCTGGCCTCGGGGCGGAGGGAATGCCCGGGCCAGTTGAAACGGAGCGTGGCCCACAGGCTGGCAACGATGATCAGTAACCCGAGCCAACTTGGCCAGAGCCATGCCCAGTACAGGAGCCCGATGACCACCCCGAGTACGTGGGGCCAGCGAGACAGACAATCGCCCACGATGGGAAAGCGACCGAGGGAGATCACGGCGGCGAACAGTAAGGTCAAAGCGCCCACGCTTAGCCATCGTGCAAGGTGTGTGGGGATCGCGCCGGCGGCTCGATGAAGGGCGACACGTACCGTCGTTCCATCGGATACATAATAGCGAGTGAGTTGCAAGTCGGCCGTGGAAGACGCCCCCGACTTCACGGCCGCGGGCACTGTCCAAGGCAAGTGTATTCTGGAGGACGGCATGGTCTGTGTTGCCGTCAGGTTCTTAAGGGCTTCGATCCAGACATCCAATCGCTTTGCGACCAGTTCGACTTCTTCCCGAGATGGAGAGATTTGAGCTAACTGAGAGACTGTCTTTGGTTTCGACGTAGCCTCTTGAACTTGCGATTGGAGATCACTCAGCAGTTCGACCCAAGGGCGTCCCCAGTTGGCAACCTCCTCTGCGGGCACAGTCGAGAGCGCTGGCAGGTAGGTTTCCACCGTGCTGATGAGCCGCTCGAAACGCAGCAGTGCTTGTTCGCCCTCGCGGACAGCGGTAGCTCCCGTTACACGAGACGACTGTTGGAACGCCGGAGCCGTCACCGTCCACAAGCAAAGTTCAACGGGGACGGGGCGATCGCCCGACAACAGCATGGGGCGTTCGACAGCGGCCTGTTGAGCCGATTGGCTATCGCTTTGAAAGCTCGAAACCACTTCAAGTACGCCGGGTAGTTGTGGCGATCGGAGGGGCACACGCCAGCGCGAGGCCCCCGCGAACGATGCTATTGCGGGGTAGCCGTCGATCTCCACCGAGATCAGTTCCTGGTCGGCTGGGAGCTTTAAGACGCACTCGGCAATGCCATCGGGTGAGAGGATGAAGCGCGATACGACTGCTTGGCCGCCGCGTTCGCCAACAGAAGCGGCGACATCGGCGAATCGAATGCGCGGCGCCGGTTCATGGGTGCGTACCGCGGGGATAGCTACTTGGAAAGACTCTTTCGCGTACTCGTAAACAGCGTCATTGGATTGGATCGCATCGGGTATTGCGAGCGATGGAGGTAATTCGGCCGCCGCGGCGGAGGCGGTGGTCCAAGTCAGTTGCTGGCCATCGAGTGAAGTCGGTACGGTTACGAAGCGTCGTCCGCCCGAAAGGCCTTCTACTGTGATGTGGGGCACCGATATCAAGATGGCTGGGAAGGTCGCAAGCTGGCATTTCACCTGAATGGTGGTTTCCTCGCCGGTTTTCAAGCTGTTGACGAAACGGACGGGAATGACCACCCCATGTTCTTTGGGTTCAGGTACTTCCGCGACGAGGGGGACGCTTCCCACTACCTGATAAGGCCCGAGGCAATCGGCGGGCAAGTGGATCCGAGCGCCATCGATCGCCCCGAGGTTCGTACTCAGCGAGACTCGATATCGCACCGACCACGCGGCACCCTCGCGAGAAAGGCTGATGACCGAGTCGCCCCGCATTTCGTTCTTCATGGATTGTACGCGAAACGTGGCTGTTCTCGATTGCTCGGCGTCCATTTGGTAGACACCGATTGGTCGAACGCGCCAGGAAGCGGGCGGCGGATCCAACGAATCGGAAGTGAGAACGCTTGCTTCGGGAAAGCGAGCAGGCTCAACATTCACGCTGTCTTCGCGATAAAAGTAGAACTGCTGCAGGGACGCGGCGGCTGCCTTGCTGTTTTCAACCGCGTCAAATCGTGGGATGGAAACCGTCTGCTCCATTTCAATAGGCATGTGACCGAGAATGGCTAGCCGATACTTGCTTGTAGCTTGCCGGGAGAAGAAGACATGGAGGGTGTCTTCCGATCCCCTTGCCCAACGCACGGGAATGGACCGATCCCCTTCTGCAACCTGGACCGACTCGATGCGGAGGGATGTTGGGACCTGGACTGAGAACTGGAACTGATGCGTGCTGCCAGGAGTAACATTTGCTCGATAGGCCACGCTGGCCATTGTTGTTCCAGCGGCGCAATGAACGGCTTCTCGGATCTCGCCTGGAACCAATTTGGGTTTGATGGTTGCGATCCATTCGCGGCCAGCCTCTGTCGAAGCAAGGGCAAGGGTTGGCGGCGTTCTGTTGTGCGATTGCCTGCCCGCCTGGGCGCCCCAGCGCGAGAGAAACTCTGGCACGGTAATCGATGTTCCGCCATTGGTCGCTAATGAGCAATCGAATTCGGCGCTGCTGGAGAGCGCGAGCCAACTTTGCGAGACAGGAGCCGATACAACCTCGATGACGGGAACGTGCAGATGGCCGGCTTGAGGTGCGTCTCGAAGCACCCAGCCAAGTTCCACCTCTTGTCGTTGGCCGTCATCGCTCGATAGAGGTACCGTCACGGTTCTCCATCGTTTCGATTCGTCGGCCGCTTGGGCATCGGGTGTGATCATGAATTCACCGGTTTGCTGAAGCAACCAGTGTTTGTCGTACCGAATGCGAAGGCCTCCTGTGTTTCGGGAATCGCCTTCGATTTGGTATTTGGCGCGCAGGGTCGTTTCTTTGGAGCCGATGTCGAGCCATTTCATTTCCAAGATGCGTAGTTCATTTCCGGCATCCGATTGTCCGGTATGGCCAGGCCAATTCACGTCCACGACATTGCTGGAGACAAGTTCTCCCTTTACCAAGCCCAGGACGCTCTTCGGCCCTGCTTGCAACTTGCACTGTTCGATTCTCAAGCCTTTGATGGCGGCGGGCAGTCGCACTTCAATCGTTGCGGACATGACGGGGGGAACCTTCAGCCTCAATCGTTCGCGACCTTCTTGCTTCATTACTTTTGGCACGCAGAGGAAAGTCAGGACATAACGTCCCGGATCGGGAACGAGCAACTCGCACGAGCGTCCGTCCTTGCTCCACACGATCGGTAGGGGTACGCCATCGAGCATGGCCGAGGGTTGCCACGAGGCCTCCGACTGATCGAGAGGTAACACGATTCGTGTCGAACGGGCGAGGGTTTCAATGGAGAAGGCAAGATCGCAGTTTCCGGGGGTAATCCCCGACTGTTTCTGCACCCCGCTCATTTCGCAATGGTAGGTAGCCCCGTGAAGAAGCCACTGAGGAGCCGCGTCGTCCGCCGTCGATCGCGATTGTAGGATCGTTCGAAGGAAGTGCTCGCTTACAAATAGCTTGCTTCCAACGGGTTGCCTTGCGGCGTCGATTGGTATCAACACTTGCTCGATAGAGGGAGCTGCCGAAGCGACGGTTTCGGCAGCTCGCAAGAGTCGTGAATTGCCCATCAAGGCAGCGAGGGCGAAACCGGTTAGAAGCACACTTCTCAAGATGATCGCGGGCCTTGCTGATCGTTCGCGAGATTCGTTTGTCTTGCGGTCGGTAGGGTTGTCGCGTCGCCACACGAGCGCGTTACGAGCCGCTGCGAGGAGTAGGCCCCACATTGTTCCGGTGGCATAGGCTGCATACGGAAACGAAAGCAGCATGGCACCGCAAGCCGCGATCAAGGCCAAGAGAGCGATAAGTCGCACGTACCGCTTGCCAAACAGTGTGCCAAGCAGAAGGCTACCGAGCGCCAGGGCCAGAGTCCAACAATCGATCAGGGCCGGTCGGCTGGCAAAGATCGGTAGCGGTGAACTTTCGCCCACGAATGATTGACTGACGGAATGCCAGCCCGGCAAGACTTTCAAGGGGGCCGCGGGTTGGGTAGCATAGGCCGTCGCCGCCCATGTCAGCGGGAACAAGTTTACGGAAAGCACCCCGGGGATCGGTCCGAGGGGCGTTGAAGCCGCGAGGTCGTGGCGTGGCATGGGAGGGTCGATTCCCTCTGTCGGTTCAGCAACAAGCGGGGAACTGTTCCAATCGACAAGCCCGTTGATGAGTGCCGCCCAGTCGCCGGATCGGAAAGGGCGAAAAACGGTCTGATGGTTCTTGCGTGCAAGTGGGCCGAACAAGCGTTCGCGCCAATCGAAACGGTGTTCGCCCGATGGCTGTGCGATGCGGGCCTCGTAGTCGTCGGGTAGCCAGGCCTTCCACTCGCCCCCCAACACCGGGGCACTTCCAGCAATAACTGGTGCCCGTAATTCAGCCGCACTCGCCCAAGGCGATTGTTCCAATTCGAACTCTACAACGGCACGGACGAACTTCTCTTCCGCGGGGAGTGGAATGGGAGGGAACGGACTAGCTCCAACGCTTTGCGACATCGAAATCACCTTGCCGTTTGCGTACACGGTCATGACGCGCGCCTCGGTCGGCAAGGTGGGCTGAAACTCATTCGCACCGCGGTTCACCAAGTCGAAGGTCATTCGGTGGGAAGAGCGGCCTTGCGGCCAATAGTAGGATTCAATCGCCAAGTGCCGAACGACCACGGAAGCGCTTCCGAGCGGTTCGGCCGATTGAATCGCCAGACGCGTGCGGCGGGTGGCATCCAGGCAGTCGGACGGATCATATCGATACGATGCCAACACAGGGGGCAATAGGCTTGAGCTTCTTCCACTCGCCCGTTGCAAGCGTTTTGGAGGATCGGGGGGCAACGGGGTCGGAACAAGCCCCGAGGTTTCGATGACGGGCGGAGTCTTGAGTTCGCCACGTAACAGCACCCTACCGCTTTGCCGCATCGCATCTAGGACAGCCACGAGCGGAATGCGATCTGCTTCCGATGTAGTTATCAACGATTCGGCCTGGACGCGAATCGGTTGATTCGTCGGTTGTTGGAGCCGCAACTGCCACAGTTCGCCCTCGGGAGGTAAACCCGTATGCAGGGGGCTGTTGGCGTCGATACGGACGGCAACTACCGGAGCATGCGTGCTTCGTTCGGTCCAACGCACATCGTCGCGGAGCGGCGAAGTGCTGTAAAGCAGAAAGCGATCGAGGGCGTTGTGCTCGGGTTGGATTGCAATCTCCCACGTGCAGTGGTGTTCATTCTTGGAAGAAGCGCAATCGATACTTATCTCGGCCGCCAACTGAGCCCGCTTGGTGGCGACACGAACGGCCGCCCCGGCGGGCGATTGCGCAAGGTCGTACAAAGGCCCTCCCGCCTCTACCAGGTCGTCCCAAGGGTTGTCGGCGTCGGCGGCGGTTCTCTTGTCAATCTGCCTTAAGCCGCCTAGCGGCTCGGCCCCAAAAGGCTCGGCCGTTTGCAGGGAAAGCCAATGAT
>JADZFK010000102.1 GCA_020849945.1 Pirellulales bacterium | reverse complement strand
GGAAGCCGAAGTGAGAAAGCGAAGCTCCTTCAGCAGCATCATTTGCTTGCGACCAGCCAGATGTGCGCGATTCTCCCGACTCACTAACCGCTTCGCCCCGGCTACTGCCCGTGAAGGCGGGCCGGGGATTTTGCGTGTATTGCAACGGGGGCGGAAACGTGTTTTTGGGTGCAATAATCGGCGCTATTTGCGCCAGGGGCCGGGCGTTTCTGCCCGGAAGTGAAGCGTTTTCCTGGGTGGGGGTGTTGCAATAATCGGCGATTTTGCTCATGGATGCGAACATTTAACCGCGGGGGTGGGTGATCGCCGTTGGTTGGGTGCTTCGCCAGGCCCCCGGTCGTTGACCGGGGGCTAAATGGGACGATTGCACACGGTGCGCACACGGAGCGTGTGCCCGGTGTGGGGGCGTGGGGGTCGGGTAAAATGTCAAAGAGCCGTTGGCCGCTGATTCGGCGTGCGGGCATCTTAGCAGAATACGGTACACGATTCCACTAAAATTCTTGGCCACTTGGTGGGTCGAGGGTCGAGCGTCGAGGGGCAGAAGGGATGTTGTGGGTGGGTTGGGTGTTTAGCCGAGACGCGGAGCGAAGCGCGGGACGGGCGAGAGGGTTGTGGCACGGAGGAAGGGTCGATTTGTCATTGGTCATTTGAAATTGGATCATTTCTGAAATGGCCCATGACAAATGACCAATTTGCAATGACCAATCTGAATTCTCCGTGCCTTGGTAGTACACCAACGTAGCGCTGAGTATCTACCCGCTACCCGATCCAGAGCAGGTCTTGAGACGAAGCCTCGTTCGGAATTCGCGCGGCGAAGCGGCTTCGTCGAGTTAAGCGGCCTTCAGCAGTGGTGGTGCAGGCTTTCGGCCAGCAACGGGTCGGCGTTGGGCACCGCGGGCGATTTGTGGAAGTTTCGGTAGAAGAGGGCGCCGAACAGACCGATCACCAGGCCGGCCGCGGAGATTTCCGCCAAGCCCAGCACGGGCGTGGGGCCAACGGTTGCGGGGAAGACCATCAAGTAGAGGTCGAGCCAGCGGCCAACGAGCACAACGGCGGCAACCCTTACCATAACGCTCGAACTTCGCTTGCAAGGGCGTGGGAGCAACACGAAAAACGGCACCACCCAGTTGAGCACGATGTTTGCGATCATCAGCGGCCCCCAGGGGCCACGCGTGCGCAGCAGGTAGTATGACGTTTCTTCCGGCATGTTGGTGTACCAAATCAGCATGTATTGGCTGAACCAGATGTACATCCAGAAGCAACTGAAGCCCAGCAATAGTTTGCCGACATCGTGAAGATGATCGTCGGAAAAGATGCCTGCGAGCGGGCCTCGATTGCGGAGCGAAACCGCCAGCAGCACCATCACCGAGAGGGTCGCCTGAACCATTCCGGCGAAGTGGTAAACACCCCAAATGGTGCTAAACCACATGGGGTCGAGAAGCATCAACCAATCGCAACAGGCAAGGGCAAAGGTCGGAGCGAAAACGACCAGGAACATTGCGGAGAACCGGCGGTTGGCCAGCGTCAGCCGCGGGCTGCCCGATTTATCTTGCCTGCGAGAGAGCCCGATGATCGTGCGAGAAAGCACGAACCATATTCCCAGGTAGAGCGCTGCCCGAGCCATCCAAAAAGGAGGGCTGGACCACGCCTCTTTGAACCAGAGCGATCCCGGGTCGCCCTCGGCATGGGGATGCCATTCGTACAACTTGTAGTTCATGGCAAGAACGCCGAGCAACATCAAGCCGAACGGGAATAGGCCGACCGCGATGGCCTCGGGCACTCTGCGGAAAGCCACGTTCCACGAGGCTCCGCAGACGTACGTGAGCGCAAGGAACAAGGCGGCGCCGAGCGAAACAGTCGTGGCGTAGAAGGCGATGATCAGCAGGTTGCTCCAAGCCCTGTCCGGGGCCATGACCGCGGCGGCTACCAAAGCGCATGCCGATACAACCGCCAACTGGATGAATCGTTTGGAATTGATTGAGTAGATTTCAGAGAGAGGTGTCATGGCAACGATTACTTTTTCTCGGTGGCGGCGGGCTGGGCGGGCAGAGCGGCTGGGGCGGGCGGGCTGGCCTCGCTGGCCGTGCCGGTCTTGTCGCCGCCCTGGCCGTCACTCGGTCCGGCGGAAGGACTGGCCGGTGCGGCTTCCTGCAGGCTTCGCAGGTAGTTGACGAGTTCCCAGCGATGCCCTGGGTTCAGCTGACCGACGAACGAGGGCATGCTGTTCTGTCCGTAGGTAAGAATGTGGAAGATCTGGCCATCCTTCATGTCTCGAGACTTCCCGGTAACCAGCGACGGAGGAGGTGGAAAACCTCGCTTGGCCACAGGCCCATTGCCTTGCCCATCGCCACCGTGGCACGGGGCACACATGACCTGAAAGTGCGCGGCCCCCCTTTCAACAGCGGTCTTCCGCTCGGGCGAATTGGCGGGATACGGATTCGCCAATTCGTTGCCAGCGCGGACGGCATCTTGCGGGGTCGCGGCGAAATCGAACCGCTGCTCGCCACGGGCAAGCGTCCCCGGGACGGGACGCTGAAAGGTACGGCCATCGGCGAAGTTGGGGTTCGGCGCGTAGGCCGAGTACGCCGGCGAATAGGTCATGTCGTTTGCAAGAATGACCTGGTAGTTGGGCCGCGAATGGTCTACGCGCAGCAGCAATAGCAGCAGCAGCGCGAACACCAAAACGGTGAGTAGAAATAGATTGAGACGGCTCAACACTTGCGGATCTCTCCTGTCTTAATGATCCGTTCCTCCAAATCGACAACGTTGAATTCCCGAAGGAGCGACAAGACCTGGGATGGATCAAATCGAGAATCGGCCTCGTCGAGCAGGAGCACGAATTGGTCGTCCGTCGCGCGCTCGAACAAGGGGGAAGGCTGTTTGCCCGGAAACAGGCGACAAACGGCGAACAATGCGAAGACGCTTCCGAAGCCGGCGAGCAACACGGCCGTTTCAAAGGCGACCGGCACATTGGAAGGGAGCGAATGCCAAGGCTTGCCGCCGACGTTGACGGCCCAGGAAATCGCACCCACCCAATACTCGAAGAAGAGCATGCCGAGCGCGCCGATCATGCCGCACACGAAGCAAACCCACGTAAGCCGCGAGGGGGGAAGCCCCAAAGCGCGATCGAGGCCGTGAACAGGATACGGGGTAAACGCATCCACAATCGCATAATTTCTCTTACGCAACTCGATGGCCGAGGCGAGCAGATCGTGTTCGTGTTCGAACGTTGCCAGTAGTACGCGTCGGTTCATGCCGCATCTCCTCGTGCTGGTTTATCGTGGGCGTGCGAGGCCGAGTGAGACGAGCCTAAAACGCCCTTCACTTCCGCCATCGCGATCACCGGGATGAACCGACAGAACAGCAGGAAGCAGGTGAAAAACAGGCCGAAGGAACCCACGAAGGTGGCCACCTCGATGATCGTTGGCCTATAGCTAGCCCAACTGGAAGGCAGAAAATCGCGATGCAAGCTGGTCACGATGATCACAAAACGTTCGAACCACATGCCGATGTTCACAACGATGCTGATGAGAAACACCAGCGGAATACTGCGGCGAACAGGACGTATCCACAACACTTGTGGGATCAGAACATTGCACGACACCATAGTCCAATAGGCCCAATTGAACGGCCCCAGGGCGCGATTGAGAAACACGAACTGTTCGTAAGGGTTCCCGCTGTACGCCGCGATGAAGAATTCGGTACCGTATGCCAACCCGACGATGCACCCCATCGAAAGCATCAGCTTGCACATGGCTTCGATGTGGCGAAGGGTGATATAGTCTTCGAGTTGCATCACCTTTCTGGCGACGATCATGAGGGTGAGCACCATCGCCAAACCGCTGAAGATCGCGCCTGCGACGAAGTACGGAGGGAAAATGGTGGTATGCCAACCGGGAATGACCGAGGTGGCGAAATCCATGCTCACGATCGTGTGAACGGAGAACACGAGCGGCGTTGCCAAACCGGCCAGCAGCATGTAGACGGTTTCATAACGATGCCAGGCGCGAGCGGAACCATTCCAACCGAGGCTGAAGATACCCGTTAAGCGGCGACGCCACCCGGCGGGCGAACGGTCGCGAATGGTGGCCAGGTCGGGGACGAGGCCCACGTACCAAAACACGGCCGAGATCAGCAGGTAGGTCGAGATGGCGAACACGTCCCACAACAGAGGCGATTTGAAATTGATCCAGAGCGGGCCACGGGTGTTGGGGTAAGGGG
>JADZFK010000101.1 GCA_020849945.1 Pirellulales bacterium | reverse complement strand
TTCCCTCGCCGACGCTTCGGGCTGGTTTCCAATACACTCGCCCAATTTGAATAACTCATCGGCCCTGTGCCCCGGTGCCCTATCCTTTCGTGGCGGCTCGTTCTTGCGTATGATGATAGCAGTTCATGAAGGGCTCCACCTCCAATGAAACCTTATCTTGCCGCATAACTGCGATACTCTGTCCCACCGCGGTTCACGGGTTCACCTTTTCTTAACCTTCCCCCATTACCATTGCTTCGCATCGACGAAAGAGGGGAGTCACTGTTGAATCCGAGGTACGAGCGTTGGCGTTGGTTAACGTTTGCCATCACCTGGCTGATTTACGCCAGCTTTTATTTGACGCGACAGTCCTTCTCGGCCGCCAAGCTGACGCTGCCGTACCAACCCGGCATTTCTCTCGTTCGGAAGAGCTTGGGCAATATCGATTCGGTATACCTAACTTTCTACATGCTGGGCCAGTTCATCTTCGGTCCACTGGGAGATCGTTTTGGCCCTCGCCGCGTATTGTTTTTTGGTTTGATCTTGAGTGTGGCGGCAGCTGTTGCTTTCGGATTTTCCTCAAGCCTGTGGGCGTTTCTCGTTTGTTCCGCCCTGCAAGGGTTGGCGCAAAGCTCGGGTTGGAGCAACACAAACAAGGCCATGAGTTCGTGGTTCAGCGTGGGCGAACGGGGCCGCGTTCTGGGGTGGTGGTGTACCCACTATACCTTTGGACCGGCCGTTGGAGTTCTGTTTGCCGGTTGGGCGATGGAACATTTCAGCCGTTCGCAGTTCGCACTGTTCCCCATCCCCGCCAGCGCGATGTACCAGCCGCTGTTGCCTTGCCAGACCGCCGCGAATTGGGCAGCTAATCTGTTCTTCGGCACCCAGGCCCCATTTTGGCCTGCCGCTTTTTGGGTTCCCGCCTCGGTCGTTGCCGTGGTTGCGGTGCTCACTTGGCTTTTCCTTCGCGATTGCCCAGAGGATGTCGGGTTGCCGCCTATCGATGATTATCACGGCAATGGCTTGCCCAACAATCAACCAGTTGCCCTACCAAGCCCTCTGCATTCAACGAATGCCCGTTCCAACAAACCCTGGCGACACATTCAAGAGGTCCTCTCGGAATCTCGCATCTGGATGCTGGCCATCGCCTATTTCTCCGTAAAGTTAGTACGCTATAGCTTCATCTTCTGGGGGCCCCTGTTCGTGGCCGAAAACACTCATAGCGGCACGTTGGGAAGCACCATGATCGCCGCCGTGATGCCCTTCGGCGGTTTGGTCGGCGTCGTGGCCGCAGGATACTTGAGCGACCGAGTCTTCGGTGCCCGTCGTGCTCCGGTCGCAATCCTTTCGCTCCTCGGCGTCGCGGCTGTCATTTCCGCCGGGATGGCTGGCATCCACAACATTTGGGTCATGGCGATCTTCTTCTTCCTCGTCGGCATGTTCCTGTTCGGTCCCGACTCCATGATCTCGGCCACCGCTTCCGTCGATTTCGGAACCAAACACGGCGCAGCCACCGCCGTGGGCGTCGTCAATGGGGTCGGTTCGATCGGCGGTATTCTTGGCGGTTACCTACCCGGTGCCATTACACAAGGCAGCAATTGGACGCCTCTCTTTATCGTGATGTTTATCGGCCTCATCGTCTCCGCGGCCGTCCTCACCCCGCTCTGGAACGTTCGCCAATCCAGCGATTGAGTGGTTTCATTTCACACGGCTCATAACTCACGCCGAGCCCCCCGGCAGGGGGCACTCGCTCCGCGAGATGCTTATCGAATGTACTCATCTCGCTCCGCGAGATGATTTTCCGCTTGCGGAGCGACCGGAGTACTTTATTCAGTTCAACTTGTGTAGATACCAATGCCCTTTGGAAGAGGGAGAATTTCAAAACACGTTCTAAGCCAACCGTGCAGGGTGTGCGCCCATCGCTCCGCTAACTACAATCGAGCCTCATGGATACCCGTCGCCAGTTTCTGACCAAGGCCGCGTTTCTTTCTGGTGCGGCCAGCTTTTCTGCCAATCTGTTCGGCACCCTCGAACGAGCGCTCGCAATCGAGCCAGATAAGGAAACCACATTCTGGGATGCCGAGCATGTCGTCATCCTTATGCAAGAGAACCGCTCGTTCGATCACGCGTTCGGCTCGCTGCGCGGCGTGCGGGGTTTCAACGACCCGCGAGCCATTCGGCTTCCCAATGGCAACCCCGTGTGGGTGCAAACGAATTCGGCGGGCGAAAGCTACTTGCCATTCCGAATGGATATCCGCAACTCGAATGCAACTTGGCTCGGCTGCCTGCCACACGGATGGACCGACCAGGTCGATGCCCGCAACGAAGGCCGGTACGATCGCTGGCTCGATGTGAAGCTTCCCGGACGCGAAGATTGCAAGCAGATGCCCCTCACGATGGGCTACCACAACCGCGACGATATTCCCTTCTACTATGCTCTTGCCGACGCCTTCACGATCTGCGATCAGCATTATTGCTCGAGCCTTACCGGCACGACGCCGAACCGCTGCTACCTTTGGTCCGGTACGATTCGCGCCAAGCAAGACCCGCATTCGCCCGCCCACCTGCTCAACGAAAATGCCGATCACGCAACAAACGTGTGTTGGCCGACGTTTCCCGAACGTTTGGAAGACTTCGGGGTTTCGTGGAAAGTGTATCAAAACGAAATCAACGTCGGTGTCGGCCTCACGGCCGATGAGGATGCCTGGCTCTCCAACTTTGGCGATAACCCCCTCGAGTATTTCACCCAGTACAACGTCCGGCTGACTCCCGCGTACCGCAACTATCTTGAAGCGACACACGCCTGGCTGACTCGCGAGCTTGCTGCACTCGCCAAACAATTGACCACGCTTGGCAATGCGGGCGGTAAGCAGGCCGAGGCATTGAATCAAGAGATTCATGAAAAGCAGAAGCAACTCGACGAGATCAATACCCAGCGGCGCAAGTGGAACCAGGCAAACTACGATCGGCTCTCCACGCGCGAGAAGAACCTTCTTGCGAAGGCTTTTTCCTCGAACGAGGGCGATCCCGATTATCGAACGCTCGAGGAAGTTGTCTACCGCGACGGCGACCAGCAGCGGCGTCTTAACGCTCCCAAGGGCGATCTCTTGCACCAATTCCGCCGCGATGTCGAGTCCGGAAAACTGCCCGCCGTGTCGTGGGTGGTCGCACCCGAGCGGTTCTCCGATCACCCCGGTTCGGCCTGGTTTGGGGCTTGGTACGTCGCGGAAACGCTAGACATCCTCACCCAAAACCCGGCCATTTGGAAGAAGACCATTTTCATTCTTACCTACGACGAGAACGACGGCTATTTCGATCACGTCCCGCCGTTCGTCGCACCCGATCCGCGAAGGCCCGCAACGGGTAAGGTCTCTGCTTCGATCGATGCCGCGCTCGATTACGTAACGCGCGATGACGAAATCACACGCAAACCCGCCGATCAAACTCGCGATAGCTCCATCGGATTAGGCTATCGTGTGCCGATGATTATCGCCTCTCCGTGGAGCCGCGGCGGGTTTGTGTGCTCGCAGGTGTTCGACCATACCTCCTCTCTGCAGTTCTTAGAGAAGTGGCTTTCCAAGAAACTCGGGCGGCAACTTCTTGAACCAAACATCAGCTCCTGGCGAAGAACCGTCTGCGGAGACCTCACCTCCACTTTCCAGCAGGCCGTGGCCGAACCGGCCACGCGGCTGCCGTTTCCTACCCGCGATCAGTTCATCGAGCAAATCGATCGTGCTCGCTTCAAACCGTTTCCAGACGGTTACCAACGACTCTCCGCCCAAGAAATCGCAATCACGTCGAAGGATCCCAACTCCTGTCACTTGATGCCCCGGCAGGAACCCGGCCTCCGCCCCTCGCGGGCCTTGCCGTATGACCTGGCGGCGAGCGGTGCGCTCTCGTCCGATCGCCAACGCTTCCAAATCTCGCTAGAGGCCCGCAACGATCGCCTCGGCCCCCAAGCGGTCGGCTCGCCGTTTGTCGTTTATGCAAGGTTTAAGAAAGGCGATCTCCGCACACGCGACTACGCCGTTGCCGCCGGCAACCGCCTGGTCGATGATTGGTTGCTTGCCGATTTCGCCGAGAAGCGGTACGACCTCGCCCTACACGGACCGAACGGTTTCTTCCGCCATTTCCAAGGAACCGAGGATGACCCCCTCCTAGCGCTTACTTTGGAACTTGCTCGATCAACTCCAAGCACGGGGCCTCGCTCGATGGCGAATCTTCGTGTTCGCAATTTGGGATCGTCGGAATCCGCGATCTCACTGACCGATCTTTCCTACGGACGAGGAAAACTTGCCACGACCGTCTCGGCCGGTGCGGAAATCTCGCTCTCCTTCTCTTGCGAGGCAAGTTACGGATGGTACGATTTCCTGATTCAAGTCGTTGGAAAACCCGCTTTTGCTCACCGATACGCCGGCCGTATCGAATCCGACCTGCCAACCTTCAGCGACCCCGCCATGAGCGGCGACCCCAACGGTTGAGCGTTCACAGGTGAACGCCGGTAGTCCATCGCATAGGGAAGCCTGTGGTCCTGAAATGCAAAATCTAACCACAAAGACCACGAAGGACACGAAGAAAAGCACGAATCGTAACATAAACGTGGGTGGTCCCATGAGCGTGGCAACGCAAAAGTTGGAAATTACAAAATGCGCACAATGGGTCCCAGCCAGTCGAGGCCCGAATGCCGGGGCTGCTGTCTTCCTTCGTGTTCTTCGTGCTCTTCGTGGTTCATCAACCTAACGCTACCGCGCGAGTTCATTCCCTCAATCCTCGTTTCGCAACCAGTTTCATGACCGATCCATCGAATCGAATCCCTGCCGAAGCGGCAGCGGTTGTCTTGGCGATCCACGGTGGCCTTGCTTGCCCGCGCGAGCGACTTTCAGCCGACCGAGAAGAATCGCTGCGAGCCGCGATGCAAGTGGCCCTGCAAAAAGGTTTTGAGGTGCTCCAATCGGGTACCGCGGAAAGCGTGGCGGCCGTCTTGGCGGCCGTCGAGGTCATGGAAGATTCCCCCGAGTTCAACGCGGGCAGAGGTTCTGTGTTCACGCAAACCGGCTCGATCGAAATGGATGCCGCCCTCATGGAAGGCGCTACCCGCCAAGCCGGTGCCGTGGCGCATGTGAAGCGAATCCGCAATCCAATCCGGGCTGCGCAGGCAGTGCTCATGCAATCGCCGGCCGTCTTTCTCGTGGGTGCCGAGGCCGACCAGTTCGCGCAACAGCGGGGCCTGCCAATCGAGGACCCAAGCTACTTCTTCACCGATCGACGCCATGCCGAATTCCTGGCTTGGAAGGAGAACCCGTGTTCGGTGCTTGGCGAGGGCAGCTCTCCCCAAGATCGGCAAGTCAACCTAGAGAAGTCCGCCGCTTATTCCCGCGGAACCGTTGGTGCCGTTGCACGAGACCGCGCCGGCAACCTGGCCGCCGCCACCTCGACCGGCGGCGTTTCTCTCAAAATCCCCGGCAGGGTCGGCGATAGCGGCGTCCTCGGCGCCGGCACCTTCGCCGATAACCGCACCTGTGCCGTCTCTTGCACCGGCGACGGAGAATTGTTCATTCGCTCTTCCGCCGCCTACTCGGTATCGGCAAGAATGATGTTCGGCGGGCAAGGCCTCCGCCAAGCTGCCCAAGCCGCGATCGACGACATCCGCGCCCTCGGCGGCTTGGGCGGCCTCGTCGCCATCGATCTCGTGGGAAACGTCGCTCTTCCCTACCACGGCCCCGGCTTGTTCCGTGGTACCATCGACGAACGCGGTGTTGCCACCGTCGCCTTGTACGAGGATTGAATCAACGATAACTTCGTTGCGAACTTTCCTCGCGTTGAGAACTCAGTGATTGCTCGTATTGCCATTCGAAGTGCCACCTAACCAATTCGAACCTATTATGCTCAATCGACCACTCGGAATTCTTGCATGGTATCTTGTTTCCGCGTTCTGCCTGGCGGCCACTACCACGGCAAAAGACGCCACGCCGCCCTTGCCCGAGGCCTCGTCCGCCTTGTCCGATTACGTCAAGCAACCTGATGCCAGTTACGCATGGCACGTCCGCCAACGCGGCAAGGTGGGCGGGGGAGAATACGTCGAACTCATACTCACTTCACAAACCTGGCGCAACATTGCCTGGAAGCATCAGCTATTCATTTACCATCCCGCCAAAGCTCGCAAGAATGCTCAAGCATTGCTCTTAATCGACGGAGGAAGTTGGTCGGACTCGCTCGAAAAGGCCGCCGACGAATCGAACCCCACTCCGCTCCCCGATCGCGCGGCCCAGTTGGTCATGCTGGCCGACCTCATGCAGTCGCCGATCGCCGTCATCCGTCAAGTTCCGCATCAGCCCATGTTCAATGGCCGCAAGGAAGATCAAATCATCGCCCTCACCTTTGCCAAGTACTTGGAAACGGGGGAAACCGATTGGCCACTCCTCCTGCCGATGGTAAAGGCGGCTGTTCGCGCCATGGATACCGTCCAAGCGTTCGCCAAGCAAGAATGGCAACTCGATGTGGAAAAATTCCTCGTGACCGGCGCTTCCAAACGCGGTTGGACAACTTGGCTCACCGCCGCCACCGACCCGCGCGTCGATGCTCTTGCCCCCATGGTCATCAACATGCTGAACATGGTGGCCCACGATCAACTGCAACGAAATTCCTTCGGCTCGCATTCCGAACAAATTCACGACTACACCGAACTCGGGCTCCTAGACAAGCTCGTCACACCCCAAGGGGCCGAACTGCGATCCATCGTCGATCCCATCGCCTACCGCACTCAACTCAAGCAACCCAAACTTATCATCCTCGCCACAAACGATGCCTACTGGCCCGTCGATGCACTCAACCTGTATTGGAATGAATTAAAGGGCGACAAGTACATTCTGTATGTGCCCAACAACGGCCACGGCATTCACGATTACACCCGCGTTGCCGCCACAATCCTCGCCCTTCAGCAAAGCCTGGAAGGCGGTAAGCCAATGCCCAAGCTCGCCTGGCAGCTCGATGACGACGCCGCTCCGCATCGACTCTCCCTCACCTCGGCCGCTCGACCTCTCGCCGTGCGACGCTGGACTGCCCACGCCGACTCTCGCGATTTCCGAAAGGCCACCTGGCGGGCTTCTTCCCTCCCCGCCAACGGAAACGAAGGCCGCTCTTATGAAACCAAACTCGATCAGCCCCAGCAGGGTTACGAAGCCTGCTTTCTCGAAGCCGAATTCCCAGGCGAAACGATTCCCTTCACCCTCTCCACAACCCTTCACGTCCTCGGAAACTCGACCAAGGCCGCCACAGCCAACGCACCCAAGGACGATTGATCGTTCGACGACACGGAGAAAGCAGATTGGTCATTGCAAATCGGCCATTTGTCATTGACCATTTCAGAAATGACCAAATCTCAAATGACAAATTTGCAATCACCAATTCTTATTCTCCGTGACCTCGGTGTGCTCCGTGGTGAGAAATCCGCGTTAACGCGCATTCTCGTGAACCGCAAGGCGATGGCCATCCACCTCGTAATCTCGCACTTCCAGCCCCATCACGCTCAGGACGCGTGCCGACCACGTTGGCCAGGGCGAAAGATATGATCGTCGCGATGCCAGCGGATTCACCGGCAACCAAATCGTGCTGCACAGGATCGCACAAACCACGATCGAAACGCGGGCCTTTCGCAACAGGGGCGGTGCCGAGGCAATCTGCTCGGAATAATTGCCCAACCGGCAAGCTCGTTGACTTAACAGCGAAGCTTCGCTCAAAAAACTAAGGCGAGATGGCATGGCCTCATCCCTACCCACATGCAGCTCGACCATGCGGAGCAGGCTTCGCAGGTAGTCGGCCACTTCCGAACGCGAACGAACCGCCTCCCGGTCGCAACGGTACTCCCGCTCCGCATTCGCCTGCCGCGATGCCCACCATACCAGCGGATGAAACCAGTACACGGCCTCGATTAGCCTTTGCAAGAACAGTTGCAGCGGGTGCTGCAACCGCAAATGGGCGAACTCGTGCCGCAAGATCGCCGACTGCTCGGCCATGGGGAAGGCCCGCACCGCTTTGGGCAGCACGATCACCGGCCGATGAAACTGCCAGCAGAACGGGCTGATCGGCAACTCCGATGTGCGAATCTCTATCGGGAAAACACTCGCACCAGCCCCAAAATGCTCCCCTGCGTATTCGCTCAATCGTCGATCAACCTTCGAGCTTCCCACCAGCAAGGTGGCTCGAATCATCCCGGCCACGCACACCACCACACAAAAAAACATGCCCAGAAGCCAGATCGATGTCAGCGACCAGCCCACTATCTTGGCGGCCTCGTCTATCATCGGATGAACGCGCGTCGGATGAAGCGCGGCCCACGTCACCAGCCGAGGATGCGGCAACATGAACGACGCGATTGCCATCACCAACAGGCTGCCATGGGCAACCGCCCAGCACCGGTCCGCCTCTGCCCGGAACTTCGTGAAGCACGCCAGCCAGGCCGTGATCCCAACCAGCACCGTGGCTTGAACCGCCAACGAAACAAGGATTTCAAGTATCGCCAGAGAACTCACGTCGGTCGCTCGTCTTCAACCTTTTGGATCGCATCTTTTAACGCCCGGATATCATCGTGCGTAAACTTCCCGTCTTCCAGCAAACCCAACACCAATTGCGGTACTTGGTCTGCAAACAATACTCCTCGCAAGTCGCTAATCACCGATCGGCTTACTTCGTCTCTCGAAACAAGCGGCTGGTACACATGGGCACGTCCCCGCTTCGTCCGCTTCACTACTTTCTTCTTGCCGTGAAGCAAACTCAGCGTCGTCATCACCGTCGTGTACGCCAACGGACGCTTGAGTTCATCGCACACCTCTTGCACCGTGGCCTCACCCTTATGCCACAACACATCCATCAACTCCAATTCACATCGGGTTAATCGCGGTACCTTCATCTCGATTCCTTGCTCTTCGTTGTTGCGGCGATTCTAGCCACAGATCGGTGTTGCTTCACGGAAACCAGACATTAGAAAAAGGCATTCTCTTGCGCTCTTCACGCAACCGTCAATCACCATTCACCCTATTGTGCTTACCGCTCGGACAACCCGTGTCGATTTTACCGACACATGGCCGCCTTTCGATAAACCAAGGATTCAATTTCATTTTGAATACCACTTGCATGGCCATCGCCCCAAAGAAAATTCGCATGTTCTAAGTGCCGACTGTCAAACTCGCATTCGTCGGTGCCGACCCTGTTCGGGCCCGTTCCCGCAAAACCTACAATACGGCTCGGGGCGTCTTCCCCCTTGTTCACGACTCCTAACCACGTCGACGGAAGCTTCCGGGCTGTCCGCTCTCCCACGAGAATCACCTTCGTTAACCCTCGTTCAAACTCCTGAAACCGTCGCCCACGACGCTCGATAAATGCCCCATCCCCGTGGCACCCAGGAATGCGATCCGGATCATCCGTTCCAAACACGCCCACGTAATTTGCCCGCGGCAAACTTACGAGCACCTGGGTCGAAGCCTGGGACTCGGTATCATGCGAAGCCTGCTCGGCATACAACGAAAACACCTGGTCCCCGTGATCGCTCGGGCACAGAAACACCACGGGCGTTGTGGAAAGGATCGAGGAATCCAGTTGATCCACCGGACGACGCCGATCAATTCGCGCCGATAACGGTCGCTCCTCCAGTTCGTCGAGCAAGTGAGTAGCCCAACCATAACTCGTCCGCCGCGAGGGTTCGTTGTTCCATCCCGGCGACAAAACCCGATGCACATCATGATACGTGTGGATCGCCACGCCAAGCTGATGCAGGTGATTGACACACTCCAAATTGCGGGCACTCTCTCGTGCCGACTGAATGGCCGGCAACAACAACGCCGTCATCATTCCGATAATCGCCACCGTAACCAACAACTCCAATATCGTAAAACCACGCACCCCTGTAGGTCCGCCGAGCCGAGGCGGACTCGGGGAATTGCAGATTTCGGATTGCGGATTGCGGATTGAGATCGGCATGGAATCGGAATTGTTTTCCAGGTGTCTTCGATCTTCGGTGCCGACCTTGGACCCTCCAATATCCGAAAGGAGTTTAACCGCTGGGGCGGGAAATCCGAAATAATCCCGGCCCGCTCGCCTCGAGGCCCCCACATCGCGAAGCCCGCGGCGCGATCCGTCGTGCCATGCCATCATGGTGTTCGCTCCACAGAAGAATCTATCGCTCAAGATGCGCCCCTCCTGGGCAACCATTGTATCTACACATGTTGAAGGACTCGATGAATCTGCGATTGGAGGGTCATGCGGCCAATCGACTGTACTCACCTCGCTCCGAGCTCGTGATGAAATGTTATTTCGCGTTAGCGGCGGCCGCCAGGCCGCTGTTCTAACCGGTTATCTTCGCCAATTGCACCGATAACGGTTGCCCACTTTCCAAAAATAATCACTCCCTCTCCGCGAGATGAATTTCCGCTCGCGGAGCGAGCGGAGTACTAGGCTTTGTCCTAAAACTCCCCTCCCTTTTAGGGAGGGGTTAGGGGAGGGTTCGCGCACCCCAGGA
>JADZFK010000100.1 GCA_020849945.1 Pirellulales bacterium | reverse complement strand
TTGCCCTTCCAGGCAACCGCCACCGACACGCTTGGTGTGCGAACCCTGGGCCAGCCGGATCAAGTGTATGGCCTTACTTCAAGCATCCTCAGCTTCACGGCTGCGGAGGTCGATGCCGTCAGCCGCAAGCGAGACGACGTAGACCGCAACGATGGCACCGCTTGGTTCGGTGGCAACCTGACCTCGGCAGGCGACGATTACTTGCTCTACGACCACGGCACGGATCAGTCGTTCAATCGGCCGGTTACGGGCACAGCAATGACGCCGGGAGATATCAACACCGGTAACTCGACTCAAAGCCCGCTTCCCACGATAACCTCGATCACTCCAAACGCTCCGGTGGGCACCATCACCGTTACGTTCAGCCATGTGGTTCAACAGCTCGTAGCGGGCGATGGCAGCAGTGCTCCCGCGACGGGGGCCGGTATCACCATCACCGATACAAGCGGGCAACCGATCTCCACCATCGACTTGCGGCCCACGGTAACGGGCATTGGTTCAGACACGTTGATTCTATCCTTCACGGGTTCAGCCGTAAGCGGCGGGTTGTTACCGCCTGGTAGCTACCAACTGAACTTCGTTGGTAACGCGATTATTGCCAATGGGCGAGCCGTCGATGTCGCCAATAATGGAACTCAACTCGATGCCTTCCGCGAATACGAGTTCACCGTTGCTGCTCCGGGGCTGCTCGGCGATTTCAACTCGAACAACGTCGTGGATGCCGCAGATTATGTCGTCTGGCGGAAAAACCAAGGACTTACGGTTGACCTGCCCAACGACGGTATCACTGGGGCCACGCTGATCGGTTCCGCTCACTACGACATGTACCGAGCGAACTTCGGTAACACGGCACCGGCAGTCGGCTCCGGCTCGGCAGCTTCCGGAAGTGCGTCGGTCGGTCACGACTCTCCTCAATCGCCTGTGCTCCCCGCCACTCTGCTCGCAGGAAGCGCTCCAGTCCTACCCTCCCCTGAAGTTTCGGACTTGTTGGCATTAGCCGTAGATTCCGCAAAGGAATATGGATCGGAACCTGCTGTGGCTTCCGCCGATTCCAGCACGGTGGATCAAGCACTGGCCACGTCCGCTGACTTAGCCAGCAGGCCGATAGGAAATGCTAAGACTAATCGCCATCGTGGTCTTCGGTTCCCAGCAAGTATTTCGCCTAGGGCAGCGTTGCAAGACCAAGCTTTGTTGGCTCTGACAAACTCGCAACACCGTGACGAATCTTCGTTCACATTTTTCGGCAACCAATCGGATGAAATCCCAACCGATGTCGAAACGAGCGACTCCGCAATCGACGCCGCCTTCGAGCGGTTCTCGCACCGTCGCCTCGGTTCGCACAGTCGCATCCTGGCAAGAGCCTAAACGAGTTCGCGCGATCCTTTCAAAGTGCTATAGAAACTTGTCCTGGAACCGTCGAGGCTGGCTAATTTTCGGGCAGTATGTGCC
This sequence comes from Pirellulales bacterium, assembly GCA_020849945.1. GTDB lineage: Bacteria > Planctomycetota > Planctomycetia > Pirellulales > Lacipirellulaceae > JABDGM01. The sequence goes on along the minus strand of JADZFK010000100.1, from coordinate 10,024 downwards.
TCTCCCCCTTCTCTATGAACAGCTCTGGGATAGGCCCTAACTCTCCGATAGGAAAGTCGACCTCCGGCAAAAAAAGCCGCAATCGAACGGCTACGCTGTAATTCCTCGGCCACGTAACCCTCCGCGGGTTCATCCCCACAGTGTGAAAATAGGGCGAGGATGTAGAAGTGTTAAGAACGAGATGAGAAGCAATACGGCCGACCGCGCGGTGCGCGGTCGGTTCCGTAGTGGTTCCATCGCTTCTAACAAATCCCTGCTGAACCGCGCAACACCGATTCCTTACTTGGTTCGCCGGCGTCCGAACATCGGCAGCGATACGCTACTTACGAGCACAAATGCTACCCCACTCGGCTCGGGCACCCGTGTGTACAACTCGAACGCCAAGTCTTTGGAGTACAGATTGATCTCGCTCGGGCCATCCCACGGCGACCAGTAGTGCTGCGGCAGCCAGTCTGGCTGATCGACATCCGGCATGTTGGGCATGGTCGGGTTTGGAATAACGGTTACTCCGCCCGACACCGCATCATCTTGAAAATGCCAAACCGGAGACGTAAACCCTGTGGCCGGATCGACTATCGGCACCGCGGAAATGATCCCCTCGCCGGGAATCACCGCAGGCGGAGTCGAAGCAAGCGGGTCGGGAATCGACCAATCGCGATTGTGCCAACCCCATTGGATGTTCCCATCTCGTTGCACATCCACCAAAGCCACGATCTTGAGCCAGTACACGGTATCGGGTTGTTGGTAGAAGTACTTGTCCAGATGCAGTTCGGCATTGTATTCATACAAGCCCTCTAGGGGTGCCGTGTTTCCCCCGGGAGTTGGAACGAACTTTTCGGTGTACGTGCCCGAACCAGGCAAGAGCGGACCTGCGGTAACCGTTACAATTTGGTTGGAAAGCGGAACCCCGGGATGACTAAACGAATTCGGATCAGTCGGGCTCTTGGGAACATCGCTTTCAAACGATATCAGGAATTGCTTCACACCCCCTTGGCCGTGGAAGTTCTCGAGATACGAACCCCACCAGCGAACGTGAACGACCGGCGTATCAAAATGGTCGGCAAAGTCGTCGGCCATGTAAACGCCTTGCCAGGGTTGCAGCGGGTCTGTGCTTGTGCGCGAAGCCGTGCTCAACTCGTCGTGCCCGGGGTACGGCGCTCCACCACCCGTCACCGGATTCGGATAGTACGGCGTCAGGCCATTGTTTAGCGGCATCTGTTGAAACTTCGAGATTTCATCCGGGAGCGGATCCGCCATGACAGACGGACCGCAGACGATGGCCACCGCCATCACCAACAGAATCGAGGTGCATGATCGAGAATACATTGGTCCACTCCTTTCAATTACCTAGTGCTTTGACAACTCTTCAAGCTTGGGTTCAACTCGACACAAACCCGTTGCAGTGATTGGGTTGTGTCGTGTCGAACCCATACTTTCAATGTGGACAAAGCACGAGAACGAAGAGGACTCCCCCGAGTTGGCACACGCTCAAGTGCGGGTTTGTCCTCAAAAAAAGGAAAACACACAGCAAGCTATCACCAACGCTACGATTGCAGGTCATGCTCAGCGCAAAGCGCTTACCCGACCGCCTATCTCCAGTAAGCCGCCGGTCGAAAATCCGCCGACATCCCAGATAGCACACCCATGAACCAACGCGAAACCGCGTCGCCCGTCGCTGTTGCCAGTGGCGAACGAAGAGACGTATTCGTGCGGAGAGAAGTGCTGCCGTTCGTGTCCAACCACTTACGACAACGCCCGTAATTAGAATGGTTTAGGCGGGATTGTCAAGAAATCTTCGTTGACCAACTCGCCGCTCGATACCGGAATTCCTTCCCACTCCCAGATTCCGGATATCCGACATTGTTTTGGCACACCGCTTGAACCGAATTGTGCCATTTTTTGTCACAACCAGTCGCTCATGTGGCATCAAGATACATTCGGCACATTCATTCGAGTTCCAAGCCTCGATTACGCTCGCAGAATCTTCAACATCCTTCAGGACCTCGCCAGCCACGATCCTACCTCCGGCAAGCTGACCCGTACCGCTCAGATTCCTCGGCCGCACAATCCTTCGCAAGTTCCTCCATCAAAACGAGCAAACTGGCCGTGGATGCGACTTGCCCGCGGATCGAAATATGATGACGCACAAAACGGCCGGCCATGCAATGGCACGGCCGGCCGCTGCTTCATCTTACGAAGTGGGGCGCTAACAACTCACCGCTCGCAATCGGCAGCGAATCGCCAAACACTCCCCTCCCCTTCCCTGTACAGGAAGGAAACCGGTTACCGGTGCGCTACTTCATGTTGGGGCATTTGCAGCCGTTAGCGCAATCGTCGCAGCACTTGCACTTGCAACTGCAGTTCGGGCAGTCCTTGCAGCAGTCCTCCGAGCAGCAAGCTCCTTCAGTGCATACGGGGGCTGCCTTGTCGGACGAGCCAGATTGGCTCATAAACCCGGCCGAGAGCAAACCAGCCGCCACCAACAAACCACCGAAAAACTTAATAGCCATCGTAAACTCACTTTCTTGAAATCAATGGAATCCCTGGCCCCACAATCGAGGCCGCTGTTTTGAAATTGCCGAGGAAACCTCCTCGACACGATCGGTAAATACGCCGGGCACCGCGGCAACATGCCAGGGCCGCCCGTATCACGAGGCAGATTACTTCTGCCATGTTACGAACCTAGAAGCTCGCAACGCGATCGAATCAAATGATCCAAGAGCAGTGAAGAATGCGATGCGGAACCGGGGGCGGCAGATCGGTTTGCAATACCGCTGCCCGATCTGGTTCGCCTGCCGAGAGAAGTGAGGCCACTCCCAACGAGGGGAGGATCACGCTAAGTTCTGAAGAATTCGTCGCCCGTTCTTGGGCCGTGGCCAGGGCTCGATCAAGCGGCTTTATATGGCAATTGCAGGCCCGCGATTGAACCTGAACGCAATCGCTACCGGTGGGCTCGGCAAGTTTCCGCTCGGTTGTCGCCTGCTTACGTTGGCAACACGCGGGAAGCCGAGCCTCCCCGGGCAACGATCTTCCCCCCAATGACCGGCAATGGGGGCATTCGCTCTTGCCCCCGGTACATGCCGAACAGTGGCCAGGGAACGGCAACAACAGCGCCACGGCCGCGGCCAATACCACTGCTTGGCGAGCCCAAGTCCAAGATCGGTTCAAAACGAAGGTCATGCTCTAATTCTTGCAGGTTGGACCAAAAAGGCAACACGAATTATTGGGCCAACCCTGCTGTGGGAAAGCGGCAAGCTTCTGCAAGTAACACCACGGTACCTCGATCGCCTCGCAAGGCAACACGGACTTTCTACGTTGTTCGAAGGCCGAAGGTTCACCAGCTTCGCAGCTTTGTTAGTGCTCGATGTACATCCCGCAAGCGGGGCAGCGGGCGTACCACATCGGCACGTGCTGCCCGCACTTGCATTTGACGTTGTGGCGGATCACGCTCGAACCCAACAGGCTGCCGCTCGTGCCGCTCGAGTGGTGGGCGGCGTCGTCCGCCGGTTCATCAAAAACGTGTGAATCGCTCGTCGAAGCACTCGGTACCGGTTCACTCGGGTGCTGGCCGTGCCCGTGATGCGAATCCGTATGCAGCGCCGCCTGCCGACGCTGGATCGCCTCGCGCTGCAAAATCTCGCCCGTGCCGCCAACCGAAAGCGTATCGGGCACCTGCACGATGACCTGGCCCTCGCAGTGCGGGCACAGGCCTTTCTTGCCCGCGTACTTATCCTTCACCTTGAAAACGTGCCCATGCGGGCACTCGACTCGAATTCCCATGGCCGGCCTCCCGAACCATCAAGGAGACAAGAAGCTGAACGCAAACACGATCTGTGCCAAGTGCAAGAAGATGCTTGCACCGACACAGCCAACTTACAAAGAACCGTTTGCCTCAGACTCGGTTCCCGGCGAGGATAATTGCTAAAGAAAAGTGTCGATAAGTCTTCTCGCCGTGCCTTCCTGTACTAACTGCAGCATACCGCGCCGAGAACCAAATAGCAACAAAAGTTCCATGCCGGATTTCTCGGCATTTCTTGACTGCTACCGACGACAGCAACACTCTTTATGCCCTCATCTCCACGCATGCCGCAATCCTTTCATTTTCGGAATCCGTGGCTCGCTGGGGCCCTGCTGAGCGGTGCCAGCCTGGGTTGCTTGTGGCTCTCCGACCCGCGCGTCGGAAAACTCTGGCTCCGCTCGGCCGAGTTGGCGGCGGCCGCCTGCGCTTTCGCCGTGCCCCTAGGCACGCTATTGGCCGTGCTGCTTTTCAAAACCAACGCCCCAGGCCGAACCGCCACGCTCCCCATCTTCGTCGCACTGTTGTTCCTCCCGCTCTACCTCGTCACCGGCGCGTGGGATGCCGGGTTCGGCATCCAGGGCTGGCACACGCTCGTTTCGAATCCAAACCTCTCGCACGAACCGTGGCTCGTCGGATGGCGAGCGGCCGCTTGGGTTCACGGCATAGCCGCCGTGCCGTGGGTCGTGCTGATCGTCGGTGCGGGGCTACGCGGTGTTGAAGCCGAACTCGAAGAGGATGCCGCCACCTGCGCATCGCCCTGGCAGGTGCTGTGGCATATTTCACTTCGCCGCGCCCTACCCGCGATGGCGGTTGCCGCACTGTGGGTCTCCACGATGGTACTTACTGAAATCTCGGTCACCGATTTCTTCCAGGTCCGCACGTTTGCCGAGGAAGTTTACACGCAATCGGCGCTCGGCACGCTCGAACCGGGCGGCGGAGGGCAAGGCGTGCCCCTCTCCAACGCACAATCGACCGGCAATGAACGCTCCACCCTCAACCAATCGGCAGCCGGCTTGTGGAGCGGCTTGGCCGTCGCCACGCTGGTTGCCGTCGGCCTGATCGCCGGCCTGGCTCGTCTGTTCGCCGATTGGGCCGACGCCTCACACCGTCCGCCTTGGCTCTGGCGAATGCACGGCAGCCGCTGGGGCGCCGGTGCCCTGCTGTTTGCTGGCCTGCTGCTCGTTGTCGGTGTGCCCTTGTTCAATCTCGCTTACAAGGCAGGCATCGAGGTCACGACCTCGCCAACCGGACGACTCCGCGCGTGGTCGCTCGTCAAACTCGCCTCGCAAGTTGCCAAAGCCCCCATCGAATTTCGTGGCGAACTCGCGGTAAGCGGGCTGATCGGCACCGCGGCCGCCTCGGCGGCCGTATTGATCGCCCTGCCGATCGCCTGGCGGCTTCGCCGTGCGATGGGATTTTGTTCGTGTGGCAAATCGCTCGCGAAAGATTCGGCCCGGCGACCCACGCCATCCGGCCCGACATCAACCGGCCCGACGCCAATTCAAATGTTGGTGTTGGTGGCTATCGCATGGGGGATGACCATTCCGGGGCCCCTCGTGGGCTTGGGGCTGATCCACCTCTTCAATCGACCGCCCGATTCGTTCTTCGCACCACTCGCCACACTGTACGATTCAAACTTCACTCCCTGGCTTGCACAAACGCTGCGGGCAACTCCAATCGCCATCTTGATCCTGTGGCCCGCCCTCGCCAGCGTTCCGCAATCGCTCCTGGATGCCGCGGCAGCCGACGGCGCACCGCCCTGGCGACGCCTACTCCGCATTGCCCTGCCGCAACGATGGCACGCCATCGCGGCGGCTTGGCTGATCGCACTGGCCGTGGCCATCGGTGAACTCGCCGCTACGATTCTCGTGATGCCCCCCCAAACCGGCGCCTCGGCACTTTCCATCCGAATCTTCCAGCTCCTCCATTTCGGCGTCGACGACCGCGTGGCTGCCATCTGCCTCGCAATGACCGCACTCCTCGCCACCCTGACGGGAATAGCCAACTGGCTCATGCAGCGAAAAGTAAATGACGAATGGCGAATGACGGAGGAAGAAAGGAGATGATTGTTTAGCCGCGACGCGCAGGGAAGCTTGGCGACCGGAGCGGAGCGCGTTTAGCACCACGTAACCCACGCGGTCCAACACAACGCGCTCCGCTCCGCCAAGCCTCCGCGTCGCGGCTAAACACCTCCCCCTTCCGTCTTCCCCCTTCCCCCTTACAATAACTAGAAAGTCGTCCCCTTTATTCTTGGGCCGTCCTATGCCAGATCCGCTTGAACTCGATGATGACGGAAACACAACGTGGTCGCCGTGGGCGATCGCGGCGGCTGCCTTGTTGCTCCTGCTCGCTGGCATCATCGTGGTCGGCACGCTTCGCGGCTGCTTTTTCGTCGATCCCCAACAGGCTGCAAAGGCCGAAGAGGTGAAAAAGAAAAAGGAAGACGAAAAGAAAAAGAAGAAATCCGATTTCGAGTTGCGTCCGCCGATCGTTCTCCCCTCGGAGCCGAAAACGCCTCTGCCGCTTGCGAAGCCCGGCCACTGGCAAACGGTTCGGCAAGATATGCGCGCCAACTACCGCGATTTCGTCGGCGACTCGCGCCTTACCGTTACCGACACCAAGGGCCGACCCTACCCGGTCGAAAAGACCCCGTTCCACGTTCGCGCGGCCCGCCCCGTGCTGCTCGCAAAGGCCCGCGTCAAATCGACCGATACGACCCTGTTCATCCCCGAAACGAGCCAGCCCATGCGGCTCGTGCCCGATCTCGAAGAGCGCGGCCTCGGCTTCGCGCTAAACCAAGGCTTCACCCCCCTCACCCCAATGCCTTCCTATCAGTATCACTTCGTGATTCTAGCCAAGGAGCCTACCCGCTACGCGTTCATCAAATCGCTCGATAGCGTTCAACCCCCGTTCGATGGCGAAACGGAAGCCGACGACACACAAGACCCTGTCCTCTACAGCGTCGTGCAGTTGGCCACCGGCCGATCGATCTCGCTGCCCGATAACCCGCTCACCTGGACCTCGACCGCCTACCTGCTGTGGGATGAAGTGGACCCCGGCGACCCCCTTTCGCCCGAACAGGAAAAGGCGATTCTCGATTGGGTTCACTGGGGCGGCCAACTCATCATCAACGGACCCGATTCGCTCGACCTCTTGAAAGGCTCGTTTCTCGAACCCTTCTTGCCCGCCACCAACGGCGGCACTCGCAAGATCGAAGCCAACGACCCCGCCATTGCCCAATTGAACAAACACTGGCTCATTTCTACAACAAAAGACCCCGGGGAACCCCTGAAAGTGAACTCCCCTTGGTCGGGCATCACGCTTAAGTTGCATCCCGACGCCAAGCCACTGCCCAACACGGGCGAGTTGCTCGTCGAACGCCGCGTGGGCCGCGGCCGCATCGTCGTTTCCGCCATGCAGCTTTCCGAACGCGACTTGATCAACTGGCGATCGGGTTTCAACAGCTTGTTCAATGCCTGCGTCATGCGCCGCGAGCCTCGTAAGTTCATCCCGGGCGCTTTCGGCGATGTGACGCTCATGTGGAAAAACGACAAATTCGCCGGCCACCGTCTCGATGCCGCTCTCAACACGCATCTGCGCTACTTTGCCCGCGACTTGGATGTCGACACGTCCTACCAATTCCAAGATGTCACCGACCCCGCCTTCCTGAACCAACAATTCAACGCCGCGGGGCAGCCTGTCACCCTGCGCGAGTATCGACCGCCCACCAATGCCGGTGGCCTGGGCGCGTGGCGCGATTTCAATGCCACCGCCGTTGCCGCACGTGATGCACTACGCAAAGCGGCCGGGGTCGAAGTACCCGGCTCCGAGTTCGTGCTCCTGTGCCTCGGCGCTTATCTCGTCGTACTCGTACCGATCAATTGGGTGATCTTCCGCGCCATCGGCCGGATCGAATGGGCCTGGATCGCCGCCCCAATCATCGCCCTCATCGGCACTTGGGTCATCGTCCAACGCGCACAACTCGATATCGGCTTCGTCCGCGCACACACCGAAATCGGAATCCTCGAACAACAACCCGAGCACCCGCGGGCACACCTCTCGCGCTACACGGCTCTCTATGCGTCGCTCTCCACCACGTACGACTTCCAATCCGAAAACCCCACCACGTTGATCGCCCCGTTCCCCCGCGATGTCAACTTCCAAATGCTCATCGGCGAAGGCCTCTCCGGCGTCGACTTCCAACGCTACGACGACGTGCGGCTCGTCGGCGTACCCATCTCCTCCAACTCCACCGGCATGATCCATAGCGAGCAAATGCACACGCTCGATGGCCCCATCCGCCTCGGCAAATCCACCGCGCTCGGCAACAGCCAAATCGAAAACCGCTCGAAGCTCGACCTCCACAGCGTGTGCGTCGTGTATAAACCCACGACCGCCGAAGCAGCCCGTGGTCGACGACTCGAAGGTCGCTGGATCGGCTCGCTCCTCGCCGGCCAGTCGGCCAGCACGACCGAGCGCATGTCTTCGTTGCCCGAAAACAAAGTGGCCTTTGAAGACGAACGGAAATCTGAAACCAACACGTTCCGAACCCCGCAACTCGATCTCGAAACCATGTTCAAACTCGCGCTCGATCCCAAATACATCGACGAAGGCGAACTTCGCCTCGTCGCCCGTTGCGACGAAGTGCTGCCCGGCGAAACGATTTCACCCGCCGCTTCCCAATTACGCGGCGCCACGCTGGTCGTCGCCCACCTGGCCTACTCTCCACTTCCACCACCCGAAAAAGACCTGAACACACGCCAAGATATCAAACGTACTAACGACAAACCCGATACCGACTCCGTAGACTTATTCAAATAGTTTTCTGGCCCTCGGCCCTCGACCCGTTTAGCCGCGACGCGAAGGGAGGCTCGGCGACCGTAGCGGAGCGCGAAGCCCCCCAACCCCTCCCCCCCTGTATCCCGCATCCTGCATCCCCACATCCCCATCATGATCGAGCTTCGCAATTTTCGAAAAGTTTACGGCGATTTCGTCGCCGTCGAGAACCTCAACTTGAAGATCAACCAGGGCGAGTTGTTCGGGTTCATCGGCCCCAACGGCGCGGGAAAAAGCACCACGATCCGCTTCCTGGCCACCCTGCTCCACGCCACCGCCGGCGAAGCCACCGTCAATGGCCATAGCGTTACGAACGACCCCATCGGCGTTCGAAAAAGCGTCGGTTACATGCCCGATAACTTCGGCGTCTACGACGGCATGAAAGTGTGGGAGTTCCTCGATTTCTTCGCCGTCGCCTACCAAATCCCCCGCAGCCGCCGCAAGGCCGTCATCGGCGACGTGCTCGAACTGCTGGACCTCACCCACAAACGCGATGACTTCGTCAACGGCCTTTCACGCGGCATGAAACAACGACTCTGCCTCGCTAAAACGCTCGTTCACGACCCGCCCGTCCTCATCCTCGACGAACCCTCCAGCGGTCTCGACCCCCGCGCCCGCCTCGAAGTCAAAGCCCTCCTCAAAGAACTTCGCAACATGGGAAAAACCATCCTCATCTCCAGCCACATCCTCACCGAACTTGCCGATTGCTGCACCAGCATCGGAATCATCGAACGAGGACAACTGCTCCTCCACGGACCCATCGAATCCGTCTACCGCCAAATCCAACGCACTCGCCAAATCGAAGTCCGCTTCGCCGGAAGCCCCGAAGCCGGCGTCAGCCTCCTCCGCTCCGATCCCAAAGTAATCGACGTACAAATGAACCACCGCACTTGCACCGTCGAAATCAACGGCCAAGACGCCGACGTCGAACGTCTCCTCCGACAACTCGCCAACGCCAACTGCGGCCTACTCAGCTTCGCCGACCGCGAACCCACTCTCGAAGACGTCTTCATGCTCGTCACCAAGGGGCTGGTAACCTAATCCCCTTACGACCATGTCAGTTCAGTAGTGGTTGATCTATCTCTAATTGTCAGGAATTGTCAAACTGTTTGTCGATCAGTTTTTCCGATTGAGACCAGGAGGGTCATGATGGCAAGCCGTGCAGGGAAGTGGAAGGTCGAGTTGAGTGCCGCCGAGCGGGCGGAACTGGGGCACGAAAAAGGTGTCAGGAACCGTTGATTGATATTGTGAGACGAAATTGCTAGATTTAGGACATGGGCCGACCGCATTGTGCAGCCGCTGGGATTATGGGAAAGAAAACGGTTCCTGACACCTTTTCCGGGCCCTCCTTTTCCGGGCCCAAACCCTGGTGAGATCGCTGCTGTTGTT
>JADZFK010000099.1 GCA_020849945.1 Pirellulales bacterium | reverse complement strand
CCAAAAATAATCACTCCCTCTCCGCGAGATGAATTTCCGCTCGCGGAGCGAGCGGAGTACTAGGCTTTGTCCTAAAACTCCCCTCCCTTTTAGGGAGGGGTTAGGGGAGGGTTCGCGCACCCCAGGATTCTTGGCCTTGCTCGACCCGCTACCCGAATCGGAACCGGTCTTCGGACAAAGCCTATAATCATTTTCTGTAGTTACCCATACTGGGCAACCCCTAGGAACCACTATCCCCCAAGAGGCACCATTCTACACAATACAGGCAATTCCCCGCAGCGCCGAGTTTTCCCGGCTGCGGGACCAACAACTCCGGGCAATTACGCCCCCAACTCACGCCCCCGCATAGATAGCCGAGCCCTCCCGGCTCAGCCCCCCTCCCCCCTCGCTCCTCCCCCCTCGCTCCTCAGGCGACCAATCAAAGGGGGACCAATCAAAGGGGACGGACCAATCAAAGGGGACCAGGACCAATCAAAGGGGACGCAGCTCGATTCCCTAAATAATCAACAATCACCATCCCTATAAATGTAGATTCCACGGCACGCCGGGTACCACTCGCCGAGGCACCGCGAATCCAGATTGGTCATTGAAAATCTGCCATCTGTCATTAACCATTTCAGAAATGACCCAATTTCAAATGACAAATGGCCAATGACAAATCACCTCCTCCTCCGTGCCCCCAACTCGTGGCACGGACTTCAGTCCGTGCAGCCAGCCCCGCGCGAGCCACCTCACCGACTAAAGTCCGTGCCACAACCCTCTCGCCCGCCCCTCGCTCCACCCCGCGTTCCGCTCCGCGTCGCGGCTAAACACTCACCCCCTGCACAAACTTCGTTCTGGCCCTCGACTCTCGCCCCTCCCCCCATCAGGTGGCCAAAAATTCTAGTGGAATCGTGTACCGTAAACTGCTAAGATGCCCCCGCTAGATTTGCAGGTTGATTTGCAGGAGGGGCCTCCGACCCCGATGAACCATCGTCCCATTTAGCCCCCGGTCAACGACCGGGGGCCTGGCGAAGCACCCACCCCCCGACGCTCACCCACCCCCCACAGTTGAATGTTCGCAACCATGAGCAAAATCATCGATTATTGCAACACCCCCACCACGGGAAAACGCTGCAATTCCCAGCAGAAACGCCCGGCCCCCGTCGCAAATGTCGCCGATTATTGCATCCAAAACCACGTTTCCGCACCCGTTGCAATACGCGCAATATCCCCGACCCTCTCATGCCGTTGTCTCAGAATTCCCCTCCCTTGTAGGGAGGGGTTGGGGGAGGGTTCGAAGTTTGCCAGACACTCGGCCTCGCTAGAACCGCGACCCGACGCAGAACAGGTGTCGAGACAAAGCCGAGTGGAAGTCGGCCGAGATGGGCCCCCCCAAACGCCCTTTCGGAACAAGGCCCAAAGGCCCAAAGGCCCCACTCGGCCGGTGCGCACTCAAGATTCCAGGTGTAATTGTGGGTACGGCGGGCCGACCGGTCGCCTATTATCGACCCAACTCAAGAGGTACCAAAGTGGAGCGGAAGGGAGTCGAACCCTCGACCTCTGCATTGCGAACGCAGCGCTCTCCCAACTGAGCTACCGCCCCAGGGGAAGTGCGGCCAATTTGTGCCGCGCGGGGAGAAACCGTATTGTAAGTGGAGTTGCGGGTGGTGTCTACAGCGTGGCCGAGGCGGGCCACGGATGCCGGTCGATCGGCTTTCCTTTGTTCAGCATATCGTGCCTACTGCGGATGTGCTTCGGAAACGGTAGGTCTCTCGCACGTAGCTGGGACTCGCACAGGAATTGAGATATCATTGGGAGGCGGTGCATTGGGTGGTGGAACGATTCGGAATTTGTACGATCCAGGAGGTTGTTCAATGCTTAAGGGGATGCAATTCATCCGCGGGATGGCTGAACCGGTGCGTACAGCAATCGAGTTGAGCTTGGCAATCGTGTTGGCAATTAGCGTAACTTCGCAAGCGTTCGCCGAACCACAAGAGGTGAAGGTTTATCAGGCTGGCGAGGACGGCTACCACACGTACCGCATCCCGGTGATTGTGCAGGCAAAGAACGGCGATCTGCTGGCGTTTGCGGAAGGTCGGAAGAACAGCGCGGCCGATCACGGCGACGTGGATATCGTGCTGAAGCGAAGTAGCGACGGCGGGCAAACGTGGAGCAAGCTGTTGTTGGTGCAAGACGAATGGGTAAATCCTAGTGCGCAGGTTTGGTTCGGCAACCCGACGCCGGTTGTCGATCTTCTGGACCCCAAGTACCCTGGCCGTATTTGGCTTGCGTTCACACGAAGCAATAAACGTGCGTTTGCTTCGCACAGCGATGACGATGGGCACTCATGGTCGAAGCGTCATGAGATCACAGCAAGTGTGTCGAAACAGGATTGGACCTGGTACGCGACTGGGCCGGTCCATGCAATACAACTCACACGAGGCGAACACAAGGGCCGACTCATCTTCCCGTGCGATCATGGTAACCGGAAGAAGACAATGTGGGGTTCTCAGCTTGTCTACACAGACGACCACGGGGCAACATGGAAACTGGGCGCAAACGATTCGCACATGGTTCCCGATACGGTTCACCCGAATGAGTGCGTGGCGGTGGAGTTGGTAGATGGCCGAGTGTATGTGAACGCCCGCAGCCAGCACGGCACAAACCCGACGACGCGAGCAATTGCGTATAGTCGCGATGGCGGGAAGACATTCGATTCCGCTTTCGCGCCCGAGCCTCAAATCGTGTCGCCCGTGGTTCAGAATTCGCTGTTGCGGCTGGCTGCCGTTGATGATGGCGATCCGGAGAACCTTCTCGTGTACTGCGGCCCCGGAAGGTCCGACTCTCGACGAGACCTGACCGTGCTTATTAGCCGAGATGAAACCAGGACATGGACACAGCAGAGAGTGATCCACGCGGGGCCGACCGCCTACTGCGACCTGGTGAAACTTGGCCCCCAAGAGTTTGGAGTACTCTTCGAGGCAGGAGAGCCTCTTTATCGAGAGATTCTATTCTGTCGCCTCAAGATGGCAGACCTGGCATCAAAGCGCTGAGTTCCTCAAGGTCTTGCCATGAAACCCCTTGCGGAGGCGTAAAGCCTGCCTGCACCGTTGGCCGCAGGGAAAGAAATTGGAGCGGCACTTGCCCCGCGACAAGGAGCGCCACCCTGCCTCGCAGGTTTGTCTTGAAAGAGCTGGTGGTTAACGAGGCGATTTCGGATTCTCTTCGAGCATCGGGCGGAGCTCCTCGAAGAAATCATACACATCGTTGAACTGGCGGTAGACGCTGGCGAAACGCACGAAGGCCACTTCATCCAGGTCGCGCAGATAGCGCATGACGGTTTCGCCGAGTTCGCGGCTTTCCACTTCGCTTTCAAAGCGTTGGTAAACGTCGTTCTCGATGGCGGCCGTCGTGTTCTCGATCTGCCTCGTGGTGATGGGGCGTTTCCAGCAAGCCCGCTCGAGACCTCGCTTGATCTTCTCGCGGTCGAATGGTGCCCGCGAGCCATCCTTTTTAATGACGCGGAGGGTGGCTTCCTCGGCCCGTTCGTAGGTCGTGAACCTTCGCCCGCAGCTTACGCACTCGCGGCGACGTCGAATCGCCAAGCCATCTTGGCTCGAGCGCGAGTCGATGACGCGGTCGTTATCCATGCGGCAGAAAGGGCAGTTCATATCGTCTTACTATACACACTCACGGAAAGTCGTGCAGGAAGGGAAATCAAACCCCAAGAAAAAAATAGGAGACAGGCAACTGGACATCGTCCGGGGATTGGACACAATCGGCAGGTATGGAATGGATCGGCCTACTAAGCGTGAACAAACCGAGCGGGCCGACATCGCGGCAAGTGGTGGACCGGGTGAAGCGGCTGGTTCGGCCGGCCAAGGTAGGCCATGCTGGTACCCTCGACCCGCTAGCATCGGGAGTCTTGGTGGTTTGCGTGGGGCAGGCGACCCGGCTCATTCAATACGTCCAAAATCAACCCAAACGGTATCGAGCCGCGTTCCGGCTTGGCCAAACAAGCGAAACCGATGATACGGAAGGCGAATTGGTCGCGGTTCTTAGCGCGGTGCCGCCCTCGGCAGCGGCGCTGAAGTTCACGGTGCAACAATTCGTTGGGCGGATCATGCAGAGGCCGCCAGCCCATTCGGCGATCAAAATTGGCGGGAAACGGGCCTATCGATTGGCTCGTCGCGGCGAGGACGTGAAGCTCGAACCCCGGCCCGTGGAGATCCATCGTATCGACGTCTGCCGATATGAGTATCCGATGCTTGAGCTTGAAGTGGAATGTGGCAGTGGCACGTATATCCGGTCGCTCGGCCGCGATCTGGGCCATGCGCTCGGCACGGGGGCTGTCATGACCTTTTTGGAACGGACGGCCATCGGGCCGTTTCCCATCGCTTCTGCCCTGAAGGCCGACCAGTTGAATGCCGAATCGATCGAGCAGCACTTACAGCCGGCGCTGTGGGCGGTTGCGGGCCTGCCACGCGTCACGCTTTCGGTGGCACAGTTGTTCGAGGTCCGGCACGGCCGGCCGATCCTGCGATCCTGGTTGCCAGAAGCGATGCGAACCACGAATTCGGAAGGCGAGATCGCCGCACTCGATACCGCCGGACTCCTGGCGGCCATTCTCTACGAGAAGTGTCCCGACGAACTGTGGCCCAAGATCAACCTTGCACCAGTGAACTGAACCGCGGGACACCTGGCGATTGTGCCGCTTGTGTGCAGCCACGGGGCTTTGTAGCCACTGGCTCATTGGCCGAAAAGTTAGTGTTGGGGATTGGAAGATGGCTTCTGTTGGCAAGCTGGATCGATTGTACGGCTGGTGACGGAACCCGACGCGGAATTGGAGTCATCACCAGCCATTCTTGGCAGTGCCGTTGTCGATCTTCCCGGTAAATGCGGGGATACTTGCAATATCCACCGCGTAAACCCTGACGCCGCATCGAGCGAATATGTTGGTGCTAGCACCAACGGTCGAAGAGTAGCTGTGTGTGCTTGCGCGCGGTTTGCAGCGATGCAAATCATGTTTACCTGCGCGATGACGAAACGCGGGGGCGGCCTTGGTGTGCAGCCACCGCGGTTGGATACGGATAGCTCATCGGGCATGGACGTGCCCTGGCAACTTCGGTTCGCAACGAACGACACGTGAATGGGCTTGCGTGGACCACTCACGGTTCGCGTGGCCATTCATGCCGGACGTCCATCATGTTTGAAGAACGTAGCGTAAAGATTGATTTGGTGGCGCTTGCCCTGTTGGCCCTTGTGATCTTCTTGGGCCTTTCGTTGATCACGTACAATGCGTTCGACCCACCGAGCACCGTGGTGTGGCCGGCCACTGGAGAAATTCGCAATGCCTGCGGTCGGGCGGGGGCGATGGTTGCCCACTTCTTGTTCGAGAGTTTGGGCATTGGCGCGTATTATCTGGCGGCGTCGTTGGGCGTGCTTACCTACTTCTTGCTTCGCAGGCGCGAGATCGATCAGCCGATCATCCGCTCGCTGGGCTGGGTGATATCGGCCATTGGCCTCGCAACGCTTGCCGCGCTCGCGATTCCGAATTGGACACCTGGCCCCATCATCGGTGCTGGGGGGTACATTGGCGCGATGGCGCGCAGCCTCTTGGAATCGCACTTTGCGCTCGCCGGGGCCTATATTCTTACCCTGAGTGTTTTTCTTGCGGGCTTGCTGCTGGCGACCGATTATTTTGTCTTCCGTGCCGCCGCGGTTACGACCACCGTGGCCGGCCGTTCGATGCTGCAGGTTGGTCATTTCGGCCATGTGGTGCGCAAGCGCGCGCGGCTGAAGACCGACCTGGATACGCTCGATGAACTGGCCGCCGAGGAAGATGAAGAATTGGCATCGGCCGATGACGAGGAGTGCGACGAGGACGAAGCCGAAGAGGCCGAGGATGAGGCGGAAGAGAAGCCCCGTTCGATTCGGGTTCGGACGCAGCGCGAGGCATCTGGCAAGAACGAAAAAGAACCGAAGGCCCCGGCGGAGGAGTCGGAGGTAAATTCGAGTGGCGCGGCGGCGAAACTGGCGAGTGGCATTCGCGCCGCCCTTGGTCTTGGTGGCCGTACTGTGGCCACACCGGCGGCAACCGGTGCCGCGGCGGTACCCGTGATCAAGCCCAAAACCGAGCGCGAGGCGTTGATCGAGCAGCTTGAAGCGGCGGATCTAACGGCCGAGGAAACCGATTACGAACTCCCGCCCCTCGAACTGTTGCTTCCCAATGAAGACGTGTGCCACGAGGAGCAAGAGAAAGAGGTCCGGCGCAAGGCGAAGACACTTGAGAAGACATTCAAGGATTTCGGATTCAACATTCGCGTGGTCGAAATTGAAACAGGTCCAGTCATCGCACAATTTGAAGTCGAGCTGGAGGCGGGGTTGCGGCTGTCCAAGATCACCGGATTGGCCGACGACCTGGCGATCGCGTTGCGAGTGCCCAGCGTCCGCATAGTCGCGCCGATCCCTGGAAAGAACACCGTGGGGATCGAAGTGCCCAACGAAAACCGCCAGCTTGTTCGTCTGCGCGAGGTCATCGAGGAAACGAACGGCAAAGCCAAGCGGATGAAGATTCCCGTCTACCTGGGGAAAGACGTCTCGGGCAACCCGCTGGTTGTGGACCTGACGACGCTTCCGCACTTGCTCATAGCTGGTCGCACCGGCACCGGCAAGAGCGTGTGCCTCAACACGATCATCGTATCGATGTTGATGACACGCGGCCCCGACGAAGTGCGGATGTTGATGATCGATCCGAAGATGGTGGAGCTCAGCGGATATCGCAAGCTGCCCCACCTGATGCACCCCGTCGTGACCGACATGCGCAAAGCCGAGGCGATCTTGGCATGGGCCGTGGACAAGATGGAAGAGCGTTACCAGCTTCTTTCGCGGGCCGGCGTTCGTCACCTCAGCGTGTACAATCAACTCGGCGACGACGAGCTTCGCGACCGCATTCGGCCGGAATCGGAAGACGAGTGGCGACAGATTCCACGGCATTTGCCGTACATCGTGATTGTCGCCGACGAGATGGCCGACTTGATGATGACCGCGGGCAAGGATGTCGAGCAACACATTATCCGCCTGGCGCAAAAGAGCCGGGCCGTGGGGATTCACCTGATCTTGGCCACCCAAAAACCGACTGTCGATGTGATAACCGGCCTCATCAAGTCGAACTTGCCGGCTCGCATTGCGTTCCAGGTGGCCAGCCGGACCGATAGCCGCGTGGTGCTCGATGAAATGGGCGCCGACAAACTGCTGGGCAACGGCGACATGCTGTACCTTTCGCCCGGCACCAGCACGATGCTGCGCGGGCAGGGGACGTTCCTTTCCGATGATGAGATCACGCGCGTGGTCGATTTCGTTGGCGTGGATGACCCGCAGTTTGCCGGCGAGTTGATGCAACTCAAGACGAAGGATGAGTTGGAGGCGGCCGCAAGCGGCGGCGGCAACTTCCAAAGCCGCGACGACCTTTACGATGCCGCCGTGGATATCGTCGTCCGCGAACGTCGTGGCAGTTGTTCGCTCTTGCAGCGGGCGCTCGGTATTGGCTACGGCCGCGCGGCCCGGCTCATCGACTTCATGGCCGAGGATGGCGTGGTGGGGCAGTACAACGGTGCCCAGGCCCGCGAAGTGCTCATTTCTCTTGAAGATTGGGAGTCTCGCAATGCCCAGAACGAATCGCCAACGGCGGGCACGGCAGGGGGCGCCACGAAACCCCGGCCGGCCATGACTTCGCCCGAACGTGTCGATGCAAGTTCCGTCAAACCCGTGCGGCGCAACAAGATCATTCCCGACCCCGAGGAACCGAGCGAACTCGAAGACGAACTCGAGGAACAAGACGACACCTTCGAGGAGAATGCCGAGGATTACGACTCTGAGACCGACGAGCAGGCGCCCTTCGAGGATGAAGAGGAATCGGGGTACGACGCCGATCAATGGGCGGAAGTGGATGAGGCCGATCTCGACTCGGACGATGAGGCCGATGACGAGTGGGAAGAGTCGGACGAGTCAGACGAAGAAGAATCGGACGAAGAAGACGAGGTCGGCGACGATCCGGACGAGGAGGAGGGCGAGTACGACGAATATGAAGAGGAGGACGAAGACGAAGAAGCCGATGCGGCGACGCGGAAATAACGTCGGGAAAGTATCGACGACGATTTCGGTGGAGGTGCCGCCTCCCGTGCTCTTGCAACGGTAGGTCCCGCGAGCCGAGCGGGACGATTCGTGAAAGTAGATACGGAGTAGGTAATTCCGTGACCCGCTCGGCTCGCGGGACCTACTTCACGGCCTACATCACGACTCAACGTGAAAACCCGTTCGGCCCGAGAAAGCGGGGTCTGCGAGTTGACCCTTGGGCGAGAAGCCCGATAATGGAGGCATTCACAGAATAACCGTCCTGACAAAACCTCGGAGGAACCTGCGATGCCGACCATTCAAGAGAAAGCTACTTTCTGGATCATGCTGGCAACGTGCTGTTCGTTCGTGCTGGGGGTGGGCCTGGCACGGGCAGATGAGGAGACCTCGCTGTTGTTGAAGCCGCCCGCTGTGGCGAAGGAAACCGACGCCGCGGGTCCAGCGCTTCCGCCACCCTCGAACCCGAATGCCCGTGGCGGCTTGCCGACGAGCGAGTCGGTTGCCGCTCCCCAGTTACCGCCTCGTTCCGAGCGAGCATCGGCAGGGCCTGGGGTGAAGCGTCCGTTCATGCGGCCCGCACAGCCGCTAGGAGCGCCGAAGGGAAGGCTGGTGGCACAACAACCGACGCTGGCAGAACCTGGTGTAGCAGGCGAAGCGGTGCCCGGTTCCCAACCGTTGCCCCCGCCGGCTTCGCCGGCGGTAGTGCCACAGGAATTACAGCCGACGCCGAGCCTCGCACCGCAACCGTTGGCCCCGCAACCGGCCCTGCAACCGATGCCGGCGCAAGCTCCGCAGGCGGAGGTGCATGTTCGCCGAGCGCCGCCGATCAAGTACGATACCGATCGCGATGCGCGGCGGATGTATCGAAGCGGAAGCATGAGCGTGATTGCACAAACACAGAACCCGCTGGATGGCTGCGCGTATGAGATTCCTTTGTGCGTCCCGGCGTGTTGTGGTGGGGAGCCCGA
The DNA here is from genome assembly GCA_020849945.1 of Pirellulales bacterium. Taxonomy (GTDB): domain Bacteria; phylum Planctomycetota; class Planctomycetia; order Pirellulales; family Lacipirellulaceae; genus JABDGM01. The sequence continues at coordinate 4,901 of JADZFK010000099.1, read as the reverse complement.
GGTAACATGCGGTCGCGGGCTGCTGGGGCGTGGGGTCGTCGAGTACTGCTGGCCTTGCGGCTTCCGCGCTATTGTGAAATTTCGCCCAACGCTGGGCGATGTCCGGGTCGATTACGAAGGCGATTGATGATTGCCCTACTTGGAGAATGATGTGATGAGTCCTACCGAAACCCTCAAGCAGGAACATCGGGTTATCGAGATCGTATTGAGTTGTTTAGATCGTTTGTCCTTGGCCTGTTCGGAAGGCAAACCGCTCGATGCCCAGTCGGCAAGCGAGGCGGTCGATTTTTTTAAGGTCTTTGCTGATCGGTGTCATCACGGAAAGGAAGAGGACCTGCTGTTTCCGATGATGGAGTCGAAGGGTTTTTCGCCCGAGCATGGGCCGACAGGTGTCATGCGACATGAACACGAGCTTGGTCGCCGTTCGATCCAGGGGATGACCGACGCGATTCGAGATTTTTCGGCCGGCAAATCGGAGGCCCAACAGCGATTCGCCGAGCATGCGAAGTCGTATTCCGAGTTGCTGCGGCAGCACATTCAGAAAGAGGACCACTGCCTTTTCCAGATGGCGGACCAAACCCTCACGCCGGCCGAGAAGGAAGAACTGAGCCGGGGTTTCGCGCGCATCGAGACCGAGCATGTTGGCGAAGGGACCCACGAGCGGTATCTCGAATTGGCCCATGCCCTGGCGAAGCGGTTGGGCGTGACGGCCGGGCCTACCTTGCAAGTTGCGACCGGCGGCGGTTGCTGCAGCCATCCGCCCCATGCCCCCCAGGCGTGATGTTCTGTCGCGGATCGTTGAAGAAGTCAATCGGCTGCGGTGTGGCCTGGTTGCCATTGAAACCAACGGGATAGCCACGAAGCGTGTGGAAGGAAGATCGCATGAAATACGGGATGAATCTGCTTCTGTGGAGCGACCACTTAAACGAAGGGTTGCTTCCGGTGCTCGATCGCCTGAAGCAGCTTGGTTACGATGGCGTGGAGTTGCCTCTGTTTTCCACCGCGATCCCTGAAATGGAACGGTGGAACAAACGGTTTAACGACTTAGGTTTAGAACGGACGGCCGTGACGATCCGCACGGAGCCGAACAATCCGATCTCACCCGCTGCCAAGGTACGTGCGGCCGGTATCGAGGCCTCGAAACGAACGCTCGAATGTTGCCAGGCGTTGGGGGTGCAGAATCTTTGCGGGCCCTATCACTCGGCCATCGGTTTGTTTAGCGGTTCGGGCCCCACCGCGGATGAGTGGAAGTGGGGCGTCGAGAGCATGCGGGCCGTGGCCGAGCACGCCCAAACCTGCGGTGTGATGTTGGCACTGGAGGCCGTCAATCGCTACGAAACGTTCCTGATGAACTGCATGGCCGATGCCGTTCGCTTTGTTGCGGAAGTGGATCATCCGCATTGCAGATTGATGTACGACACGTTCCATGCGAACATCGAGGAGAAGAGCATCGCGGAGGCCATCGGCACGGTAGCACCCTACTTGGTCCACATCCACATATCGGAGAGCGATCGGAGCACCCCCGGCACAGCGCAGGTGAACTGGGAGGAGTCGTTCGACACGTTCCACAAGATCGGCTACGACGGGTGGATGGTTGTCGAAGCCTTCGGGCTGGCCCTGCCCGAGATCACCGCCGCCACGAAGATTTGGCGACGGATGTACCACGCCGAGGATCAACTCGCCCACGATGCTTTGGCTTTCATGAAAGATGAAGTCCAAAAGCGCAGGTAAGCGAGATGCTTGAACCAATCGCCAAATTGGCGACGGCGGCCAAGCCGAGATTACCGCCAATACTCGCTACTTTGATAACCCCGACGGCCCCGCGCCTCGGCGGGCCGCTTAGCGGGCAAGGAAACGAAGGCGTTGTGTGCCTGCAGTGCTGGCATTGTGCAGCACATCTCTCGCGGCTGATAGCGTGATTTGACTTCGGGCAACCGCTTCCACTGGTCGATAGATTCCGAAGAGGCGTTATCTCGCCTGCATATTGCCCGCTTTTGCCTACTTTCCGCACGCGTGTGTTGTGCCGGCCGGCACCTGGCGGCGTTGCGGTAAGCTCGTCATCGATAGAGGAGCCTGCGTTGAGCAACCGAATCAAATCATCGTGTTGTGAAATTGGCACGTGGTGGTCGGCGATGCGTTGGCTCGCGATAGCGGTGCTTGCGGGGTCGGCGCTAGCCGGGGGCGCGTTTGCCGCGCAGCCGCCGAAAATCAAACCGCTCCGGGTGATCGAGTGTGGCACAGGCCCCGAGGAACGCCCGACAGTGGTGACGGGCGTGACGATCACGCCCGATGGCCGCATGATCGCCGCTGCCACCGATGATCACACCGTCCGCGTTTGGGATGCCACGAGCGGCGAACTGCATTCGACCCTGAAAGGCCACGCTGATTGGGTCCATGCGGTAGTTCTTTCCAACGATGGCACAGCGCTCGGTTCGGGGTCGGCCGATCGATCGCTTTGCATGTGGAACATGGCGACGCAGCAGCCGGTGTTCCAAATTCCCGCGTGTAAACACGCGATTGCCGCCGTGAGCATGCATCCGAATAATCAGCAGTTGGCCGTGGTCGGGTTCGGCAAAGAATTGGAGATTGTCAACGCATCGTCGGGCGTGGCCGCGCAAACGCTCGACGGGCCTTGCCTGGATATACGGACGGTTGCGTTCGCGCCGCAAGGAGACCGCATGGCGGCCGCCGGGCGTAACGGGAAGATTCGCGTGTGGAACGTGCAAACTGGCGCGAGCCGACCGGATATTGAAACGGGCGGCCGACGGATTCGCGCGCTCGCCTTTTCGCCGGATGGCGCTCGGATCGCCGCCGCGGGCAACTCTCCGGCGGTTAATATTTACGACGCCGCGACGGGCGAACTTGTGATGTCGCTCGCCGCGCGGCCGGCCAAGGTGTTCGCACTCGTGTTCCTCGATAGCCAACATCTCGCCACCGGCGGCTCCGATAATCGCGTCACCATCTGGGACCTCGATAGCAAGGAACCCGATTCGCAACTCGTCGGCCACACCGGCACGGTCGCCGCTTTGTCGTGCGATGCCACTGGCCGCACACTCGTTTCTGGAAGCTACGATACGACGCTTCGAATCTGGAACCTGACCGACCGTGCCAACTCCTCGACCGCCTGGCGAAAACCGGCCACCACACGGTGAGGCGAGCAATAGCTGAGGTGGTTTTCCGTTTGCCCATTCACGGCTATCCGATGGACTAGAGAGAGCATTCGATCGCCAACAAGTTGTACCCGCAACTTGTTCAATACACACGTGAGTGCATGGAGGCATCTCGTGGGATTATTCAACGCCCTTCGCGCGGCCTGGTTTGGCAAAGTCATCACCGAATCGGCGGCAAACGCGGCGGCCGGCACGGTTCGCGGCAACCGCCGCAAGGCGCGGCGCGGTTCGCGTCGCTGCCAAGTGGAAACGCTTGAGCCTCGCCGATTGATGGCAGCCGACCTGGTGCCGCAGGTGATGCTTGGCTCGGTGTATTTCGAGGAAGCAACCGGCGACGACAGCTTGCCGGATATCATCGAAGTGTCCTTCGTTGGCGGCGCGCCCGGCACCACGCTCAACCAGGTCACGATCAACGGCGACAAGCACCAAAACGGCCTCACCGAAGGCGATATTTTCTTCGATACGGCTGCCGGCGGGCTGGGCGCGTTCGAGTTCAGTGGGCTTTCCATCGTCAGCGCGAATGGCTTCACGGTAAATAGCGTCACGGTGGTCGATGGCGGCTCGCAGATTGTCTTCGACCTTAGCGGCTTCGATGCCGGTGAGAAGCTCGTTTTCTCGGTCGATGCCGACGAAGCTCAGTTCATCGACGCGGGTGCCGCGGGCGATGGCGAAATTACGCCGGATGAGGTCGATTCCAACTCGCTGGTGGAAGGTGCCGAGTGGCAGCGATCGATCCTCGTCGGTGATTTTTCCGCGCCCGGCTACGTCGATCTCACCCTTACCGCCACGTACTGGGACGAGTTCGACGACGATTTCGCGGGCGCCGCCGCCGCGACGGGCCTCGTGCTCGATCTGCCGAACGATATCTACTCATCCTCGCACGACTATACCGATCGCACCGCCGGAGCGGTGGCCCATGCGCCGCAAATTCCGCTTGCTTCGCTCGCGGGCTGGGTGTATCACGACCAGAACAACGATGGCACCTTTGCCCACGGAACCGAGCAAGGCATTGGCGGCGTCACGCTCGAACTACTCGATTCAAACGGCAACCCCACCGGCATCACCACGACCACTTCCACCGAAGCGGGAAAGGTTGGTTACTACGAGTTTCTCAATCTCTTCCCCGGCACGTACGGCGTTCGCGAAGTGCAACCAGCAGGCTGGCTCGACGGCAAGGACGCGGCGGGCGATCATGGCGGCGCGGCCGCCAGCGAATCGCTCGGGCGCGTCGACAAGATTCTTGGTGCCGTGCTGAACTATGGCGATCACGCTTTGGAATACAACTTCGGCGAATTGCTGCCCGGCTCGATCCGTGGCCGCGTTTCTGCCCACACCGATGGCGCGTGTAACTTCGATGATCCCGAAATTCTGCTCGAAGGCGTGGTGATCGATCTTCGCGATAATCAAGGCAACCTGCTCGCCACGACCACGACCGACGCCAACGGCGAGTACTTCTTCGATGGGCTTCCGCCGGGCATCTACCAAGTCTTCGAGCACCAACCCGCCGGGTACTACGACGGCGGGGATCGCGTCGGCACGGCCGGCGGCGTTCGCTCAGCCAACGACACGATCTCCCAAATCGCGATCGGTTCCGACGTGCATGGCACGCAGTACGACTTCTGCGAACACGTGGGCGTGATGCTTTCAGGCAACGTGTACCACGATCGCGACGATGATGGCAACTTCGACCACGATACGGAAGAAGGCATTGCGAACGTCGAACTGATGTTG
>JADZFK010000098.1 GCA_020849945.1 Pirellulales bacterium | reverse complement strand
CACGCCATCCTGGACGCTGAGCGTCAGGACGGCTTCGCCATAGAACCCGCGTTGCGAAAGGTCGGCCAGCAACTTGGCCATGGCGGCTTCGATCTGTTCGACCTTCTTCCCCTGGGGGATCATTTGTGCACTTTTTGGAATCATGGCGTCACTATAGCAGATTGAGTTTTGAATTCCACAAGAATTTTTGGCCACTCAACAAATGTTGAAAAGCACTTCCCGGAATGCTCAAGAAACACGCTCGTTCTTTGTCCACATTCAATGTTTGGGTTCGACTTGACACAACCCAATCACTACAAAGGGCTTGTGACGAGTCGAACCCAAACCATAGAAGTTGTCAAAGCACTAGGATTGTCTAATACGGCGAGTTTTCTCGGATGTGAGCATTCGGGATTTCTCAAGCCGTTCAGCTTTTCTGGAATTGGTCCCGACAATAAATGAAGTGACCAAGCTAACTAAGGACCCACCCACGAGTGAAGCACCCGCCCAGTCGTGGCCTTGTAATATGCAGTAGACGCCACCGAGGATCGCGCTCATCGCTACAACGAAGCCCAAGCCGAGCCCCCAATGGCTTCGCCTAAGTTCGCTTGACACGGCAAGCTTTTCCAACTGCTGCCGATGGACTGCCTGGCGATTCGCCCAATCGATAATCTGCGCGGCAGTACCAGGAACTACTTCCTCGTATCTGGCGAGGACTTCAGGAGGCGGGATCGGACCAGAATACGCTAGGGTATAAGACGTTGAGACAACGGGGGTAGTAGGATCAGCACCCTCATCAACAATTACCTGGCTGGTCAGCTTGGCCATTGCGCGGCGACCTGCTTGACGCTTGCGACGATTAGAGCTTTTCGACACGATTCCTTTCCGCTACGTAATGACTGATCACAGCCCCGAGATCCTCACCGACCGCGTTCCAATCCGCGATCAAAGCCAGGCGATCAGCCTGCTCATCGTCTAGCGATCGGTTGAATTCAGTGAGCGTATCACCAAAATCCACTAAGCGCCCCACCCCTTCAAGGAACGATGGCCGCGCGAACAGGAAGTTTGTATAGCTACCCATAGGAGGAATAGTCTGAAATGCCGTAGTTCTAGTCAATTGCAAAAATGCTTGCCGGTTAACTCACGCATTTTTCAACCCCATAATAATATAGTTTATCGACAAATACCCGGAATGAAAGCACTTCCTCGGCCTGGCGCCCCGAGGGATACGCCGTAATTCCGCGGGTTCGGCAAGGTTGTACCAGTTTTTCCGCTGAATTTCTCCAAGAACACGAACGGGCATGAATGTAGCCGAGAGGGTTGGATACATCCAATACTGGTTTTTCGTCGATCAGTCTCCGGTATTGTGCCTTTCCCGGTTCTTCTGTTCTTGGTCGTAGTCCAGTCCCAGGTGTTGGCTCCAGGTTTGGGCGGAGAGGATTCCGTGGTCGTAGGCGATGCGGTCGACCTTGGCTTGTTGCAGCGGGTCGCGCGTGTTGAGCGTCGGCGGCACGACCTGGATGTGAACGCGGTCGGTTACTTCGGCCGGCAACGTTCCGGCGGCCACGGCGTTCTCGATCACGTGGCGGATCACGTCTCGATCCTGTTCGATCATGCTGCGTTGAAGCCGCTCGAACATTTTCATGGCGGGCCCCTCGGCCACGAGTGTCGAGGCAAAGTTGGCGTTCGAGGCATCCGAGGTGAACATGAACTCGGGCATCACGAGCCGGGCGGCAATTGCTCGCAACTCGGCCTTCAGCACCGTCACGAAGTTGGAGGCATCCAAGCCGCGGGCGGGAAAATCGTATTCCATCCCCGCGGGCGCATCGAGAATCGTGCCCGGGCCGTATTGCGAAAAATGCCGCGTGCGGCCTGTTGTGCTGCTTGTTACCGAGGCATCGGCATTCGTCGCCACGAACTGTTCGACTCCGCTTCGATTGGCGCCACGATGCTTGCGAATGAGCGCGATAGCCGACTGAATCTCGGAGACGACGCTCATGTTTCGCAGCAGCCGCTCGGCCCTTCGCAAGTTCTTGCGCACCGGCGCGAAGAGCGGCAGGCCCCGCTTCACGTTGAAATCGACATGGGCGCGGCGGTGCTGAATCTCCTCCGCCCGGATGTATTCACCATCCACGTAATACCCAAGGACGTGCTCCACATCTTCGTCGTCGGTGTGAATGCCGAAACTCGACGCGGGATCGCGGGTCGCGTCGCCGGGGGTTGCCACTTGCTCGGGTTCGATGAATCGCACGCGCGTCATGCCGTCGTGATCGGCAAAGAATCGCAAAAATACTTCGCCGTCGCGGTCGAGCCGTCGCACGATTTCCTGTTGCCGCTGGTGCCAATGGTTGTCGCGCTGAAACCGATCGAGCCACACTTGCACTTGCAGGGCGAGTTCTTGGTTGGCGGCCGAGCCTTTGCAAATGGCCGCCTGGTAGCTGTGCCCCGGCCCCACGATGTAACTGATGCGGTTCTCGTGGCCGTTGATGGCGAATTCGTTCGTGGCGGCCAGCATCCGGCATTGGGCTCGCAGTTCGCCGAGCGATTGTTCCGAGGGCATCCCCGCCGCCGGCAAGCCGGTGCCCGGCAACGCCCCCACGGGCGACCACCAACCTTCGCTATCAAAATACGCCTCGCGCGGATCGACCAGGTCGTCCCACAAGGCATCGAACATTTCGAGCAATCGTGTATCGAGCGAAGCCTGGCCAATGCCGCCGCTGTTGTGCGTGGTTGTGTTCATGCTTAGTTCCTTTACAAGTGTGGTGTGGTGAAGTGTGGTGATGTGTTGTGACGCGAAGTAGAGATAGTCTTTTTGTGCATAGCCACAGAGATCACAGAGTTCACCGAGAGTTTGAAGTACTGAGCATCTTTTCTCAGTGTTCTCTGTGATCTCTGTGGCTACACATTTAGGAAAAGATGCTCTAGTTTGTAATTCTTATCCTGTCGATCTTGCTAATCCTGTTATCCTGTCCTGCTCCTCGTCTTCTTCCGGTATTGCACGTCGTGTCCGTCGTGTCGTTGTGGTAATCACGAGTCGAAACGTTAGAACCCGATCGGGAGCCGATCGCCCAGTCCGTCGCTGCTGTGTTGCGAGTTCCAAACGCTTTCGGCGAGTCGGATGGCCATTTCGAGGGCGTCGGGGCCGTCGTCGTGGGTGGCGTTCGGGAAATCGCGCAGTTGGTTGACCAGCAGCGCCGTGCCCGGCGACTTCGCCAGGAATCTCAACCGGTGCTGCGAAAGGTACGGGCCGATTCGGCGGATGCGGAGCTGTTTGTTGGCCGTGTTGTGAATCGCCGACGGGCAGATGTGCCCCAGCCCGTGCTTGGGGAATTCCGAACGAAACTCGTCGCACAGCAGCTCTTGAAACTGGTTCGCTTCGACGCCGAAAGAATCGGGTGCGAACCGGCGGCACAGCGCAAGGCCGTCGGCAACGATCTGCGGCGTGGGCCGGCGGTCGAGATCAGCCTCGACGTACACCACCCCCCGCGGGTCGATGCCCAACAGCACGTAGGCCGAGTAATCGCCGCGGCTCGAATCGCCCCCCTTGCTCGGATCGAGCGCGATTGTGCGGATCGTGAGTTCGGTCGGCCATTCGTCGAACCACATCGCATCGGAGAAATACGACTCGGGCCATTCGCACTCGAGCGGGCTGGTGGGCGAGCACTGCTTTTCGCGCTGAAAGGCCGTGTCGCCAATTTCCACACGCATCCGCATGAGCGTGTACAGGTCCTCGACCTCCTTCCACAGGACCGTGGCGTTTTCGTTCATCGCCGCGTGGTGGCGATCGTAGAATGCGCGGGCCTGCTCCTTCGCGCTCGGGTTGTCGACGTCGCTGAAGATCGAATCCCATTCGTTCCACAGCGCGGTGTTCGTGGGCCAGCTCAAGATCGCCGGGAAGCTGCGCGATACCCACCCCACCGAGCGGTGAAGTACCAACGCAAGCGCTTCGCGGTGGAGCGCGGTGGCGAGGTTAACGAGGTTGGTGTCTTTCGTTCCCGCGTTGAGTAGCGTTCCTTGAAACCACATGAGCGAGGCACTGCGTTGGTTGGCCGAGGAAATGTGCGAATCGTTTTGCAGGTCGTCGCACACGATGAGCGTGGGGCGGTCGGCCGAACGTCGGCGACCTCGGGTGGCCTGCCCGGTGCCATAGCATTCAATCACCACGCCGTTCGCCAGAACGATCGACGTGGAGCGCCAGTGAGCGCCCCGTTTGGTGGCGCGGCCGTAACACGATCGCAGCAGTGGGTTGCCCTCCAATTCGCACTTGACGTTTTCCAAGTGGATTTGGGCCTGTTCCTTGGTGTCGGAGACAATCCAGATGTAGCGTTCCCAACCTTCGACGGCCGCATGGAGCACGTGGCACAGGGTGGCGATCGTCGATTTCGCGCTACCGCGAGGCCCGATCACGTTGATCTTGGCGCCGCACGTTGTGCGCATGGCGTCTAGCTCGTGGCCGAGCCACTCGTGCATGATCGAGGCGGGTTTTGCAAAGTGCTCGGGAAGAAAATGCCGCCCCCAGGCGAGCGTCGAAAGCGGACGATCCGGGGGCAACGTCTCGATCTCCCGATTCCTCACCCCTTCGAGCGCCGTTTGCACCACGCGCGCAATGCCGCGAAAAGTGCCCACCGGCATTTGCTCGTGAACCTTGTTTTCAAATGGCCGTTCCATGTTCTGCCTTAATCGTGTTGGTCGGTGCTGAAATCGTCGGAATCCACTTCGTCGCCGGCGGACGCATCCTCGTCGGGCGATTTTTCGCCGCGCGGGTCGAGGATCGAACCGCACACATCGTTGGCAAGGTCGTCGGCGAGCTTCTGAAACTGTACAAACCGGGCGAGCACGCGTTCGCGGTCTTCGGACTTTTCGATGTCGCTGTAAAGGCCCTCGCCCAACAGTGTGAGGAACGACTTCAAATGCCGCGCGGTCACCGTGCCGGCCCCGCGAGAACCGAACCGCTCCGGCGACCTGCGCTCCAGCCACCACACGGCGGTACGCCAATTCTTTTCATCCTTGGCGGCCTGGTGTACGGTACGCATGTGGTGAAGCTCGACCGTGGCTTCCGTCCGCCGCACCGATTTGGCGAAGGCCGGATCGAGCCGCATTGCCCGCTCGATATCGGCCGGGAAACAGCCAATGAAGTTGGCCGCCGTCTCCCGGTCGCACCCCACCGACAGAATGCCGTATACCTGGCCCTTCTGCTCGGCAGTGAGTTCACGTTGAATATCGCAATCGCTCAAAGTCGTCTCCTTGCGGTCAGGTTGGTCGAGGGACGAGGGTCGAGGGCCAGAACGAAGTTTGTGTACGGGTTGAATGTTTAGCCGCTCCGCTTCGCGTCGCGGCTAAACATGGTTGATCCTTGCGAGTGTGTCGGTCGCGTGGGCGGGGCCGATGTACTCGAACGAAACGACGGCGCGCCCCGCCGCGCTGCGGTACGTGGGGAAGCGCGACGTGCCACGGTTCGATCCGCCCGTCTTCTTCACGTTCACCGCCCGCCACAAGGGCGATCGCTGGCAATGGCGAATGAGCGCCGGATGGCTGCTCGTAACGTTGATCCGGTGCCCTTCCGCGCGATGCAGCGCCGCGACGGCCGCCACGGCCCTCATGCCAATGCCGATCCCTTGAAAATCGGGCAGCGTCACGATCCGCGTAAATCGACGATGATTCTTCTTGGTGATCACAGGCATTGTTGCGCAGAAATTCACCGGAATCCCTTCCCACGTGGTGAGGTAACACCGCGCGCCCGGCGCGAGCGAACCGCTCAAATAGTGATGACGCTTAAACAATTGCCAAGCAGCCAACTTGCAGCGATGGATTTCCAGTTCGATGCGCGGTCGCCGAAGACGCCTCCTTCGGAGTTCTCCGGTCGCCATGTCCACGATCCAATCGGGTTCGAGCCAGTCGGCTACGTCGTAGTGGCAGGTGACGGCCACGAACCGGCAAGGCAAGTGGCCGCGACGAATCCCCTTGGCGATGGCCGCCGAACACACCTTCGCCACGTTGCGATCGACGACACTCGTGAATTCGTCGAACGCGACAATCAATGACGAATTCCCGAATGACGAATGACGAATGCCTGCACGCCTGTCATTCGTCATTCCGGCCGCCAGTGCCCGCGCCAGATCACACCGAAAGCGCTCGCCATTGCTCAGCACCTGGTACGGCTTGACCCACGAGGGCGGCGAACCGAACCCAACCGCCGTGAAGAGATCAACAACGTGCCGGACCGACAACTTGCCGAAACAATCGATGACGGCGCGGTCGGCGGGCCATTCGGCGCTGGCGTAAAGATTATTGCCGAACGCATGTCGGGCAACCGTGCTCTTGCCGCTGCCCGAGGGGCCGACGATCAAACCAATCTGCCAGTTCTCCGATTCATCGGGCACATCGACCTCGAATCGCTCGGTCGCCCGTTCGGCAAGCGGCACATCGAACATGCCCGCCACCTGCTGGACGCGAAAGGAATCGTGGACAGGGCAATCAACGGTGATATGGTGTGTTGGCATGGGAGGGGAGTGGGGGGAAGTGGAGTAGGGGAGTAGGGGGGGCGCGAGCGTATCGTGGCACGGACTTTAGTCCGTGATCGGTACGGACTTTAGTCCGTACCACAATCAAGCCGTCGATCGTTTTCGGGGGCGTGTTCCGGCCCCGCCCCCTGCATCCCGCATCCTTCGCTCACAGTGTCAGGACGCGGCAGCGGTAGCCTTCCTCGCGCATTCGTTCGAAGACTGCGCGCTGGTCTTCTTCATCAGCACACTCGACGACCACCTGATAACACTCCGGCACGTTTACCGCGGGCACATCGGGCGGCGATTGAAACAACGTGTCTTCACGCCTTTCGGTACTCTCGCGTTCCAGTGCCGCGAGCATCGATCGGACCGCTTCGTTTTCGGTTTGCACGTCGGCCAGCAGGCTTTGCAGTTGCTCCTCCGCCACGGTTGCCATGCCGGCCAGCGGGTCGTGCGTGAGCAGAATCTTGTCGGCTTCGCGTTCGTCGATATCCAGCACGAGGACGGGAACCAGCGCCTCGGGCGTGGTTTCGGCCCGCAGGTGGCCATCGACGAGCATCAGCGTGCCATCTTCCATTTCGCGGGCAAGCAGTGCGTCGGCGTAACCCACTTCGGCCAGCAGGCCGCGCAGGGCATCTTGCTGAGCGGGCGGGTGGAGCCGCCAGTTGCGTGGGTTGGGGCGCAAGTCGCCCGCCTTCACCCGGCGAAGTTCCTTGATGCGATCACGAATGTGCATGGTAGTGATTGTCCTTATCTGTTCTTTGGTAAATAAAGTACGAGTGCCTTGCAGCCCCCGGCTCTGCCGGGGGTTTGCATCGATGTCGCGGCACGTTGCAAGTTAACCCCCGGCAGAGCCGGGGGCTGACGGCGCGATTGCCCGATCAACTAAGCGCGTCGCGCAGCGTGTTTTGCAGTTCCTTGATGTCGGAACGGATTTCGGCCCGCAACACGTGGTGCGCTTGTTCGAGCGCGATGAGCCGGGCGCGGAACTCGGCCATGTCGGTCGCGCGGGCATACACGCGGCCGTTCACGGGTTCGGGTTCGCCCCCGGCTTCGCGCCGCGACATCAGCTTCAAGATGCCCAACGCCAACGTGCCGAGCGTACCAAGCAGTACCGATGCAACAGGCCAATCCATAGGTGGTGTGAGGGGGTTGGGGGTGAGGGGGGAGGGGAAGAGTCAAGAGCGGAGAGTCAAGAGTCGAGAGCCAGAACTCGCTCGCAACATGGCCACACACTTCTGGCTCTTGACTCTTGACTCTCCGCTCTTGACTAACGTTACGGTCCCGGCGCGGGCGGAATGACGGGGCCTGTTCCGTTGGTTGTGCCGCTGTTTGCCGACGTGCCGCTGCCGATTGTGGCGTCACTTCGCAGGGCCGAGTAGTAGCTCGTGAGGTTCGTGGGCCACGGCGTGAGGTCCGGCAACTCGGTGACGGGAATTCCCTCGGCGAGCACTTCGAGTCGATCTTCGGTGAACACGCGATCGAGTCGCGGCACGGTGTCGATCATCTCGGTTTGGGTGAAGAAATCGCCGGGGTTGTAGGCGGCGAAATCGGCGTCGGAGAGGGCGAAGCCGTCGGCCATCGCCACGTCGCGGCTCTTGCCGAACAGTTCCACCGCCATGTTGACGTACATCCGCTTGATGTATTGCCCGACCTGGCCCGCGAAGGCCGTCGAGATTTCGAGGCTTTTGCGGTTTTCGGTGTGCTGCATCGACTCGGCGAGCGACATGAGGATCAGCTCGGCCCAGCGTCGCAGGAACGGGTTGCGCACGAGGAAGAACGGCACGGGGAAGACGCGGAAGACTTCGCCAGCCGGTCGGGCGTGCAGCACTTCCATATTGTTTTCGCCGGGCGGCACCGCGCGGCCCGCCAAGATGTTGCCGGCGCGAATGTAGAGCTTGTGGATCCGCTTGGCCGTGTTGATCGACGGCGGAATCCGCAGAT
>JADZFK010000097.1 GCA_020849945.1 Pirellulales bacterium | reverse complement strand
GTACTAACGCTAGGAGCCAGCTACTAACGGCAGTGCAATATACAAGGAGAAACCATAGTAACCATCAAGGTCACGAAGAACACAAAGTCAGACGTTCCCACTTCCGGCGAATCGGAAATAAACCACTGAGAACAACCGGCGGACGCTCCATCGCTCTGTGATTCGTAGATCGTTTAACCCCGAGCCAACGGCGAGGCAAACCCTCACACGTTCCTGTCGCCGTTAACTCTGGCTTAAACGATTCACAAAGGCGCCGTTGCAACGCAGACACAAACACAAGAAAGGAATTGGCCATTAGTCATGGATAACTGAGAGTATCCCGGAAATTGGATACACAACCCTCGGCTTTGCCGGGGGGTGCCGCGATGTCACACGATGCGTGGCTGACCTAACCCCCGGCAAAGCCGGGGGCTCAAAGCGGTACCAATTCCCGGACAGTCTCTTTGATCAATTGAAATTGGTCATTGCCGAAATAACCAAGGACAACTTAGCAATGGTCAATTCTGTTGCGAAGAATATGCACATTCGTCCTTGCGAGCGTGTTGCGACCAAGGAGCGTTCCCTTGTGCCGATTGTGTTCTTCGTATCCTTGGTGGCCTTTGTGGTTCATTAGGTTTCGTTTCATTGGAAACTCGCATTTTAGGGTCAACAACGCTTACTGGGTCATCATCATGTTCGATCTGCATCACCTTACTCGTTCGCTTGCTGAAAACTGGCCTGTGTGGTTTGTCACGATCACGCTGATCGTGGCGGCCGTCATCGATGGCATGAAGCTCAAGGTGCCGAATTGGATTACTTTTCCCATGATTCTTTCGGGTTGGATCTATAGTGCTGCCTTCTCGCCGTTTGCCGGTTGGGAAGGGCTGATGTACAGCCTGGTGGGCACCGCGGTTGGGCTCGCGCTACTGTTGCCGTTGTATGCTATCGGCGGCATGGGCGCGGGCGATGTGAAGCTGCTCGCCGGCGTGGGTGCTTGGGTATGGGGTACCACCACGCTGTATGCGTTCGCGGTATCCGCCATCGTGGGTGGCGTCATTGCCTTGCTGATGGTGCTGGCACGCCGCAAGTGGCACAAACATCAATCGCAGTTCTGGATGATCTGCAACGAAATCCTCACCGTCAAAGACCCCGAAAAGCTAGCGGCGATAGCAGCCGAACGCAAGCCTTCAATGATGCTGTTACCCTATGGCATTCCCATTGCCATCGGCACGATTGCCTACTTCTTCGTGGCGGGCATGTTGCTATAGCCGCGCCGTTGGCGTTGCCCAACACCAAGTTGAAGACATGTGCAGGACTGGTCGCGGAGGTGACCAGTCCTGTTCGCGCGCCGAGTGCATTCACTGCATCGCGCCTATCGCACATGGCGACATGATTGATAACCTGGGTCGAGTTTTCCGGCCCGTTGAAATGCCTGAATCCGAATTTGTTGATCGTGCCGAAGAAACCGACAAGGCACCGTGTACGTCCTGGCTAGCGGCATCCGCGCGCCGCCGTAGGCCACGGTCCCTTGGCTTGTAAAGGAACTGCTATGCGACCCAAATCGCTGATTTTACTAGCGCTCGCGCTAGGCTGTGGGCTCGTGGCGTCGATCGGCATCAGCCAGGTGATGGACCGCGACAGCACGCCCCAGGGCAAGTTGGAAACGGTGCCGATCTACGTGGCGTTGAACAACATCAACTTGGGCGACCCGATTGATATGAAGATGCTGCGCCTGGAGGACTGGCCCAAGGACAAGGTGCCACGCGGCGCAATTTCCAAGCCCGAGGACCTTGAAGGCCGTCGGCCTCGCACCGCCATCATCGAAGGGGAACCCATTCTCGAAGGGAAGCTCCTTGCCCAGGGAGAAGTGTCCGACCCCATTCGCCACATCCAGAAGGGCATGCGGCTGAAGACGATTGCCGTGGATGCGGAGAAGAGCGTGGCCGGCCTGCTAGGCCCCGGCGATCGTGTCGACGTGCAGCTCTTTGTCCGGAAGGATCAGAAGACGGGCGTGAACACGGCCAAGTCGAAAGTCATCTTACAGAACATCCGCGTGTTCGCGGTCGATCAAACGGTACAGCGATCGGCCGATGGCAGTGATGATAAAGCGATTGCGAAGACGGTCTCGTTGATGCTCACGCCCGAGCAGGCGAGCAAGCTTTCGCTCGCGGAGCAGATCGGCGAACTCAGCTTGATCCCCCGCAACCCCGATGATGAAGAAACGGCCGACACCTCGGAGTACACTGTCGATGACCTGCTGGCCGACGGAACGGCCGACAAGAACAGCCGCAAGAAAGAACAAGGCGATGAAGACGGCAAGAAAGCGAATGAAGATGATGCGAAGTCGACAGGCTCGTTGTTGGATGCGATCCAGAACACGGCGCAACCGGTGAAAGAACCGTTCCGTATGGAGATCGTGGAAGCCCAGGGCGTGCGCGAAGTGCTGTTCGACAGCGAGACGGGTCGCCCGATCAACACGGCCGCTTCCGCCAGTACTCCAGCGGGGCCGGGTTTGCCAACACTTTCGCCAACGACCGGCAAGCCACACGGCAACGATGCCGCCACACCGGACCCCAGCAACATACTCGATAATTTCCCGATCGACCTTAGCGGAAGTAATAATTAAGTCAGCCACAGGCCCTGCCGAGGTTAATCACGGAATCACCAGAGAGCTTTCACGAGACAAGACGAACCGCAGACGACCACGACAATAGCACTTATGCGGGGAGACCTGCCCCGCGCAGCAAGCCCGATGGCAAGGATGCCGGAGAGCTTGCGACCACTTATCCAGATCGAAAGCGAGTGAACGAGAACTCGCACGCACGAGCACGAAGGGAAGTACAAGGATGTACGACAATCAACTCCCGCCGGCCCGCTTCTCGCGGGCAACCATCCTGAGTTCGGCAACCATTCTCTTCGCGTTTGCGGCATGGCTGGCCGGCGTCGCGCGTTGTGGTGCTCAACTTCCCGTCATCAGCGATGGACCTGGTTCCGAATCGGTGATCCGCAAGATCAGCAGCCAGAGCGAGCGACTCGAACTGACGACGAACAGCAGCCGCATCCTCACGCTCGAAAAGAACATCCCCCGCGTGCAGGTGAACAATCCCGAGTTGCTCGCGGTGACGCCCCTCTCGGCCACGCAGGTGCAAGTATCGGCCAAGAAGGCGGGCGTGACGCAAGTCAACCTGTGGGACGAAGAAGGCAACATCCACTCGGTGGACGTGCAGATTTACGGCGATGCCCGCGAACTTTCGCTCGCGCTTCAAACGCAGTTTCCGCACTCCTCGATCAAGGTTTACCGCTATAGCGAAAGCCTGGTGCTGACGGGTTTCGTCGATCGGCCCGACCACGTCGGGCCGATCATGCGGTTGGCCGAGGACTACGCGCCCAAGGTAATCAACAACATCAACGTGGGAGGCGTGCAGCAGATATTGCTCAAGGTGAAGGTGATGGAAATTTCTCGGACGAAGCTGCGTCGCCTTTCCACCGATTTTGCCTTCCTCGATTCGAGCGGCAGCTTCTTTTCGACGGGCGTAAGCGGTTTGCTTAACCAAACTTCGAACGTGGCTAGTGCCGGTTTCCAAACGGTGACCGACACCGCCGGCAAGGCCGCCGAGTTCGGCGTGGTGGGCAGCGATGCCGCGTTCTTCGGCTTCATCGATTGGCTTCAGCAGAACAACGTGGCGAAGGTACTGGCCGACCCGAACATTACTGCAATCAGTGGCCGACCCGCCCAATTCAACGTCGGAGGCGAGATTCCGATCGTCGTGCCGCAGAGTTTGGGTACGGCCTCAATCGAGTACAAACCGTACGGTACGCAAGTCGACTTCCTGCCGATCGTGCTGGGCAACGGCAACATCCGCCTCGAAGTGCGACCGCGGATCAGTGAACTCGACGACTCGCGCAGTGTCATCATTCAAGATTATATAATTCCCTCGCTGACTGTTCGGCAGGTCGATACGGCGGTCGAAATGAAAGCAGGGCAAACCTTTGCGTTGGCGGGCTTGGTACAAGAGCGAACCAAATCGATAAAGCGCGGCCTACCCTACATTTCCGATATGCCCGTCTTGGGTATCCCGTTCCGCAAAACGCAGGATGAAGTCAACGAGATCGAATTGCTCATCGTCGTGACGCCCGAGTTTGTCGACCCGATCGATGCCGGCGAGATGCCGTGCAACGGCCCCGGCACGTTTTCCACCTCGCCCAGCACGTGCGATATGTACGTCGGCGGCGTGATCGAAGTCCCCACCCACTGCAACCCCACGCAAGGCTTGGGGGCCTGTGGCCAAAACCCGTGCGGCAATCCCAACTGCAACAATTGCAACAACGGTGGTTGCCAGCCATGCGGCCCGAACGGCTCGACACAAGGCCGCCCCGTGCCGAGCAATCCGTTCCAAGGTGAAGTCATTCACGATCGTGCGGTGCCAGAAGCAACCGAGCCGATGCCGATGCGAACGACACTTCCAGGCGGAACGGGCTACGATGATTCGCCCACCAGTTCGAGCGCGCCGATGCCGGTGGAAATCCAAGATGGAATGCCGCCGCGGCTGAGTTCGGCACGGCGCACGGCCCCGGCGGGCCAGGCTGCCGGTTCTCGCGGCATGGCGGTTGGTCAGGTTGGTCAGGCCCATCGGCCCGTTTACATGGCGGCCCAGCCCCACGCGCCGCAACGGCAACCCGTATTCACCCGCGATACTTCGAAGCCTTACACACCGCAGGCCCCAAGCCCCGCAAGCCGTTTGCCGAGCGTGGCGGCCGGCGTCATCGGCGGGGTTGGCTACGACGCGGAATAGATTGATATCGATCATTGGAAATCCCTGGTGCTGCCACTGCGTTACGGCACCGAGTCACCCTTGTTTGGCCGATAAGCTTGCCAAGGACCCGATGCCCTAAGGTGAGCGCCTCGCTTGACGGAACTGCCAGTTTTAGAGTGCCCGTTCTTGCCTTTCCAACCTTGATGAACCCCGTTGAGTTGAAACGAGCCGATTCATGTCCAATGTTTTGCGTATTGCTGTTGTTGACCCGAAAGACGCGTCTCGCGATGCGTTGAAGACGCTGCTGTTGGGGTTGGAGGCCGTGTGGCTTGAAGCGGAATGTTCGCGTTATGAGTTTTTCGCCGATGTCGTTGCGCAAACGACCCCCGATGTTGCGATCATCGCACTCGATAGCAACGTAGATAAATCGCTCGAACTAGTATCCACCTTGCTGAAATCCTCGCCATCGTGCGCGATCTTGGTGACGAGCAGTTCGACGGACGGCAACCTGATTTTGCGGGCGATGCGTAGCGGAGCAAAGGAGTTCTTGCCGCAACCGCTAAAGGCCGAGGACCTATCGACTGCGCTTCAACGAATTGCGAGGCAACGTTCCACGAGCAGCGGCGGCCCGGTCCGTGGGTGCTCGATCCTGGCGATCACCGGGGCGACGGGCGGCGTCGGCACGACGAGCGTAGCCGTCAACCTTGCCTGCGCGCTTGCCGCCCACGAAGAGAATTCGGTCGTGCTGCTCGATCTCGACTTGTGCCTGGGCGATGCCGATGTGTTTCTCGACACCATTCCCGAGTACACGCTCTTCGACGTTGCGGAAAATATCAATCGGCTTGACCTGACCCTCCTCAAGCGTTCGCTGACGAAGCACGAAACGGGACTGTACCTACTGCCTCGGCCGGTGCAATTGGAAGATGCGCGCAAGATATCGGTCGACGAACTGAGCCGCGTGTTGGGGCT
The DNA here is from genome assembly GCA_020849945.1 of Pirellulales bacterium. GTDB lineage: Bacteria > Planctomycetota > Planctomycetia > Pirellulales > Lacipirellulaceae > JABDGM01. The sequence goes on along the minus strand of JADZFK010000097.1, from coordinate 72,343 downwards.
TCTCAAAACATCGTTCACCCATGTCATTATCGATACCTCGAAGAGTTTCAACGACCTCGACATTTTTGCCCTAACCGAGGCCGAGCACATTTTGCTCATCACGCAACTCGACTTGCCCTGCTTGCGGAACGTGGTGCGGCTCATGATCTCGTTCAAGGAGGTCAACAAGTTCGACGACAAGGTAAAGATCATCGTGAACCGGGCCGGCTACGAGACAGGGCAGATCAGCCTGAAGAAGGCGCAGGAGACGATCGGGCGCGAGCTATTCTGGCAGATTCCCAATGACTATCGGGTGATGGTGGAAGTGCGCAACAACGGCGTACCCCTCATACGGCAAGCACCGCGAGCGGCGATCACGCAATCGTTCAACCAACTAGCAGCCGCCCTCGGCGGAAACCCACAAGGCCAAGCAGCCGAAACCGCGCCGAAAAAGGCGGGTTGGTTGAATTTGTGGCCGGCGCGGGCTTGAGGACGCCGCACCCAAGGCGCTAGGTGGGGGCGGTGAGGGGGGGCAGTGGGTATTGGCAGTCGATACGGCCTGCCGGCCGACGCTATGGGAAACGTGATGATTGGAATTAAGGCGGGGGGTTAGGCGGGGGAGTAGGCGAGGTTTGGGGAGAGCCAGCGTTCGGCTTCGGCGAGCGGGATTTTCTTGCGGCGGGCGTAGTTTTCGACCTGGTCGCGGGTGATTCGATCGACGGCGAAGTAACGGGCCTGGGGGTGGGCGAAATAGAAACCGGCGACACTGGCGGCGGGGTGCATTGCGCAGTTCTCGGTAAGGCGGATGCCGAGGGAGGCCTCTACGTCGAGCAGTTGGAAGAGGGTGCGTTTTTCGGTGTGATCGGGCAGAGCGGGATAGCCGGGTGCGGGGCGGATGCCGCGGTACTTTTCGTCGATGAGTTCGTCGTTGGTGAATAGCTCGGAGCTGCCGTAGCCCCAATCGCGGCGGACCTGTGCGTGGAGCGCTTCGGCAAAGGCTTCGGCGAGCCGGTCGGCAAGGGCTTTGGCGAGGATCGCGTGGTAGTCGTCGTGGTCGCGTTCGAAGTGGGCGGCAAGTTCGTCGGCCCCGAAGCCGGTGGAAACGGCAAACGCCCCGAGGTAATCGCGGCGACCGCTTTCGACCGGGGCGATGAAATCGGCGAGCGAGTAGAAGACCCCCTGCCCTTTTCGCTGCCACTGTTGGCGGAGCATGTGGAAGCGGCAGCGCTCGCGTTGGCGAGTGTCGTCTTCGTAGATGATGATGTCGTCGCCTTCGCTGGCGGCGGGAAAGAAGCCGTAAATGCCGCGGGCCTTGAACCGTTTTTCGCGAAGGATGAGGTCGAGGAGTTTGTTGGCATCGGCAAAGAGTTTGCGCGCGGCCTCGCCGTAGTTGGGGTCTTCAAGGATGCGTGGGTACTTGCCTTTGAGTTCCCACGTGTGGAAGAAGGGGGACCAATCGATAAAGTGGCGAAGCGCATCGAGCGGGGCGTTGTCGAAGAGTCGCGTCCATACGAATTGGGGTTGCGGGATATCGACCGTGTTCCAATCCGTCGGGAATCGTTTGGCAAGGGCCTCGGCATACGACACGAGTTGTATCTCTTGCCGTTTTTCATGGGAGGCCACGAGTTGCTGCTGGAGTGCGCGGTTTTCGGCGTCGAGTTGCGGGCGAGCATCGGGGTTAATGAGTTTTTCGACGACGGGCACGCTGCGCGAGGCATCGAGCACGTGAATGACCTCGGCGGTGTAGGCGGGGGCGATTTTGACAGCCGTGTGTTTGGCGCTAGTGGTGGCGCCGCCAATGAGGAGCGGCAGTTTGAGGCCGGTGCGTTGCATTTCGCGGGCGACGTGAGCCATTTCATCGAGGCTGGGGGTAATCAGCCCCGAGAGGCCGATGAGATCGACGTTTTCGCGGCGGGCCGTTTCGAGGATTGTTTCGCAGGAGACCATCACGCCGAGATCAATGACGTGGAAGTTGTTGCAGCCGAGGACGACTCCGACGATGTTTTTTCCGATATCGTGGACATCGCCCTTCACGGTGGCGAGAAGGATTTTGGCGCGGGCTTGGTGGGCTAAGCCGCTAGCGGCTTTCTCGGCTTCCATGAAGGGGGTGAGGTAGGCGACTGCTTTCTTCATCACGCGGGCGCTTTTCACCACTTGGGGAAGAAACATTTTGCCCGCGCCGAAGAGGTCGCCGACGATACTCATGCCGTCCATGAGCGGGCCTTCGATAATCGCCAGGCAACTGGGGAATTTTTGGCGAGCTTCTTCGGTATCGTCGTCGATGTGCTTGACGATGCCTTTCAGCAGGGCGTGTTTGAGACGTTCCTCGACCGGCGACTTGCGCCACGCTTCATCGGCTTCGTCGGCAGAGCCGGCGGCCTGACTTTTGATGGATTCGGCGTGTTCGACGAGGCGCTCGGTGGCATCGGGTCGGCGGTTGAGGATGACGTCTTCGACCCGTTCGCGGAGTGCTGGCTCGATATCTTCGTACACCGCGAGTTGCCCCGCGTTGACGATCCCCATATCAAGCCCGGCACGAATGGCGTGGTAAAGAAACACGGCGTTGACGGCTTCGCGGACGACATCGTTGCCGCGAAACGAAAAGGAGACGTTGGAAACACCGCCGGAAATGAGGGTGCCGGGGCAGGCTTGTTTGATGAGGGGAATCGAGCGGATGTAATCGAGCGCGTAGGTGTTGTGTTCCTCGATTCCGGTGGCAACGGTAAGGATGTTGGGGTCAAAGATGATATCGGAAGGCGAGAAGCGGGCCTCGTTCGTGAGAAGTTCATAGGCCCGTTTGCAGATGCGGACGCGGTCTTCAATCGTGACGGCCTGGCCTTGTTCGTCGAAGGCCATCACGACGACGGCGGCACCGTACCAACGGCAGAGTTTGGCGCGGCGGAGGAACTCGGTTTCGCCATCCTTGAGGCTGATCGAGTTGACGATCGGCTTGCCTTGGAGCGATTTGACGCCCGCTTCGAGCACCGACCACTTGCTGCTATCGACCATCGTGGGGACGGCCGCCACCTCGTGCTCGCCGGCGAGCAGGCGGAGGTACTTGGCCATCACAGCTTCGCCATCGAGCAGGGCTTCGTCCATGTTCACGTCGATGACATTGGCACCGTTAAGAACCTGCGAGCGGGCAATCTCGACGGCCTCCTCGTATTTTTCCTCCTTCACTAGCCGGGCGAATTTGCGTGAGCCAGTGACGTTGGTACGCTCGCCAATCATCAGAAAGGAGGAGGAGCGAGGGGGGGCGATTTCGGATTTCGGTTTTCGGATTGCGGATTCGGGAGCCTGTGCGGCGGAATCGGGCGTGGCGATTCCTTCGGCTAATCCGCAATCCGCAATCCGCAATCCGCAATTGTTGACAGAGAGCGGCTTCGTGCCGCTGAGCCGGAGGGCCGGCAGAATGGCGGTTCGCTGGTGAGGGCGGGTGTGCTTCACGGCGTCTGCCATGGCGCGGATGTGTTCGGGCGTGGTACCACAGCAGCCGCCGACGATGTTCACCCAACCGTGCTCGGCAAACTCGCCGATCATGCGCGCCATGGCAGCCGGTCCGAGATCGTACTGGCCCATTTCATTCGGCAAGCCGGCGTTGGGATGGCAACTGATCCAGGTGGGCGAAACGGATTGCAATGTCTCAAGGTGTGGCCGCATTAACTCGGGGCCGAGCGCACAGTTCATGCCGACGGAGAGCATCGGGAAATGGGCGACGGCATTCCAAAACGCTTCGACTTCTTGGCCGGAAACGAATGTAGCGCCGCCGCGATCGAACGTGGCCGAGACCATGACGGGCAAGCTGCAACGGTGCTCTTCGAAGTACCGCGAGATGGCAAACAAGCACGCTTTGAGGTTGAGCGTATCGATGACCGTTTCAGGCAAGAGGATATCGACGCCGGCCTCGACGAGCGCGGCGACTTGCTGGTAGTAGGAATCGGCCATCTGGTCGAACGTAACGGCGCGGAAGCTGGCGTCATCAACCTTGGTGCTGATGGCAGTTTGCTTGGCGGTGGGGCCGATGGAACCGGCGACGAAGCGCGGCCGATCGGGCGTGCGTTCGTTGAACTCATCGCAAGCGCGGCGGGCGCACGTGACGGCGGCCAGGTTGATCTCGCGCATCAGCTCGGGCGGCAATTCAAACTCTCCCATGCCGATGGGGCTGGCACCGAACGTGTTGGTTTCGATGATATCGGCCCCGGCCACCAGGTAGTTTCGGTGGATCGCCGTGACTTCGCGCGGGTGGGTGATGCAAAGGATGTCGGCGAAGTTCTTCAGGTCTTTGTGGTGACCGGCAAAGCGATCGCCACGAACGCCGCGCTCGTCAAGTTCGAGCGCCTGAATTTGGGTGCCCATCGCACCATCCAGCAATAGGATGCGCTCGGCAAGGAGCGAATCGAGGAGATCGGTTTTGTTCGGAGCAGAAGGCAAGGCTAATGAGTGGATGAGTGAGTGGGAGAGTATGTAAGAAAGTGAGTGAGTAAGTGAGTGAAATAGCCGTCGGCGGAAGCCGACGGTTCAACCTCATCATAGCTGTACGGCTAAGGACTAGGGTTCGCTAAACCCCGAGCCAACGGCAAGGGAAAACCTCGAATCCCGTCGCCCTTGGTTCCAGGTTGAACGATCTCGGCTGGCTCATTTTTCATGTAGCCATCAACAATGATAGGTTGCAAACCCATTAGCTGGCAACGCTGGTTCGCTCGCACGAGAGGTGGATTCGCGGAGCGAAGAACATCGGCGATGCGTGGATCGTTTGTCCACGGCACGGCCTCTTGTCGGCAAGAGCTTCAACCTGGGGTTGTGCGAAGGCCGCTTCGGTACGCGGTGCGAGCCTGCTACACTGGGGGCATGCGTCTGCTTATTAAGAATGCCCAGGTCGTGCTGCCCAGCGGGGTCGAGCGGGTATCGGTGGTCGTCGAAGGGGCGAGGATCGCCGATATCGCCCCGGCGGTGCAGATGCGTACCGAGGAAGTGGTGGATGCCGCAGGCCTTCACCTTTTGCCGGGGGTGATCGACGACCAGGTTCATTTCCGCGAGCCGGGGCTAACGCACAAGGAGGACCTGGCCACCGCAAGCCGGGCGTGCGCGAAGGGGGGCGTCACGACATTTCTGGAGATGCCGAACACGGTGCCGGCCGCCACGACCCGAGCACGCATCGATGAGAAACTGCGGCTCGCGGCGGCAAAATCGCTCGTGAACTACGGTTTCTACATTGGCGCGACAACCGAAAACATCGACGAATTGAGATATGCCCAGCGAACGCCGGGGATCAAAGTTTTCATTGGGTCGAGCACTGGCGATTTGCTGGTCGACGAGCAGGAAGCGCTCGAGCGCATTTTTGCCGACACCACGCTGCCGATTACGGCCCACTGTGAAGACGAAACGACGGTGCGGGCCAACGCGGCGAAGTTTGCGGGGTCGAGCGACGTGGCATCTCATTCGCAGATTCGCAACCATGAAGCCGCCGTGATTGCCACACGGCGGGCGATCGAACTAGCACATCGCCACCGGCATCGGTTTCATGTGCTGCACGTTTCAACGGCAGCGGAAATCGAGCTGTTGGCCGACCATCGCGGGCTTATCACGGGCGAGGCGTGCCCGCATCACTTGCTGTTCAACGTGGAGGATTACGAGCGACTGGGCACACTGGTGCAGATGAATCCTTCGATTAAAACCCGCGAAGATAACGAAGCGTTGTGGCAGGCGTTGGCCGCGGGGCAGTTGCAAGTCATTGCGACCGACCATGCCCCGCATACACTTGAAGAGAAGCGACAACCGTACCCGAAGTCGCCCTCGGGGTTGCCGGCCGTCGAGAACTCACTCGCGCTCATGCTCAACGAAGTACACCGCGGGCGATGCACGCTGGAGCAAGTTGTGCATTGGATGTGCGAAGCGCCGGCACGTGTGTGGGATATCGTGGGCAAAGGACGGATCGAAGTCGGTTACGACGCCGACCTGGTACTGGTTGATCTTGCGCGCGAGCATGAGATTCGCAACGAAGAACAAGTGACAAAGTGCGGATGGAGCCCTTGGCACGGCGCGCGAGTTGTGGGGCTGCCCGTTCGCACCTGGGTGATGGGCCACGAGGTGTACCGCGACGGGCGGTTTGCCACCGAGCGAATGGGGAGTGAGGCAAAGTACGATCATGCCCGCGGGGGATATTGGGGGCATGAGGGGTGAGGGGCGAGGAGTAACGGGGGCGCGCTCCGCTTCGCGTCGCGGCTAAACAGAAATGGTAACTCGCAACTTGCAACTTGCAACTCGTTACCATCCTGGGCCGAGGATGTCGATCGTGCCGGTTGGCCAGTTAGCGGTGGCGGGGTAGCGCATGAGGATAGGGTCCCAAAATGGGTTTGCCTCGGGGTTCTCGCCGAGCGAGTTCACACAGCGGTTAAGGACAACAGTTCCGCCCAGTTTTTCGTAGAACGGACGGACCTGTTCGGTTGTTTGGAAGAGTGAAAAGGGATACACGCCCTGGTCAACAAGCGCGAAGGCGGCTTCGGCGAGCGCGCGGCCGAGCTTTAGGCCGCGGATTTCGGGCAACGTGCAAACGCGGCAGAGGGCAAGGACGGTGAGATCGCCGGCGGTGGTGCGGATCGTTCGCGGGTCGGCTTGGGCGTGGGCGATGATACGGTCGCCCTCGCGGACAAGGAAGGAACGCGGGTGCTGCACTTCTGGACCGCGGTAGTCCTTCCACTGCTGAAGGATCGTTTGCGCGCGGCCTTCGACCGTGCGTCCTGGCTTCGGCCAAATGGTAAGCAACAACGTAGCGATACGGCGGGCATCTGCCTCGGTAATCGTGCGTTGGTCGAGCGTTTCGTAGGCTGGTTCCATGCGAATTTGGGACTATTGATGACTGCGCTACCAATGAACCTTTACGGGTTGTCTAACCTGGAACCAACGGCGACGGGATTCGAGGTTCTCCCTCGCCGCTGGCTCGGGGTTTAACGAACGATGGGTCTTTCGCTGCGCATGGATCAATAAGAGCTTCTTGCGGGAATGGTGAGAGCTTGAGATTCGTGAGCCGCCCGAGTATCGTAACAGTTCGGCAGAAATATCGTAACCCGGAGTTTTTTCGATGACAACGCAAGCAACCATGAACGACGAGACGTTGAAGAGTGTGCAACCGAGCCGCCGCGAGTTTGTGGGTGCGGGGCTGGGGCTGAGTGCGGCGGGGCTGCTGGCGGCGGGGGCCGGGGGAACGCTCTTGAGCGTTGAAAATGCGCTGGCGGCCACGGCGGGCGAGCCTTTCAAGCCACTGCTGCGGTCCGGAGATACGATTCTGTTTCAAGGCGATTCGATCACCGATGCGGGACGGAAACGCGAGCGCGACGAAGCGAACGATGCTGCGGCGCTTGGGTTGGGATATGCCTGGCTGGCCTCGGCGCAGTTGTTGATCAATTCGCCAGAGGCCAATTACAAAATTTTTAATCGCGGTATCAGCGGCAACAAGGTGTATCAGCTTGCTGAAAGGTGGGAAAAGGATTGCCTGGAGCTGAAGCCCGACGTATTGAGTATTTTGATCGGCGTGAATGACTTCTGGCATATCCGTAAGAACGGATACGATGGGACGCTGGAAAAGTACCAGAGCGGGTATCGCGAGTTGTTGGAACGCACGCGAAAGGCGTTGCCGAACGTGCGGCTGGTGATTTGCGAGCCGTTCTTGCTCGTGGCGGGCAAGGAAGTGAAAGAATCATGGCTCGAAGAGTTTTCCGGTTATTGCACGGCCGCCCGACGCGTGGCGGAAGGGGTCGGCGCGGTGTTCGTGCCGTTTCATTCGATGTTCCTTGCAGCCTGCAAGGTGGCCCCACCAGATACCTGGGCGGGCGACGGCGTGCATCCATCGGCCAGCGGTGCGACGGTCATGGCGAGTGCCTGGTTGAAGGCCGTTGGCGCTTAGTTTTTTCTCAGCAGAGCCACTTTCGTCGATGCGAGGACCGGGCAATGGCTCGGTCGAAATCTCCCTTCTTTCCTTGGAAGGAGTCGTGCGAAAGCTGGGCGGGCGCAAACTCTGCTCGCAATACGATACGATAGGAACGGCTCTGTGGAAGGCTTGGCGACTCCTGCGGGCGGGTCGGATATCACGGACTGAAGTCCGTGCCACGGGGGCACGAGGTTTTTTTCGGGATCGGTTCGCCGTCCCGAAACGGGGCAGCTATCTTTCACCCACGCAGTCCTCGGACGCCCTATTTTGTCGGCATTGGCAGCGGATTTCTGCGGTTGCCGGGTTCTAGTGAATTACCTAGACTGCCGCCCCTTAATTGCTTCGCTAGGAGTGTGCTGGCCTCGGGGTCGCTAGCACCGTCCTGCGGCATGGCTCAGGATGCGGTATGAAGTATTTCTTTCAGGCATTGAAGCAGGCGTGGCGGTACTGGCCGGCGTTGGTAATGGCCATCGGTTGCTCGCTCGGCGTGGCCGCGCTATGGAGCGCGAACATCGCGGCGCTCTACCCGATCATCGAGACGACGTTTCACGGCCAATCGCTACAAGAGTGGAATCGGGCACGGCTGGAATCGCACCAGAAGAGCCTGGCGGCCCACGAAGCCAAGCTACGAGAAATTGAAGATCGCGTTGCCAAATCGCCCAACGAGGAAGTACGTGCAATAGTTACACTCGAGCGCGAGGTGGCGCAAACGCAATGCCAGGTGGAGCGAGCCAGCATCTACTCGGCCCAGCGTTTACAGCCTTACTTCGAACGGTTCATGCCCTCGAAGCCATTTGCCACCGTGGCGCTGATCGCCTTGTTTGTGGCTGTTGCCACAGCACTGAAGCAGGTGCTGATGCTCGTCAACACGATGACGATTTCGTATGTCTCGCAAACGATTGCCCGCAACATGCGGGGACGATTATTCGACAAGGCAGTCGCGCTAGATCGCCCCACGTTCGACACCCTGGGGATCAGCGGCTACACGGCCCACATCACGCACACGACCGACATGCTAGCCAACGGCATCACCGGGTTCTACGGCGGCGCCGTGACGGAACCACTACGAATCCTGGCGTGCTTGGGTGGGGCTTGGTTCATTTCGTGGCGGCTGACGCTGGCTTCGCTCCTGCTTGCACCAGTTGCGGTGGTTCTCATTCTGTTTTTGAACCGCCGGATTCGCGGTCTTTCGGTCCGAATGCTCGATCGTTCGATGAACTTCCATCATGTGATGCTGGAAGTCTTCAACTCACTGCTGACGGTGCAGGCCAACACGATGGAGGATTTTGAACGTCAGCGCTTTCGAAACTCGACTGGCCAGATGCGCCGTTTTGCGATGAAATCCACACTGTACAACAGCCTAAGCCACCCGGTTACCGAGCTGCTGGGGATGGGCATCTTGTGCATCGGGGTGATCGTTTCGGGCTACCTCGTGATCAATAAGCAAACGCACATTCTCGGGATTCCGATGTCGGATCGTCCGCTCACGATGACTCAGTTGACGGTGTTCTTTGCATTGTTAGTGGGGGCATCGGATCCATTACGGAAACTTTCGAGCGTAGTGACGGCGGTGAATAACGGGATGGCCGCCGCGGGGCTGTTGTACCCGATTTTAGAACGTGAATCGCGGCTTGAGGAACCTGCCGTGCCCAAGGCGATGCCGACGCCGCACGAACGGATCGACTTCCGCGACGTGCTATTTGGCTACACGCCGCAGCACCCGGTGTTGAAGGGGGTGAACCTGTCTATCCAGCGTGGCGAACACCTAGCGATTGTCGGCCCGAACGGCGGCGGAAAGAGCACGCTCATCAACCTCTTATGCCGCTTCTACGACCCACAACAAGGCGCGGTGACGATCGATTCGGTTTCGCTCCGCGAATTCGCGCTAAAGGACTTACGAAGCCGCATCGCGATCGTAACGCAGCAGACCGAGCTTTTCAATGAATCGATCCTACACAACATTCGCTACGGGCGATGGGATGCGACGGAAGAAGAAATCATGGCGGCAGCTCGGCTGGCACGAGCCGACGGATTCGTCTCGCAACTGCCGCAGGGATACCAAACGATGGTGGGCCCCAACGGGCATCGACTCAGCGGCGGGCAGCGGCAGCGGATCACCCTCGCCCGCGCGTTTCTTCGCAACGCGGAAATCTTGATCCTGGACGAAGCAACGAGCCAGATCGACGTCGAGAGCGAAAAGTTGATTCACGACGCATTGGCCGAGTACGGCCAGCATCGCACGCTGATCATGATCACGCATCGGGAAAGCACGCTTTCGCTGGCCAGCCGCGTGGTGCGGGTCGAGCATGGGATGCTAGAGCCGGTGGAACAAACGTTGCGAGTAGCGTAAACGCGCGGGGGGTTCCGGAAGTTTCGGGCACTAACGCTTCCGGCTTGGGGGACGATTCACGCCTAACTGGCATGCAGATGAGCGATGCCGAAGCCGGAGCGGCCAAAGCCGTTGCCGTTATGAAGAAGGTACGTTTGGTCGTTGTGGTGTTGCAGCCAGGCGTATTCGATCATCTCGGAATCCCAGCCCGAGGCGGAGCACGTGATGCCGGCGAGCTTATCGCGTCGATTCCAACGGATGCCGTCGGTGGAATCGGCGTAGCCCAGGTGATAGCTATTTTTAGAGTCGGTTCGATAGTCCGTCGTCGAACGGATCGAATAGAGCATGGCATAGCGGCAATCGTGGCGAAAGACGCAGGGGTGGCCAATCGCGTAGCCGGGGCCTGGGTCGATGCACGAGATGCCCGTCGGGGTCCACGAATAACCATCGGGCGACTCGGCGAGCTTGACATGATATTCAGGCTCCCATCGACCGTTGATTTCGCGCCAACCGGTGCCCGAGATGTACCACATTCGCCAGCAGTCTTCTTCGCGAAGAACGCAGGGCGACGTGGTGAAGTAGGGATCAACGGCGGAACGATCGAGGATCGGGCCGAGCGAGTGACGCTGAAACGTGTGGCCACGGTCGTGGCTAATTGCGAGGCCGATGGACGTGTGATAAGGCACGGTCGCCTTGACATTCCAACCGATGTAGTAGAGGAGCAGCGAATCGCCATCGGCTACGAGGTAGCCGGGCATCATGCCGCTGTCATCAAAGGTGCCGGGCAGGCCGAGCGGCAAAATGGGGCTGGGGGCGACACTGAGCACGGTCGGCAATTCGTTGGGCAAAGGTGCGATATTCAATTCGAGGCGGGCGATGCGTGTTTTCCCGAGGTCATCGCGGCAGCCGACGAAGACGCACCAACGATCGCCGCCAACCACCTGAACGACCGGCAGCGTGGCATGCGACTGCGCCCAAGGTAACTCGCCCGTTGGGGCCCACACCAGGCCTAGCTTGTGCCAGTTCATGAGGCTTGGCCCAAGGTGTTGCGAAGGTCGTTTGCCACAGCGATTGTTTGCCACAGAGGTCACAGAGATCACGGAGAACAGAGCGGAGCATCGGTCACTGCAAATGGCTCATTTGTCATGGGCCATTTCTATAATGACCAATTCCAAATGGCACGTTACCAATGCGCAATGCGCATTCTTGTTATTTGGGTTGTTCTATTCATAGAATGCCTCGCTCAGAAGTTGATATCTTGGCTGGAGACCTTGGAGGGGCGGGTGGAGTCGGCTTTGTAGAGGCTCCAAGGTTCGGTATCGCGGGCGATGTTGGCGGCCATGCCGACGAGCGTGCCTTCGGCCAACGTTATATGGTCCTTGACCGTGGCGTTCACGCCGAGGAAGCAATACTCGCCCACGACGCAATGCCCCGAAACGACGACATGCGACGTGACGAACGCATGGTTGCGGATCGTCGAGTGATGGCCGATGTGGTTGCCGCTCCAAAGGACGACGTTGTGGCCGATCAAAACAAACGGTTGAATCGTGTTGTCTTCGAGGATGAAACAGTTCTCGCCAATAGGGGTTTGGGGGAAGCGTGTTGCCCGCGTGCTGATGTACGAAATGCACGAATACCCGCGACTCTTGAGTTCGCCAAAGATTTCAGCACGAAATCGATTCATACGGTTTGGCGAGAGCGGAGCGAAGGCACGTACCGAGGCGGGCGAAAAGTGCGACTCCAACTCCTCGAACGGCACAACCGGCAGGCCCTCGAACGTTGCCGACTCAGGCACGTACTGGCGATGGACCGTGAACCCAACGACGCGATGTTCGCTATCGTGCTGGAGATAGAAATGCGCAAGGGAAGCGAAATCGCGGGTTCCAAAGATGACGACATCGGCCATGCGGCTACCTCGGTTCGCGGTAAACGTAAGTCGTGTATTCGTAAAGGCCGTAATCGGCACGAAAGAGAAAGTGGCGGCTGAGATTCGTGCGAACGAACGCGGCCATTTGGTCGAACGGAACGTGAAACAAGTCGTCGCGCTGCCAATCGACATGGTGCGACATGACGTTGAACGCCATCCCACGACGAGCCGCCGCAAAGACTCGCGGAAGCAGGCGGGCCATGTAATCGAACATTTCCTCGAACGGAAGGCCGCGTTTTTCGGTGAGCACTCCGTTGAGCACGATGAAATCGGCAGACGGCAGCAGGGCATCGTCGGCCAGCACGTCGAAACAGTGAAACTCGATGCCCGGGAACTTTCGCTTCGCAAGATCGATAAACGGCTGCGAAACATCGATGCCGCGATAGCGGAGGTCGTGTGGCCCGTGCTCGTGGATGTGTTCGAGCAAGTGCCCAGCCCCGCAGCCGAAATCGAGCAGCTCGAGTGGCGCGGGGGCTTCGAGCGGTTGGGGCCGCAAGAGTTCGAGCATCACGCGGTAACGGGTCGCGGCGTCGGCCGCGTTGGGCCAATCGACGCCCCGATGCGAATCGCCGTGGCGCGCGAGGCATTGCTCGTAGTGGTCGATAATCGTGTGGTAACCCGTGGTCATATCGGCCATCCACAATGCCCGATTTCGCCGAGTTTGGCAATGGCGAAGTCCGAGGAGTGTAGGTCGAGGCACATGCTCACGGGGCATGAATCCAATCTGCGAGAGAATATTGGCTGCTTTCGCGCAGTGAATTGCGACAGGCAAGGCGGTGACTCATTGCTGGTTTCACACCTGATACTGGAAGTTATTGTCGCACGGGCGTCGGGGCTATGACGTAAATTCCGGTTAGTTAAGTAGTCATTGATTTGCTACCTGGGCAAAGATGCTGGGCAGCCATATTGGGTCGATCTTTCGGGTAGGATTCACAATTGAACTGGGAGGATTAGCCATGTGGAAGAATGTATTGCTGGCCGCTTTAGTCTCTTGCATGACGGAAATAGTGGTTGCTCAAGAGCCGTCATATCCAGTCGAGCGAAGCAGTTCCGAGCAGTACGGGCCAGGACCGCACTTGTTCCTGGCATGTGGGCGCGGTGCTTGGTCACTAAATGGAAATAGCGGGGTTGTGTTACACGAACATTCTGGAATTGTTGAGCACTGGGCACTTGTCAAAGACCGGGAGGACTGCAATTTCTACTACTATCACGAACATTCACTCACTGGACCAACGGATTTCCCCTGTTTTCAATGGGCGTTCTGTCGCCACCACGATCCTTGCAATCCCTGCCTCAGGGTCTACCGCAGATACCCACATGAAAACTGGACCTACGTTTGTTGCGCCTGTTTTTCCAAAGTGTCCAGTTACTCTACCGAGTCAACGAACGATCGTCGCGCAAATGCTACATCTAGCCCCTAAATCACCGTGCGTGATTTTGCACGGATTGGTATTTCGCAAACACAAGGGATCGACAAAAAATGGGAACTCCCCGTTTCACGATTTCCACGAACACGAAGTCCGCAGAAGGGAGTTCCCATGGATGGTATTGTGGTCTGCTTCGACCGCAGCGGCAATCGCAGATTCAGAAAGAATGCACGAGAGAGTGAGGATCCGAAGCTAGCAAAACGGTACTTGATCATCGTGAACCTGGACGAGGGACGAACCGTGGCCGATACGGCTCGTGCTTTAGGGGGTTCGGAATCGACGGTCCGCCGAGTCCGCAAGCGATTTGTCGAGTGCGGCGAAGCAGGTTTGGTCGATCGACGCGAGGAAAATGGCGACCGCAAGTTGGACGAGGAGTATCTAGCAATCCTGCATGAAGTGGTTGCCGGCTCTCCACAAGAACATGGCTTTCGGCGACCGACATGGACCCGCGAGATGTTGGTGCGAGTTTTGAAACGAAAAACAGGCGTCGCGGTCGACGTCAGCACCATGAGTCGGGCGCTCGCGCAGATTGGGGCCCGCCGCGGACGCCCCAAGCCGACGGTCGAATGCCCGTCGTCGAAAGCCGCAAAAAAACAGGCGTTTACGAAAAATTGCCGAGTTGATTGACAACTTGCCGGCGGATGAAGTCGTCCTGTATGAAGACGAAGTGGACATTCATTTGAACCCGAAGATCGGCTTGGACTGGATGGTCGAGGGGCAGCAAAAAGAGGTGATGACTCCCGGGCAAAATGATAAACGATACCTGGCCGGCGCTCAAGACGCCGTCACCGACCAATTGATTTGGGTGGAGGGCGACAAGAAAGACAGTCTGTTGTTCATTCGCCTGCTGTGGGAACTAACGCAACACTATCGGAATGCCAAGAAAATCCATGAGATACTCGACAATTACTCGATTCACCTCACCCAACAGGTGCAGTTGAGCTTGGAAACGCCGGAAGGCCGGCGGATTGAGTTGCACTTCCTACCGCCGTACTGCCCCGATCACAACCGTATCGAACGCGCGTGGCAAGACCTTCATGCAAACGTCACCCGCAACCATACCTACACCACCATGAACGAACTGATGTCCGAAGTACGCCGCTACCTCCGAAAGCACCACCAGCGAAAACAGCAAGAGTACGCAATTGACGCTTAAACGAACCAACCACAATCACGCACGGTGATTTAGGACCGGGTCTGAGAACTGCTCGTGAGAAGCTGTTCGTTGACAGCCCGGTTATGCTTGCCTTTCGTGGAACTCGCCCTTCCCGCCTCTGCGCGATGCGGAAGCGACCATCAATACCTTATCAAGGAGACCGGCAATGCAAGATACAGGATACACCGAAGTTGGGCGGTTGAGCCTGAATGTGGAATCTACTCCTGCCTATAACGCAAGCGTACCGATTCAACTTCGGAACGACCACGACTTTACTGTTCGTGTAGTTATCATGGCTCATCGGCAACATGATTTGAACGAGCATCGAAATGTACTTCCCGGCAACTCTACAGTTGATACTTTCTGCGAGAAGGGGCAGGTTGTCATTATTGTCTTCAATGTGAACTCAGATAAGTTTCATTCAGGACACGTGTTGGATGTTTCGGGATCTTTTTGTTTTGTCATTCCCTAATGCTATCGCAGTACTGCACTGATTGTGGAAATGCTCACGCAGCACGATACGCGGGAAAGAAACTCGCATCTTTCGGGGCTTGGGTTGAAAGTTGTCGGTAGGCTTCGAGATTAAGGATGCGGCCGCAGAAGTAGGCGGGGCGGGTGTGGGTGGCCCAGCCGCGTTTGAAGCGGGTGAGGCCCGATTCGGCATTCACCGTGCCAGCCCCCGCGCCGAGCGCGGCCCATCGCACCCCCTGTTGGGTAAAGTAATTCAAGGCCTGCCAGAACAGGGCGAAGGAGGCTTTGTGTTCGTAGCCGAGATCGGTGTAGGCGGCCAAGTGGTAGTAGGCGCGGTTCCCATCGAGATACCAAAGCGTCATGCCGCAGGGCGGAGCATGGAGGGGGCCGCGTTCGTACGCACAGAACGCGACCAAGCCCGGAACTTGCAGTTGCTCGGCAAAAGATCGCGTGGAAAAGCGGGCAATGCCAGTGATTCCGTGGCGTTCGATAAGGTTATCGTACAATCGGCACCATACGGCAAGAAGTTCATTCCCGTCAGTCGAAATGCGGACGTCCACCAACTCGAGCGAGTGGGCCACATTCCGCTGGTGATGCTTCGAGACGGCACGTTCAAGCGGCGCGGAAAGATCGGTAATAAAGTGTTGCTTGAATTCACGGCATACATCGGGGAATGAGGCCCGCAGTTGTTCGGGCGTGGTCGCGGCAAACGGGTCGGTGACCACTCGCACCGATACAAGGGTGGGGGGCAGCGATTCGATGTCGTCTTGCAGCCGATCCCAATCGGCACAACAGAACAGCGGGTAACACCCCGCGGCATCGTGCCAAACAGTTCCTGGAACCATCTTGGAATCGACCGTGGTTTCAAGGAGCCAGCCGTGGCAGCCAGGAAGTTGCCGAGCGGTGCCAAACTCGGAGAGTGATGCGGCGTACCGAGCGCTCGCATAGCCGGCCACCGGGGATGGGCTTTCAAGTGATCGCACTTCGTTCACCATCGGTTAATCGAGTTAGGATATTCGTTCGCAGGCAACTTGCATAACGCGCGTATCGTGGCACGGAAATCAGTCTGTGGTAGGTACGGACTGAAGTCCGTGCCACGTGTATTGGCCACAAACCGTGTTAGTTTGGTTGAGGAAGGTCACGCCGCAAAGTTAGCCCTCACCTTGGGAAGGTCTTCAAATGACTGGAGTTGGTTACTGGGAAGGCTGCTGTCGTTGAGGAGGTTGAGTAGATATTGGCCATAGTTGTTTGTGTATGACCGAGCGACGCATTCGAGTTGCTCCGCGCCGATGAATGCCTGGCGGTACGCGATCTCTTCGAGGCAGGCGATCTTCTTGCCTCGCAGGCGTTCTCGTTCGCAAACGAATTGCGACGCTTGAAGCAGTCGCTCGGGGGTGCCCGCATCCAGCCAGGTGATGTCCTGGCCAAGCCCTTCGACGTGGAGCTGGTCGCGTTCGAGGTAGGCGCGGTTGACATCGGTGATTTCAAGTTCGCCGCGGGGCGAAGGCTTCAGCCTGGCGGCTATTTCGAGCACCTGGTTATCGTAGAAATAGAGGCCAGGCACCGCATATCGAGAGCGGGGGTTGACCGGCTTTTCCTCGATCGAAAAGGCACGGCCCGTCTCGTCGAACTCGACGACGCCGAATTGGCGAGGATCGGCGACGGGGTAGCCAAACACAGTGGCCCCCGTGGAACGGTCGGCGGCCTTCAGCAATTGCCCGCGAAGGCTTAGGCCATCGAACAGGTTGTCGCCCAAGGCGAGCGCACAGTGGCTCGTGCCCACAAACGATCGGCCAAGGAGAAATGCTTGGGCGAGGCCCTCGGGCCTGGGTTGTGAGGCGTATTGAAGGGTCAAGCCGAGCTGCTGGCCATCGCCGAACAGGCGTTGGTACGCGGGAAGATCGTGAGGCGTGGAGATGATGAGCACCTCGCGGATACCGGCAAGCATCAACGTGGCGAGGGGGTAGTAGATCATCGGCTTATCAAACACCGGCAGCAACTGCTTGCTGGTGGCATGGGTCAGTGGCGCCAGGCGACTCCCGGCCCCACCGGCCAGCAGGATTCCCTTGAGTTGTAGATTAATCACGGACATGGGATGTGGGGGGGATGAAAGTTGGGGCGGGACGCAAGCGGGAAACGACGGGGCGACATCATCCGAGTTGGTGCCTAAATGCGAATTCCAATTAGTGGCAGCCGCCGGGCCGCCGTTTGCAACGGACATCTTCGCCACGGGTGCCGAAATCGGTTGCTCACTTTCCAATACATCCCAACCTCTCCGCGTCGCGGCTAAACCTTTATTAGGGCGGTTCAGCGATATTTGTTCGGTGGCAATAGCATTTCAAGCTTTTCGTGGAACGAACTTCAGACTGTGGTAGGCACGGACTTAAGTCTGCGCTACGTGGTGCAGTCGCGGGCCGCTTTAGGCGGCTTGCAAACCAAGGCGCTCTCGTTGGTATTTCCCAGTGGTAACTCGTTCGACCCACTCGCCATTTTCGAGGTACCAGTGAACGGTATGAGCTAGAGCGGTTTGGAAATCGAAGTCAGGTTTCCAGCCGAGTTCTCGCTGAAGTTTCGTGGCATCGATGCCGTAGCGGCGGTCGTGGCCGGGGCGGTCGGCAACATGGCGGATGAGTCGGGCACTCGATCGAGCGGACTTCGATGGGCGGGCAACATCGACGAGCTGGCAGATGCGCCGCACGACTTCCAAGTTTGAAAGCTGGCAATTAGCGCCGATGTTGTAAGTATCGCCGGGCACCGCGCGGTCGAGCACGATCCGCAGCGCGCGGCAGTGGTCCTCGACATACAGCCAATCACGCACATGCAGGCCGTCTCCGTAAACGGGCAACGGTTTCCCCTCCAGCGCGTTGAGCGTCATGAGCGGGATCAGTTTTTCGGGAAACTGGTACGGTCCGAAGTTGTTCGAGCAATTGGTGATCAAAGTCGGCAGGCCGTAGGTGGCATGGTAGGAGCGAACCAGGTGATCGGCCGCGGCTTTGGTGGCCGAGTAGGGCGATCGCGGTGCGTAAGGCGATTGTTCGTGGAACGTGCCGATGGGGCCGAGTGTGCCGAACACTTCGTCGGTGGAGACGTGGAGGAATCGGAATCGACGTTGTTCGGCGGGGGCCAACGTGGCGCAGTAGTGCCGGGCGGCTTCCAGCAGGGTGAACGTGCCGACGACATTCGTGTGAAGGAATTCAGCGGGTCCGTCGATGGATCGATCGACATGCGACTCGGCCGCCAGGTGAACGATCGATGTGGGGCGTTTTGTGCGCAGCACGTCGGCCACGAGTTGGCAGTCGGCGATATCGCCGTGGACGAATTGGTGGCGCGGGTGGTGGACGAGCGATTCCAGGGAATCGAGATTGCCGGCGTAGGTGAGCTTATCGAGATTGACGACATGTGTGGTGCGATCTTCCGTGAGAAGTTGTCGCACAAGGCAACTGCCGATGAAGCCGGCCCCGCCCGTGATGAGTACCGTGTTCGCCATGCTTCCATCCTTGGAAAACTTCTCTATTGAATTCGCTACAGAATGGATTTCACTTCACCACAACGACACGACAGACACGACGTGAGGAACGAATCGTAGGGAGCGCGTACTGAAATGGAAGGTGAGACGCTTCATGTAACCGCTCGCATCGGCCGGGGCTGCTTCTTGCATCAGGCTGCGTGTTTGTGGAGAGAGGTAAGGTGTTGCAGGAACTCGCCGATGCGGTGGATATCGGCCGGCGTTACGGCCATGCCGGTGGGGAATTGCAGCAGGCGTTGGGAAAGTTCTTCCGTGTGTGGCAGCGGGGTTCGTTGACGATCGTAAAGGGCGGCATACGGAGCGAGTCGATGACAACCGGGGTGGAAGTACCGCTTGGCCAGGACGTTTTCCTCGTGGAGAGCCGCGAGGACGGCATCGCGGGTGATGCCGGCTTCCTGGGAATTCACTTCGACAACAACGTATTGATGATTACGGAGATCGGCGGTGGGTGGCGCGAACAGGCAAAGGCCTCGTGCTTCCGCTAACACGTCTCGGTAGGCCGTAAGGTTAGCGGCGTTGCGGGCTACGAACCTGTCGTAACATTCGAGCGAGCAGAGCCCCATAGCCGCGTTAAGTTCATTCATTTTGGCATTGATGCCAAGTTCGGCGACTTGATCGCCCTCGTAGCCAAACGAGCGGAGTCGCCGGAGCGAGTTGGCGAGTTCGTCGTCGTTGGTGGTAACCGCACCACCTTCGCCGCAGCTCAAAAACTTCGTGGCGTGAAAACTGAAGACTTCGGCGCGGCCGAAACTGCCGATCATTCTGCCGCGATGCGCGCAGCCGAAAGCGTGCGCGGCATCGAAAAGCAGCGCAAGGCCATGCCGCGACGCGATACGCTCCAGGGCCTGTGTGTCGCAAGGGTTTCCCCAAAGGTGAACGCCGAGGATGCCGGTGGTTTGCGGGCCGACGAGAAGCGCCACCTGCTCGGGGTCAATGTTGTGAGTGACTGGGTCTACATCCACAAACACCGGCCGAATGCCTTGCCAGGCGAGCGCGTGAACGGTCGCGGGAAAGGTGAATGAGGGGACAATCACCTCGCCGCCGAGGCCGAGTGCGCGAACGGCCAACTGCAGCCCCAACGTGGCGTTGGCGACCGCGACGCAGTGCCGCACGCCAAGCCGTTCCGCAATGGCCGCCTCAAACTCCTGAACACAGGGGCCGTTGTTGGAAAGCCATTGTCGCTGGAGAACGGCTGAGAATCGCGAGAGGAGTCGTTCGCGGTCGGCAAGGTTCGGTCGGCCAACGTGCAGCGGCTCGGCAAACAGCTTGCCCTCGCCGCCGGCTGGCAGGGTCATCCGACGCCGCTTCTGCTGCTCGTTCACAGCCTCGTTCCGCAGCTCAATGGATGGGGTGGAACTATCGGGCATGGTTGAGTAAGCAAGACCGCGTAGCGACGCAGTAACCGAGCTGCGGCATCAGACTGGAATAACTGAATGGAAAATCAACAAACGGGCAATTCGTGCGCCATGTTGGTGATAGCCGCCGACGGAAGTCGGCGGTTGATATAATTGTGAACCGACGATTGCAACTCGCCAACCTGAACCATCGGCTACCGCCGGTGGTTGTTCCTATCCATCGATCTAAGGCTGCTCAGTTGCCTGCGCTTAACTTAGAACTACCGCGCATTTCGGGGAATAGCGACTGAGAAAACTTGCGGGGGCCAGATCCACTTTTTGTCGGACCAACCGAGGGTGCTAGCATGGCTGGCGCGCCGGATTGTCGCACGAGGTGTTATTTTTCGTGGAAAGTACGGCTCCTTTCAATAATAGCGTTCCAATTGAGATTCGTGTTGCCGATTGACAAGAATCTCAGGTAGACTCCACGCACCTATTTGCTTGGCTGGGATGCGAATGCAGATGGGTGCGGTTCTCTGCGGGGCTTGCACGCAATGGAATGCGGTACCGAAGTGATGGCTAACGAGCTTGAATTAGCAATTGTTCTGACCACGTACCACCGGCCGGCTCACCTGGTGCGCTCGTTGCGATCGCTGGCGCTGCAACGCGGCATGAACGGCCGGTTCGAGGTGATTGTCGCCGATGACGGCTCCCGGGATCGAACGCCGGAAATCGTGCGCGAGTTTGCCCGCACGGTAAGCTTCCCGGTCAAATTCCTTACGCACGAGCATCAAGGTTTTCGAGTGGCGTTGTGCCGTAACGAGGGCGTTCGGGCAAGCACCGCTTCCTACTTCTTGTTTAGCGATAGCGACTGCATCTTTCCGGAAGACCACCTGCAAAAGCACCTGCTGGCTCGCAGGCCACTCGTGGTTCGGGCGGGCGATTGCATTCGGTTCTCGCGCGAGGTTACCGACCGGATCGATCTTGCGGCGATCGATTCTGGCGCTTATCGCAAATGGGTGCCCCGGGCCGATTGGTGGCGGCTGTTCGAAAAGCGAATCAAAGAGCAATACTACCAACTGATGCGACACACGACAAAACCCAAACTGACCGGTTACAACATCGGCATTTCGCGGGTCGATCTCGAAGCCGTCAACGGTTTCGATGAAAGCTACGTCGGCTGGGGTTGCGAGGATGACGACCTGGCCTATCGACTGCGAAGAGCTGGCCGGCGAATCGTCTCGTCGCTGGGTTATACGCATGGTTTCCACTTGTGGCATCCGACCGAGCCTTCGCGCCCGGCCCGTTGGAACGATGGCCCCAATGTTGGTCGTTTGCTGGCTTGGGAACGACCGATTCGTTGCGCAAACGGGTTGGTGCGACTAGAAACGGCAGACACCGACGACCGCGCTAAACACGCGGCTTAAGCCCTTATTGTCCGATTGGTAAAGTGACAATGCGCATCGCTTTCTTTTCCACGATGGCCGGGCTTCCTTGGGGAGGGAGCGAAGAACTGTGGTGTCGTGCGGCCTCGGTACTGCTTGAGCGGGGGCACCAGGTTTCGTTTAATTCGATCAAGTGGCCAACGATTGCGACTCCGCTTCAGGAACTGGCGAATCGTGGAGCGGTGGCAGTGTACCGATCGCGGCGTCGGTTGGGGCGAACACTCACGCGCATCTTGCAAGAGCTGAAACTAACCCGGCTGAAGTATCGTTCGTGGCTTCAGCAGCAGCGGCCCGAGTTGGTGGTGATCTCGTTTTCGTGTCATACCGACGACCCGCAAATCGCCATCACGTGCCAGGCGATGGGGATACCGTATGCGATCGTGTTGCAGGCCGCCGGACCGCACCACTGGCTCGACCCCCGCTCGCTGGATGACTTTCGCGCGGCCTACCTGAACGCGCGGCAATGCTATTTCGTTTCCGAGGAGAATCGGGAAACAATCGAATCGAACCTGGCGGCGCAGTTGCCACGCTACGAGATCGTGGACAACCCATTTTCGGTGAGCGCGGATGCGGTGCCCGCCTGGCCCGAGGCCACCCACCCCTGGAAACTGGCATGCGTGGCAAGGGTTCATTTCATCACGAAAAGCCAAGACCTGATCGTGCGCGTGATGCGGCAACCCAAATGGCGTACTCGCCCTTTGCACATCGCGCTGTGGGGGGCCGATCATGGGAACCTCAACCAACTGCGGCGGATGCTCGATATCCACGGTTTGCATCGGCAGATTTCGTACGGCGGCGTCTCGCACAATATTGCCCAGCTTTGGAGCGAGCATCACGCCCTGCTCCTTCCCTCCCGTGCCGAGGGCAACGCCCTTTCTTTGATCGAAGCCATGCTCTGTGGTCGCATGCCGATCACAACCAATGTGGGGCGGGCAGGCGAACTTATCGACGACGGCCAAAACGGATTCATCGCGCCGGCAGCCACCGCGCAGCTACTAGACGAGGTGCTGGAACGCGCCTGGCAACATCGAAACGACTGGCAGAGGATGGGCCAGCTCGCGGCCCAGGCCATTCGCAATCGCCACAGTCTCCGTCCCGCCGAGGATTTCGCCGATCGGCTCGAATCCACCGCAAACGAACAGGCAAATCCGCGACGCTTGGCGGCGTAGTGGGCTGGCTGTTCTCGGAAGAGCAGATACTGCAATCGCTAGTTCGCGTGCCGCCTGCGCCGGCAGCTGCCAATCGATTCTCGGCGAATTCCCAGATCACCTCCGTTAGCTCGCCTCACACCTCGAAGCGAATGCCTTGGGCGAGCGGCAGGTCGTTCGAGTAGTTGACGGTGCTGGTGACGCGACGCATGTAGGCTTTCCAGGCGTCGCTGCCCGACTCGCGGCCGCCACCGGTTTCTTTTTCTCCGCCAAAAGCACCACCGATTTCGGCACCGCTCGTGCCAAGGTTCACGTTGACAATCCCGCAATCCGAACCGGTGGGCGAAACGAAGCGTTCGGCTTCGAGCAGCTCGCGCGTCAGGATCGCCGAGGAAAGGCCTTGCGGCACGGCATTGTGGATACGAATGGCATCCTCTAACTCGCGGTAACGGATGAAATAGAGAATCGGTGCGAAAGTTTCCTGCTGCAATATGGGGGCCTCGGGTTCGATTTCGACGAGGGCCGGTTGCACATAATATCCGCCTGCCGGTACGCCCTGGGTCACACGGCTTCCACCGTGGACGATCCCACCTTGCTGCTGAGCGGCCGCCAACGCGGTTTGCATCGCGGTGAAAGCCTGTTCGTCGATGAGCGGCCCCACGAGGGTATCGGGCGCGGTGGGGTCGCCCATCCGAAGTTGGGCGAAGGCGGCCAGGATGCCATCGCGCAGGGTGTCGGCTATCGATTCGTGCGTGATCAGGCGTCGGAGTGTCGTGCATCGTTGGCCGCAGGTGCCCACGGCGGAAAACACGATCGATCGAATGGCCAGGTTCAGATCGGCACTGGGGGCGACGATCATCCCATTGTTGCCGCCGAGTTCGAGAAGCGATCGGCCAAGCCGGGCGGCGACGGTTTGGGCCACGGCACGGCCCATCGCCACGCTGCCTGTCGCCGAGATGAGCGGCAGCATGGGCGAGGCGGCGAGTGCGTGGCCGACCTCTCGACCGCCGAGGACGAGGCGCGAAATGCCGGCGGGCGCAACGCATTCGGCGATCGTCGCTTCCATGATCGCCTGACAAGCCATCGCGCTAAGCGGAGTTTTTTCAGAGGGTTTCCAAACGATAGGGTCACCACAAACGAGGCCGATCATCGCGTTCCACGCCCAAACGGCAACGGGAAAGTTGAAGGCGGAAATGACGCCGATGGGCCCGAGCGGATGCCACAGTTCGGTGAGCCTGTGGGCGGGGCGTTCGCTGGCGATCGTCTTGCCGTACAATTGCCGACCGAGGCCGACGGCGAAGTCGCAGATATCGATCATTTCCTGAACTTCGCCGCGAGCTTCGGAGAGGATTTTGCCGGACTCCCAGGCGACCAAGGTTGCCAGTTCCTGCTGGCACCCACGCAGCCTTTGACCCACGCGACGAACCAATTCGCCGCGACGCGGGGCCGGGGTATCTCGCCAGGCGGAAAAGTTGGCTGAGGCTGCCTCGATTTCGCGCTCCGCCTCTTGCGGCGACGCCGATGGCACGTCGGCGAGAGTACTCCCGTCGATCGGCGAGCGGACCGAAAGAACCGGCGCACCTGCGTTTGGTGTAAGCGAAACAAGTTTGCGGAGGGCTTCCGACACTCCGAGCCCGTCCAATACTCGTTCTAGAGTTCGATCCATGAATCAATCTTCCTCGCCAACGACGCCGGCGCTAAACCGAGTCGCCATTTGAGATTGGTAGAATTTGCCGAATCGGTTGGCCAAAAAGTCGCCGAGACCCACCTGCTCTTGCATAAGAAGCCCGCGATGAGGCAACTTGCCGGCAACGTGAAGGTCGAGCACCGCGCAGATGCCAGCGGCTGTGGTGATTTGGATTGCACTCCATATTTCGCCGCCAATTTGTTGGTGATAGATTTTGCGGGCATCGCTTTTCTGCACCAGCAGGCCTTTTCGCCAACCGGTGACGGTGCAGAAAGTGACAACCACGTCTTGAAACGTGATGGGAACCGCCCGCTCCAGAAGCTGCTTGAACTGCTCGCGGTGTTCGCTAAGGCGTAATTCATCGACAAAGACCTTCATGAGGTTGCGATGGCCGATGTAGCGGACCGTCTTATAGTTGAGTTCGCGGACCTTTCCGGCGAGCGAATCGCAGAGGGTGCCAAGGCCGCCGCTGGTGTTGAAAGCTTCGTAGCGAACGCCGTCGAGTGAAAACTGTTCAAGGCCTTCGAGTGGCAGCAGGTCGATGCGACGCCCTTCGTGGATGGCTTCGCAAGGGTTGCAATATTCGTTGATGAGGCCGTCGGTAGACCAGGTGAGGTTGTATTTCAACTCGCCCGTGGGGAACTGCGGCAAAGCGCCGACTCGCATCTTGACGGTTTCCACACGCTCGAACCAGTTGATGAGATCGTTGGCGACGATGGAAATGAACCCGGGGGCAAGCCCGCATTGCGGCATAAAGACTTGCCCCTCGGCCGCGTGCTCGGCAATCGCCGCGACGGCATCGCTCGTTGCAACATCCTCGGTGAGGTCGAAGTAACTGGCCCCGGCATGGAGCGCGGCATTGGCCACCGCGGCGTTGTGATGAAAACTGAGCGCCGAAAGCACGGTATCTCGCCCCTGCAGGGCGGCCGCCAAATCGGCCGGGTTCGTGGCATCCACGCGGCGGGCGGCCGCGCCGGTCATCTTCGAGATGCGCTCGATCGCCGACTCGTTCACATCGCCGATGAGGAGATCGTAATCGACCGAGTCCATGAGGAACCTGGCGATCATGCGGCCAATTTTCCCCGCCCCCAACAGCAAAACACGATGCATCGGATCAACTCCCAAGATTTTAAACCAACCGAATTCAACTCGATTTTCCTGCCTGGAGTGCCCCGCGCTCAGTATAATTGATATGGCCGCGAGATTCAGCACCCGTTCATCGCGGAGGCATTACGCATGGCTGCCACCCCCCCCTCTTCTGGATCGAGTTCAGACAACCGATTTGCCTGGCAGGTTCAGCCGCTGGCCGCGAAGTGGGTTAAGCGAGCACTCAACTCGCTCATCGAGCGCAGCTTGCCCCTCCATCAGCTTTCCGAACAGATGCTTCTGGTGACAGGCACGAGGATGGTGGATTGGATCGATCACCTCGTGCTCGATGCGACGCGGTCGAGCGCGTTGGTGGATGAATTGGAGTCGGTCGGATACGAACGAGACCGATCCCGCAGTCGTGCCGTGTTGCGTCATTTGCAAGGGATGTTTCCGCCGATCCTGGTCGAAGAAGTTGATGAAGCTTGCGAGTCGGTGGCGATTCGTTGCGATGCGGCAGAAACGGCGCTGGCCGTGCTGCCGACCGTGCTCGATCTTCCGGTGGTCGATTCCGCGGCCATCGTGGGGCCTCGTGGCGGCATGTTTCGGCGGGTGGTGCTCGACATTAGCCACGGCGTCGCGCTGCTACTGGTCGAACGGCATGGCTACGATGGCTTCGATGGAATGGAACACTCGGCCGAACAACTCGACGCGGCGGTGCGCCACCTGGATGCATTTCGCCACCGCGAGCGACACTTCGAAACACTAGAAAACGGGTTTGACGACGCCCAACGGTTGATTCGCGCGGCCATCGCCGAGATTGGCGCCGATTGGGCTTGCGACCTTTTCTTTGTTGCCGAGCGAGAGTACTGGATGGCGCGAAACCAAGCAGGGCAAGTGCAGTACGGGCGACAGAACCAATTGGGGTTGGGGTGGGCGAATCACGATCATCACACATTTCGCTCGAGCCGGGCGGCGTTTCCACACTTGATCGCCACGCTGGAGCTCATGGGCTTCCGCTGCCGCGAACGGTTCTACGCCGGCCGCGAGGCCGGTTGGGGCGCGCAAGTGCTCGAACAGCCGCAGGCGCGGATTACGATCTTTGCCGACGTAGACCTTTCACCCGAGGAAGTGGCCGGCGATTTCGCTCACGGCACGTTGCCCGAGCGACGAGAGCTTGGCACCGTGGGGCTGTGGTGCGCGCTGCATGGCGAGGCCTTTCTGCAAGCCGGCATGCATCACTTGGAGTGCCAATTCGATTTCGCGGCGGCCCGCGACCAGCTTGCCGCCACGGGCGTGGCGTCGATGGCACCCTTCACCGACTTCGATTACTTGCGTCAGGCATTCACAATAGGCGAAATGTGGCGGGTTGACCCGAAGCGTATCGACCAACTGGTGGCCGAGGGGAGCATTTCCACCGATGAAGCAGACCGCTTTCGCCGCGACGGAGCGGTTGGCTCGCACCTCGAAATCCTCGAACGCAATGATGGTTACAAAGGATTCAACCAAACCGGTATCAGCGAGATCATCGCACGCACCGACCCGCGACGACTGGCAGACGCACGGGCGTAGCACTCCCAATAAGCCGCGGGAGACGTTCGGAAACCGACAGCCCGGTCGGTTATTCTCAAGTGAATATGGCTCAGCCTCTGGCAGCGAGGCTGAAACTTTTTGAAAAGTAGGCAACCGGTATCGGCACAAGTGGTGGAAACAAGTGGTGGAAATAGACGGTTATAACAGCGGCCTTGCGGCCGCCGCTAACTCGAATTGATATTTCATCACAAGCTCGGAGCCGGGGGCTTCACAACGCGAAAGACAGATTGTCCCTGCTGGATCCGAACTCTATCCAATCGTTCGCCGGCCGCCTTCACCAAGAGCCATGCCAGCCATGCTATCTCCTGCATTCGATACCTGCGTGCCAGCCGTGGAAGAGGAGGCTATCGCTTTGTTCGGGGTCGCCGAGGAAGGCGGCGTCGGCAAGGTGGACATGGTCGATCCATAGTACCTGGTAGCCGCCGCGCAGGGCCCAGCACTTGTTGAGCTGGCACACGCCGGTGATGGATGCTTCACCCACGTAGGCAATTTCCGAAAGGTCCGAGGCATCGTTGTTGACGGTATCCGCAAAATCGGTGCGAGACTCATCGGTCGTGGCGGTCGATGTGTCGTCGGCAATTTGTTGCGTGGTGTAGGTGCCCATCTTGTTGAAGTAATTGATCTTATTGTAATACACGCCGCCACTGGCAAAGCCTTCGATGCTCCATCGCCTCGTGATACACCAGGATTGCCGCAAGATACCCATTTGGAATCCCATCAGGTTGTTATCAATATCAAACAGGTTTTTCGTATCGGTAACGGTGAACGGTCCTTGAGGCGGGTCCCCGGCCAAGGGCGACGGCGTTTCTTGGTTCAGGAAGTCGTTGAGTCGATCGGCCACCTGGATGTAGCGGACACCGAAGAACGGGTGCCAGTTATCGTTGTACGAAGTGAGCCAATTCAGTTCGGCCGAGTTGAAGTCGGACGTGTAATGCAGGCTGCGCTGCTGGGTGGAAGTGGCCCCCGCGCCAGCTACCGGCGACGTTTTGGGATACACGATGGCCGCGTCCCAATCGATGATTCCTTCGTATACGGCCTGCACCTGATAGCCAATGCACCTCGGAACCTGACTGGTGAACGTGATGCGACCGCCGGGGCCGTAATCGAAATTTTCCAGTTGCGGATCGCCCGCTGTGCCGGTCGGGTCGTTGGCGATCATCTGATCGGAGAGCGCGGTCAGATCGGTTTCATCGCGCGACATGATGAAACCGTCGGCCGTCACATGCCAGCGTGGGCCGACGCGGTAGTCATCGCACATGCCGGGGCCGTTCTGGTAAGGCGAGCCGCCACAGCCCCACGACCAATCGGTGGGGTGGCCACCACCGTAAGGTCGCACACCCACTCGCTGGCCAGGCACGACCGCCGCTTCATCCTCGGGCAACATCAGTGACGAGCTTGACATGCTCGCATCTTGCGGTGGTTGCGAAGACCCGCCGCTCTGCAGCGAACCCGCTTCGAGTAGCGATCGGTCGGGCATCGCAGCGGGGTTGGGTGGTGAAACTTCGAGTGCCTGAGGCGTGATCGGGGGTGGTTGAACGGCCATGTGTATCGGCGCGTACCCCGACCGATTGGAATTGGAAGTCGCGGACGGATCGATAACCCCGCTGGCTTGGGACGAACCCATCTCCGGCCCCTGCCAAATCGTCGGTTCGAGAATCTGCCCTGCTGTCGATTGCGCGACGACAGGTGGGGTTGCCGAAACGCTAAGGCCGCAGAGCATTGCTAAGGCTGTTGCGCCCCACCAAGCAGTCTGTATTATGTTGCGTTGAAGCACGCCCACTCCCCCATGTTTCGCGATTCACCGTTCGCGCGTTCAAGCATTTTCGTTCCGGCGTACCGCGAAAAGCCGAGCTTTTCCGCTACGCCCCAGGCCGAATTCTGCGGAGAAAGCCACGGGCTTCCCCCTAGGAACGACAACATGCAGACCGTTCTGGCACCCCAGGCCGCGCGAGCGCGAAGGTGTGCCGCGCAGACCGGTTTTGCGGTCCGTAAGGTTTGGATCGGTTATCGCACTCGCACCGCGCCACAACAACAGATGCAACACACAGTGTTTGCGCATCATGCCCATCTTGAACCGCCACCACTGCTAGCAACCGGCGGCAAAGTGTTGGAAACTGGCAGGCTGGTCAAATCAAGATACCACCAGGCCACTCAGCAGCGCGAGGCAAGCATCGACTTGCTCATCGGTGCCGACGGTAATCCGAAGGCCGTCTCCCCACCCAGGGTAAAGCATGTACCGAACCAGAACGCCAGATTGCTTCAGTTGGCGATAGATGGGTTCGACCGGGATGCTCTCATGGGTACACCAAACAAAGTTGGCATGCGAATCGACGACTTGCATACCCATCTCGCGGAGCGAAGCGGTCATGCGGGCACGTGTGGCAAGTATCCTGGCACGATTTTCCGCGAGCCACCCCTGGTCATCAATCGCCGCCGTTGCGCCAGCAATGGAGAGTGAATCGCAGTTGTACGAATCCTTCACTTTGTTGAGCTCCTGGATAACCTGTGGCTGGGCCACCAAGTACCCAAAACGCAATCCAGCCAACGCGTACGACTTGCTCAACGTGCGGGCGACCATGACCTTCTCGTTCTCGGCTACAAGCGAGATGCAATTCGTTTCGGCGAAATCGACGTAAGCTTCATCCACGAGCAGCGGGCAAGGCAAGACATCAGCAATCGCCGCGATTTCGGCAGGCGCAATCATCGTGCCCGACGGACTGTTGGGGTTCGCCAGGTAAACGAGCCGCAGCCAGTCGTTGCCTTGCGAAAACTCGGGGGGAAGCGACCAATCCGGGTTGTAGTTCACAATATCGCAGGCCGCCCCCTGCAACTCGGCCATCGTGCGATAAAGCAAATAGCTCGGGTTAGCAAAGCGAACCATGTCGCTGGTGCCGACGAACGCGCGGGTAACAATCGTTAAAATGTCATCGCTACCATTGCCGCAGAGAATCCAATCGGGGGCAATGCCCAGCAGTTCGCTCGCGCGAATGCGGAAAGCGGTGGCGAACGGGTCGGGGTACTTCTGCAACCCCGCCTGCACCACATGGCCAATCGCCGCTTTCACCTTCGGCGAACATTGGTACGAATTCTCATTCGTATTGAGTTTGATGAATTTCTCCACGCCCTGCGGCTGTTCGCCAGGGGTATAGCCTTTCATTTCAGCAATGTTAGGGCGGACGGAAGGCATGTGGGGCGAGGGGGAGGGAGTGCGGAAGGGTCGAGGGTCGAGGGCTGAAAACTGAAGACTGCGTGCCTATTTCGCTACTGAGTTCGTATTCTCACACTATTGCCGTGGGCGGTCAGACCTTCGCGCTGAGCCAGCAGGATGGCATCGGCGGCCACCTCGTTGAGGCCTTGTTGGGTAAAACGAATCACGCTATTGGACCGCAAGAAGTCGTTGGAGGAAAGGCCGCTTGCGAAACGTGCAGTCGCGCCGGTGGGCAAAACGTGCGATGGCCCGGCCACATAATCGCCCAACGCCACGGGGCTGAACGGGCCGACAAACACAGCGCCAGCGTGACGAACCTGGGCGAGCATTTCCTCAGGCTCGCGGCAGGCGATGTGAAGGTGCTCAGTAGCCAAGTCATTGGCTAGCGCGGCGGCTGCGCGGCGATCGGCGACCAGAATCAACGCCCCAAACGACTCGAGCGATTGCCGAGCGAGTTCGGCGCGGTCGGCGGCGGCCGATTGGCGATCAAGCTCGGCCGCTACCGCGGCAAGTGTCGGTTCATGCCATGTGATCAGAACACTGGAACCAGGCGCATGTTCGGCTTGGGCGATGAGGTCCGCAGCCGCAAAATCGGGCCGTGTGGTTTCGTCGGCAAGCACGACGACCTCGCTTGGCCCAGCGATGGAATCGATATCCACATCGCCGAATACGAATTTCTTGGCCAGTGCGACAAATTGGTTGCCAGGCCCAACAATCTTGTCGACCTTCCAGAGAGGACCGTCATTAAGGCCTTCAACACCATAGGCAAGCGAGGCCACCGCCTGGGCTCCGCCCAAACGATACACTTCGCGGATGCCAAGTTCGTGGCACGTCGCGAGGACATCTCGGTTGTACGCTCCCGTGGTAGTAGGAGGAGAGACAACCGCGATTTCACGCACGCCGGCCGCCTGGGCTGGCACGGCCGTCATCAGGACCGTGGACGGGTAAGCGGCCGCCCCGCCCGGCACACAGATCCCAACTCGCCCCAGCGGCAAGTAACGCTGACGCAACACACTGCCACGCGGGCCAAGCACTTCGATATCACGATGCAGAATCGCCGTTTGAAACCGCAAGATGCTTTCTCGAATACGACGAATCGTGGCCAGAAACGCGGGATCAATCGCGGCATGGGCCGCCGCAAGGTCTTCGGCCGGCACGCGCAAAGTTTCACGCGATAACTGCTTGCCATCCAGCCGGGCCGAGTAACCCAGCACGGCCGAAAGGCCGTTGGTCCGCACGTCGCTACAAATGCGTTCGACAACCTCGGCCGGCGTCAGCGGTTCGCCGAAAACCTCGATTGTTTTCCTCCGCCCCGCCTCGCTCACCAAGTTGCCGCTCGGGGCCAGTTTGGAGCGGAGTGCTTCAATCGCGGCAGCCGATCCAGCCTGGCGTGTATCGATAACTTGAATGTTGAGCGGCATGGGACAGCAAGGATGGACAGGACAACTGGTTCTGAACGACCGACTGCATTCGGCAATCTTCGCTTCTCACGTTTCACCACGACGAACTAATGAACGCGACGAGGGAATGAAACTCAACGAGTTTCCGCACTCCTTCGATTAACTTGTAAATCTCGCGGATGTTGATATCCTACTCCTAGCTATTCTCACCGCAAACCTGGCCGAAGAAAACCCGAAATGGAACTGCCCGTCGATCTGCGAAGTGATACGGTAACTCGTCCGACGGCAGCGATGCGGGCGGCGATGGCTTCCGCCGAGGTGGGAGACGACGTGTTTGGCGACGATCCGACCGTCCTTCGTCTCGAACGGCGGGTGGCAGACATGCTGGGCAAGGAGGCAGCCCTATACGTTCCCTCGGGCACGATGAGCAACCAACTGGGCCTCCGCGTGCACTGTCAGCCGGGCGATGAGTTTCTTTGCGAAGCGAACTGCCACATCCTGTGCTACGAGCAAGGCGCGTACGCTCAGCTCTTCGGCCTGGCTGCTCAACCGGTGGAAGGCGAGCATGGCGTGCTGCGAGTGGAGCAGCTCTCGCACCGGATTCGGCCGGCCAACGATCATTGTGTTCGTACACGGCTCGTGTGTTTAGAGAATACACACAATCGCGGAGCGGGGCGCGTCCAGCCCTACGATACGGTGGTCGATATCTGCGGTTGGGCAGCCGATAACGGGCTCGCTCGGCATTTAGATGGTGCCAGGCTTTTCAACGCGGTGGTGGCGACCGGAATCCCGGCTGCCCATTGGGCCAGCCACTTCGACACAGTAAGCGTTTGCTTTTCGAAAGGTCTTGGCGCGCCGGTCGGGTCGGCCCTGTGCGGGCCTGCCAACCTTATCCGCCAAGCGCGGCGGCATCGCAAAGCTCTCGGCGGCGCGATGCGGCAAACGGGCATCATCGCGGCCGGTGCGCTGTTCGCCCTAGAGAATCACATCGATCGACTCGTCGAGGATCATGCAAACGCCCGGCTGCTGGCTGAGTCGATCCGCTCGATCCCAGGCTTGCGGCTCGATCCTGATCCGATCGACACGAATATCGTGATCTTCCAGATCGATGCCGAACTTGGCACGGCCGCCACGCTCGTGGCTCGACTTCGTGATGCAGGCATCCTCATGAATGCGACCGCCCCACAACGCATCCGCGCCGTAACGCACCTCGATGTTTCACGCGAACAAGTAAAGCTGGCGAGCGAAGCCCTCTGCAAGCTGGTGCCCACGAGTACGCGCGAACGATAAACCGCCGCCTTCAACTCGAGGGCGCACGGGCCGTTGAAGCACGTTCGACCAAGTCGGCCGGCACGCAAACGGTCGTGGGGGCAGCTTCGTCGGCAATCCTACCTTCTATGCGATCGATAATCAGCTTGGCCGAGAGACGGCCGATTTCCTCCGGTCGCTGGCGGATGGTCGTGAGCGGCGGCACAAGGGTCGCCGCGAAATCGAGATCGGCGAAGCCCACCACAGAGAGGTCGCCGGGAATCGAAAGCCCAAGCTCCTTTGCTGCCGAATACACGAAGGCCGCTTCGTGGTCGGAAACGGTAAAGACGGCGGTGGGCTTCAAGCCGCTCGTCAGTAACGATCGCGCAACCTCCGGGCCATCGGTTCCCTGCTGATTGAGGTGCCAACTTTGAAACTGAACGGTGCCGCTGTTTCGGAGCGCCTCTTCAAATGATGCGCGGCGTTTGATGGCCCACGTTTGCGAAGGAGCTTCGCGGCTGGAAAGACAGGCAATGCGGCGATGCCCAAGGCTTAGCAGATGCTCGGCCACCAAAGCGGTGGCCTGTTTTTCATCGGTTTCGACAGAATCGGCTACCGAGGAATAATGATCGATCACAGCAACCGGAACGCGGCGCTTGACGAACTCGGGAAAGTGGTGATAGTAGTTCAGCCCGAAAGGCGGCCACATGATCAGCCCATCAACTCGGCGATCGAGCAGGCGGTTAATCAGCTCCAGCCCCCGAGCTTCCTCGGTTTCAAAGTGGGGCATATCGCCCAAGCTGCCAACCCAAACGGTAATGGGCAGGTACTCCGACTCGGTAAGGGCTTCATGAATTCCCGAGAGAACACTTATCCAGTAGGAATCAAAAGGCGGTATCAATACGCCGACGGTTTGCGTGCGCCCCGTTTGCATGCCGCTGACAAGTAGATTTCGTCGCCAACCGAGTTTCTGTGAGGCCTCCAGAACGCGGCGGCACGTCTCCTCGCCGAATCGCTTCCGATCTCCGCGCAAAATACGCGATGCCGCAGCCAGCGACACATTGGCGGCGCGGGCAACGTCTTTTAATCGAGGAACCTGAGAGGAGGACATAAGCCTTTGTTGAACCGATGGCTGTTCGAACTGCTCTCACCACGCAAATTGAATCGCTACACGTGGTAAGGCGAAAACGGGTCACTGCAAAGTGGTTCACGCAGTGAGTGATGCCGGTTAAGAT
Source organism: Pirellulales bacterium (assembly GCA_020849945.1). GTDB lineage: Bacteria > Planctomycetota > Planctomycetia > Pirellulales > Lacipirellulaceae > JABDGM01. Next base: position 38,220 of record JADZFK010000097.1, on the reverse strand, counting down.
CATTCGGCCCGCAGTGGGTGCCCGGGGCAGGAATTATTCGAGAATATCCCCTTAGTTCTTTACGATACGAATCGGTGTTAGTAAACTAGTTTAAATACTAGGGATATTATCCACTCGTCGTTATCCCATGTCAACCAGCGAACCGCATGGACCAGGGCCGATCCGTTATTCATGTTCGGGGCAGTGAGGACTCACGAACCCGAAGCGTCAGCGAGGGAAAAAGCAACTTTCCCTCGCTGACGCTTCCGGCTCGTTTCCAATGCTCTCGCCCAAATTGAAAAAGTGATCGGCCCTGCCGCATGGCCCAAGTCCAATCGGCCTAAAGGGGAATATGGAATCCTCAGTCGTTCCTGAGCCGTTCGATTTCTCCTTCGATAGAATTCCATAGAAACTGCAAAAGAAACTTCAAAATGAAAACCTCAGCAGCCCCCGCTCGCAATCCGCTTGCGAAAGATCAGGATGCGACGAATTCCCATCCCGTGGCCAGGCTCGAACCTGCCACGATGCCGTGGGAGGATCGCCCGTCCCAGGATCACTCGGTCGTGTGGCGGCACTCGCTCAACCCGGTGATTGGTCGGCATCACATGCCGGGCGTTCAGGGCGTGTACAACAGCGCGGTGGCCCGGTTCGGCGATTCGTTCGTCGGTGTATTTCGGTTGGAAAAGAGAGACCGCTTTCCTCACCTGCATGTGGGTTGGAGCCGCGATGGCCTTGCATGGGAGATCGATCCGGCACCGATCAAGTTCGCCAAAGGCGATCCGAATTCGCAGGCCGACTACGCCTACGACCCGCGGCTGTGCGAAATCGAGGGAACGTATTACATCACATGGTGTGGCGGGCACAACGGCCCAACGATCAGCATCGCTGCCACACGCGATTTCAAAACCTACGAACGGTTGGAAAATGCCTTCCTGCCGTTTAACCGCAACGGTGTCCTCTTTCCGCGGAAGATTGGCGGCAAGTACTTCATGCTGAGCCGTCCGAGCGACGACGGACACACGCCGTTTGGCGATATCTACGTGAGCCAAAGCCCCGATCTGTGCCATTGGGGCATGCATCGGCTCGTCATGCGACGCGGTGGCGGTGAAGTGGGCCAGTGGTGGCAACGCACCAAGATCGGCGCGGGGCCGATCCCAATTGAAATTGAAGACGGCTGGCTGATGATCTACCACGGCGTAATGGATACCTGCAACGGTTTCGTTTACAGCATGGGCGCGGCGATCCTCGATCGCGAGCAGCCGTGGCGCGTGCTTTACCGGGTGAACCAGCATTTGCTCACGCCCGAGGCCGACTATGAAGTGTTTGGCCATGTGCCCAATGTCGTCTTCCCCTGTGCCGCATTGCACGACAGGGCGAGCGATCGGCTCGCGGTGTACTACGGTGCCGCCGATACTTCGTGTTGTGTGGCCTACGCCCACTTGAGCGAATTGGTCGAGTTCGTAAAAAAGAATTCGGTTCTCTTCTAATCCCCTTGAGGAGCGCGTGGCGGCGTGAAACTTTCCACTCTCGACATCGCTATTCTAGCGGTTTATTTCGCAATCACGCTCTTCGCCGGTTTTTGGATCTCGCGCCGCGCCTCGAAGAGCCTACGCAACTACTTCTTGGGCGGCAACAAAGTCCCGTGGTACGCCCTGGGGCTTTCGAACGCCTCGGGCATGTTCGACGTTAGCGGCACGATGGTCATGGTGGCGTGGCTGTTCGTCTACGGCCTCAAGAGCGTGTGGATACCCTGGATGTGGCCCGTCTTCAACCAGGTGTTCATGATGGTCTACCTTTCCATCTGGCTCCGCCGATCTGGCGCAATGACGGGCGCCGAGTGGATTCGGTTTCGCTTTGGCGAGGGGCCAGGCTCGCACCTCTCGCACCTGATCGTCGTGGCCTACGCGATGCTTATCGTGCTGGGCTTTCTGGCTTATGGCTTTCTTGGCATCGGAAAGTTCGCCGCTACCATGTTGCCGTGGCAACTTTCTGCGACCCCGGCGATGAACGACAACCTATACGGCCTCATCATCATCGCGATTACCACCGTTTATGTGGTTAAGGGCGGGATGTTGAGCGTGATCTTCACCGAAATCTTCCAGTTCGTCGTGATGACCATTGCCTGCGTATGGATCGGCGTGATTGCAATGCAACAGGTGTCGCCCGAGTTGCTGGCAACGAAGGTCCCCGCCGGTTGGGATAGCATTTGGTTCGGCCGCACTCTCAATCTAGATTGGACCGGCATTTTTGAGGCCGCAAATGTTCAAATCCAAAAAGACGAGCGGAATCTGTTCTCGTTGTTCTGGTCCATCTTGCTCGTGAAGGGGTGGTTGCTGAGCATGGCCGGGCCACGACCCGACTACGACATGCAGCGAGTCCTTTCCGCTCGCTCGCCGATCGAGGCGGCCAAAATGAGCGGGTTCGTCAACGTGGTGCTGCTCGTGCCGCGTTACATGCTCATCGCGGGTCTTACCGTGTTGGCCCTAGCATTTCTCACAGGCCAACTTACGCCGCAAAATGGCGTCGTCGATTTCGATAAGGTGTTGCCCCTTGTCATGCGCGATTTTGTTCGACCCGGGTTATTCGGTCTAATGATTGCAGCCCTGTTGGCCGCTTTCATGTCAACTTACGCCGCCACCGTAAACGCGGCTCCGGCTTATATCGTGAACGATATCTACAAGCGATACTTCAACCCGCACGGCCATGAGAAAACCTATGTTCGGCTAAGCTACGTCGTTTCTGTCGTGGTGGTGATCATCGGCACAGTCATCGGGTTCGGCAACACTTCGCTCGATAATCAGGTTGAATGGATCACCTCGGCCCTGTTTGGCGGCTACATCGCCTCGAATGTGCTGAAATGGTACTGGTGGCGTTTCAACAGCTACGGGTACTTTGGCGGCATGGCGACAGGCCTCGTCGCGATGGCCGTGGTTCCGCAGTTGTATCCCGATCTCCCCGAGCTTTACAGTTTCCCGCTGATCTTGGCGATTTCGTTTACGGGTTGCGTTGCCGTCAGCTTGCTAACGCCGCCCGACGACCTCGAAGTTCTAAAGCGGTTCTACCTGCAGGTTCGTCCGTGGGGTTTTTGGCGGCCCGTCCACGAGGCACTGGTGGCCGAGAATCCGCAGGTCAAGGCAAACCCCCACTTCGGGCGCGATATGACAAACGTTGTCGTCGCCATCGCCTGGCAAACGGCCCTCACCACGACGGGCATCTACCTCGTGCTGCAAGATTGGCCTCGCGTGGCTTGGTCGCTGGCGATCGTTGTGGCAGGCACCGTGTGGCTCAAGTTCCGCTGGTACGACCAGTTAGAAGACTACCCCAGCGGTTTTTCGCCCCAGCCACTCGCACCTTCACCCGAATAGTGGTCCCATGATGGCTCGATATCTCGCGCTATTTGCTTGGTTGCTCTTCGGCACGTTATTGTGTGGTGCCGAGCCTTTGAAATCGCCTGCCGACGAGCCGCCGGCGTTCATCACGCGGCGGGGCGATCAACTCTTCGTGCGAGATCGTGAATTCCGCTTCATCTCCTTCAATATTCCGAACCTGATGGTGATCGAAGATGCCTACGAATTTACGCGTCCCAACCCGTGGCGGTGGCCCGATGAGTTCGAGATCGAAGACGCACTGGAATCGGTACGACAACAGGGCGGGCAGGTCGTGCGAACCTACGTCATCAGTGTGCATCGCGAAGGTTCCGACATGGGCGAGTTCGTGCATGTTCGGCGGCCGGGTGAGTTCAACGAAGAAGCCTTCCGCTCGCTCGACCGCCTGATTGCCGTAGCCCGCCGCAAGGGAATTCGCGTCATCATTCCCCTTGTTGACCAGTGGAAGTGGTGGGGCGGCATCGGCGAGTACGCGGCCTTTCGCGGCAAACCGCCCGAGGCCTTCTGGACCGATCCCCAGGTCGAGGCCGATTTCCAAGCCACCCTCCGGTATGTGCTCCTACGCAAGAATACCATCACCGGGGTCGAGTATCGCGATGAACCGGCAATCTTTGGTTGGGAGACGGGCAACGAAATCGACCCAACGCCCGAGTGGACCCGGCGCACCGCCGCGTTCATCAAACAACTCGACCCGCGGCACCTGGTCATCGATGGCAAGTCGCTGCGGGGCGTACCGCCCGACTCGCTCGAAGACCCGAATATCGATGTCATCACGACCCACCACTACCCGTTTGATAAGGAAAACGATTTCGGAAATGAGGTGCGAACCGCTCATCAGCTTACCCAAGGCAAGAAGGCGTATTTTGTCGGCGAGTTTGGGTTCGTGGAAACGAAACGCCTGGCCGGCTTAATGCAAACCGTGATCGATGACGGCGTCTCTGGCGCGCTGCTGTGGAGCTTGCGCATGCATCGCCGCGAGGGCGGATTCTATTGGCATATGGAAGTTGGCACGGGACGCAACATCTACAAGGCGTTTCATTGGCCCGGCTTCGCCTCGGGCGACCGGTACGATGAACGCGCGATGATGGCCCTCATGCGCGAAAAAGCCTACGAAATCCGAGGCGAAGAGCCCCCCGCGCGAACCCTACCCGCGCCGCCCGTCCTGCTGCCGATCGAAAAGGCGAGTTCCCTCTCGTGGCAAGGCTCGGCCGGGGCTACCACGTACGATGTGTGGCGAGCTACTCATGCAAACGGGCCTTGGTCGCCCGTCGCAAAAGGCGTTTCCGATGCCGATACGCAGTACCGCCCTTTGTGCAACGATACGAACGCCGAACCTGGCAATGATTATTGGTACCGTGTGACGGCCCACAACCGCGCCGGAGAGTCGAAGCCTTCCAACATCGTTGGACCGGTGGCCGTTCGCTGCCGGACGGTCGTCGATGAATGCCGCGATACATCGCTGCTTCACGCCGTGGCGGGCCCTGTATCACCGGCCTCCGAAAATGCCCGCTCGTACCAAGAGGATTGCCATCGGCTCGCCATGGCACCGGGTGCGTCCGTCGTCTACTGCACGGCAGGCCCCATCGACCGCTGGTCCGTGTACAGCTTTGAAAAGCAATCGCCCGAGTTACGATTCGCGGTTTCCTACGATGGAAAGACTTTCAACCCAATCGAGTCGGCATCGCGGTCGTACACGTCTGACCAAAGCGTTTACGGATATTTCACGCCAGTGTTGTATCGTGGCACCGGCCATGGGGCCAGATACTTGCGAATCTCGCGGCCAAGCAACGGCAACGCCTCAACCCGCGCACGTGCCGATGCCGGCAAAGCGGCCGATAACACGGCCACCGCTGATACCGCTGGTGCCAGCACGGCGGCCGACGAACGAGCCGTGGTCGAGCCAATCGAACTCTCCCGAATCGAAATTGAATTCGATGCTGTCCTCAACAAGCATAACGACGACTCGGCGGAGCACGGCGAGCGAAAAACTTCTCCGCCCGCCGTTCAGCTCAACACGACCGTGTTTGTGGGAGATAATGCCCCCTCGATTGAAAGCACGCTCGCGGCGATCGACAAAGCGGCCAAGCGGGGCGAAAAGCAATTGAATGTCGTTGTCACCGTTCTTGTAGACCTTACGGACGACTTTAAAATCAATAGTTTTGGAACACGTTGGGGGCAATACGCTAAGTACCGCCCTTACTCCGCCACACAACGCATTACATTGCGTAACGACTTGCGCCGCGTCTTCAAACTGATGATCGATCACGACTTGGCGATTCACATCTTGCCTCATGTGGATTCGGGCGGCCGCGTAAACGTTTGGCGGAACCTGATCTCGTTTGACCCGCTCGAACGCCGCGGCGAGTGGTCGTACGATGATCTTGTGCTGCGATCGATCGCCGATGAGTTGGGGGCGGTGTTGAAGCCACACTCTCGGGCCGACATAGCCCTCTCTGGCGAAATGGGCACCAGCTTGTTTCTTCACCCCGAAAAGTACCTTCAGATCCTCCGCAAACTCCGCGCTCGCCCCGATTTAAAGAACGTGAAGCTTGGCGTTAGCCTGAATCACGGCGGAATCGCGGGCCGAAAGATTCCGATCGGTGCCCCGGAAAGCATCCTCCCCGAGCAAGAACGCCAAGCCTTGCAGACGTTTCTTGAGGAAAGCGATTTCTTGGGCATGTCGTTCTATGCCGCCATAAGTGAAACGCCCTCGCCAAGCGATTTTGTGAAAGGCATCGAAAAGTATCTCGGTGAATTCAAGGCCTTTCAACTGACAGTTCCCGCCGACTTGCCAATGCAGTTCTCCGAGATTGCAATCGGTGGCGGCCATCCGCACGGCGAAGAGGTTAGCCCGGCCTCCGCGGCGGCCTCGCCCTGGGAGGGAAGTTCCGACGGAGAACGCTCCCCTTGGAAATCGCCCGGCATGCAACAGCTTCGCCGCAACTTCCACAATGCACTCCTCGAATTCCTCCGAACTCAGCCCGCGCCTCGACCCGTGACGGCCGCCTTTCTCTGGAGCAGCGGCTCCTGGGACCCCTTGGGGCACAGCGATTCCAGATTTCTCGATACCACCATCGCCAAGCAAATTGAATTGCACAATCGGTCCGTCACAACACAGCAACAGAAAACCCTGGCAGTACCGAGCACGAACTGAGTCCGCCTTTACCACAGACTAAAGTCCGGGGCACGACGCACGTGCCATGCGGGCATCTTACGAACGAAGACTCTCTTGATCTGCACGCGCGACCAGGAAACCTCTCTGGCTCCAAGAGTGCCGCGATTCTGCCCAGCGCTGTGCGAGTTCCGTTCCACCGAGCGATTTCCTCAAGCCTCTTAAGCTCTTGTTTCTCCGAGTCTTCTCGCACGCACTGGGATCGCGTGCTAGCAGCGGTTTCTTGTGTTGACGGGCGAAGGAAAACTGCGATACTTGGCAACCCAACCGTGCCGCGTGTGTCCTATCGCGGTGCCCGCCAGCCGCACTTTCGCATAAGCATTACCACGCAGCACACGAAGCCACGAAGAAAGCAGTAAAGCAGATTGGTCATTGCAAATTGATCATTTGTCATTGGCCATTTCAGAAAATGACCATACTTCAAATGGCCGATTACCAATGGCAAATCAATCCCTCCTCCGTGTCTCTGTGCCTCCGTGGCAAAACCTCCAGGCTAGCGATTGACCCCCTCCAGGACGAAAGGGATTGCGGGAATGGCAACAACGAAAACGAACGCAATTCTGCCCCTCTGTTTGTTGATTGTGTTTGCGGTTCCGCGGCTTGCTGTGGGCCAACTGCTGACCATCGCGCCAACCGAACCCGTAAGCCCGGTAGAGCCGGCCACCCCCGCGGAACCGCCACGGCCTTCGGTAGCCGAGCGCCGCGCCGAAAACGCCCAGCAGCTGCGGATTGCGACGAACAAGCTGGAAACCAACGGAACAAGCGATACGGTGGCAGCCCAAGATGTGGCCTACTTCCAAACGCGAGAAAGCGTTCTTGCGCAGTTGGAATCAGTAGAACAGCAGATTGCGGCGCTCAGAACTAGCAAATCGGAGTTGGAGGTGCCTGCCAACCCGAAGGCGAGCGAGGAGAAAACGTACACGTTCAACGATCTGGACCAGTTGAAGGACGACCTTGCGGCCGAGGAATCGCGCGCAAACCTGACCGACGACAGGTTGCGAATCGCCAAAGGCAGCTTGCAAAAGGCCCACGTGGCACTTGATGAGAGCGAGGTGAAGCAACGTCAGGCACGCGGTGCGCACGAGGCGGGCAAGGAAACTCCCAACGCCGCAGGCCTTGCCGCCGCGGCCGAACGGGCCAAACAGGAAGCCGAACTCGCGAAGGAAACACTTTTGCTGCGCATGCGCGAGGTCGAGCGCGAGCAACTCTCACGAGAGGTCCAACGCCTATCGATTCAGGCCCATCGAGATCAAATCGCGGCGGTTAGCCCGCACGTCGTTTTCACCGAGGCCGAGTACGCGCAGCAGATCGCCGAGATCAAGAAGAAGGAAGAGTCGATCTCTCGATCCTTGGCAAAAGCCCAAGCGAATCTTGACCGCGCGGAAGTGTCGGTTCGCCGGGCGCAACAAAAGCTCGATGCTGAAACGGGCGACAAGGCTGTCGCCACCGAAGAATTGGAAACGGAGCGGCGAACCCGCGATCGGCTTTCCGATGAAATCGACTCCCTCACGCAGCGGCTACAATATCAAGCACAACTACGAGTGGCGTGGGGGCGTCGTTACGAAATCGCCAGCACAAGCCGCGAAGACACCGATCATGAAGTGTGGAGCCAACTCAAGAAGCACCACAAAGAAACGAAAGGTGTTCTGGACGATCTGGAATCGGACCTGCGCACCAACATTCTGAAGATGCGAGACGTGCGAGGTTCGCTCACGAGCGTTACCAAACGTGCCGACGAAGCCGCCAAGGGGCCTACCGAAGTTCTCTTTCAACTGAAAAACCAACAGATGCAGCTCGAAGAGCGACTGCGTCTCTTCGAGAGGAACATGGTAACGATCGAAGCGAGTCGGCGCGTACATGAAAAGCTGCTCGATGAGATCGGCCTGACCGTGGAAAGCTTCTCGCCGAAGACGATCGCCCTGGGGGCGTGGTACCACGCCGAGCTGATTTGGAACAAAGAGATATTCGAGATCGCGAAACAATCGATCACACTCGGCATGATCCTCAAAGGATTGGCCATCCTCGTGATTGGATGGTTTGCCGCCCGATTCTGTTCCGGCGTCGTTGCCAACTGGTTCTTGCGGCGTTTTCGCCTAAGCAAGGACGCAACATCCGTTATCCGCACCCTGCTCTTCTACTGCATGCTCGCCCTGGTGGCCCTCACGGCGCTGAACACGGTGAATGTGCCCCTCACGGCCTTTACGATCTTGGGCGGTGCGCTGGCCATCGGCGTCGGTTTCGGAAGCCAGGCGCTCATCAACAATTTCATCAGCGGGCTCATCATGCTGGCCGAAAGGCCGGTGCGACTGGGCGAACGAGTTACGTTTGGCAATTACGACGGAATCGTCGAGGAGGTGGGCTTCCGCTGCACAAAACTGCGGACGTTGACCGACCACTTGGTGACCATTCCCAATTCGATGCTCGTAAACGAATCAATCGAGAACATCGATCGACGGCGAACGATCCGCCGGAAAATGGACATTACGATTACCTACGATACCCCGCGCGAACTGGTGGCCGAGGCCGTGCAGACCGTGCGCGATATTCTCGAAGAGAAAGGAATTCGCGAGCGGATTCATCCGATCGTGGGTTTGGATGAGTATCCGCCCCGCGTGTTCTTCAACGACTTCAATGCAGAGAGCCTGAATATCGTTGTCTTCTACTGGTACGCGCCCGCCGATCGTTGGGCCTTCATGCAACACTGCGAAGCCGTCAATTTCAGGATCATGGAGGAGTTCGCCCGCCTCGGCGTGGACTTCGCCTTCCCCTCGAGAACGGTGTATGTCAAGCACGATACGAAATCGAACAGCGGTTCAGGCAATTCCCCAGGCAGCCACGGCGTTGGCGATGCATTTGCCGCTTGAACCCCGACCGATGGACCACCCGCAAACAAGTGGGGCCTCAGCAGGCAAGTGGTGCTTCCTCCGTTCTTACCCTGCCAGAATGGCTAGGCTACGTCTCTTGCACATCCAAGCCGACCCGTTTCGGGTCGGAAGGGACTACCACGCTCAACGTATCTTCTCCAAACCCATTGACGGGCGGAAACAATGCGGTAATGTTCATACATGATTACCAAGATCGGCGTCATGATTTCACAACCTTCAACATTTGTCGAGTTGTCGACTGGAGTTCTCTCCGGACAGAATGTAGTCCGAACCGAACGGCGGGTGGGTGATCTGGTCGGACTCTATGCGGATGAACAAGCCCGCCAACAACTCGATCAAGGCCAAGTCGTTTACCGGGTTGAAATGCACACTTGTGTGCCAGAGTCCACCACCGGTGGGCTGCTTTTTGGCACGTCATTTCTCCAGCCAGGGCGCGTTGGCAACGAATACTTCATGACCAAAGGTCACTTCCATGCCAAGCGCGAGTGCGGCGAGTATTATTGGGGAATCACCGGTGAAGGGGTATTGATTCTCATGGACGAGACCCGCCGCTGTTGGGCCGAGCACCTGATGCCAGGATCGCTCCACTATGTTCCTGGGCGAGTGGCCCATCGCTTAGCCAACACCGGAAACGCAACCCTCGCCGTTGGGGCATGTTGGCCAGCCGATGCCGGCCACGATTACGAATCAATTGCTCAACGCGGGTTTTCAGCACGCCTGTGCGAACTCGCCGGTGTTCCGCAACTCATCCCAGTCGGCGAGTTGTAAAGCCTATCCGAATTCCAGCGAGCGAAACCATGAGTGTTCTGGCCTGTGATTTGGGCGGCACCCGGATCAAGCTCGGAGTCGTCGAAAACGGTCGCCTACTGGCCAGCGAAGTTCTCACATCGCAATCCGACCAGGGCCTCGGCCAAGCTCTAGACAGAATCGCCGACGGATTGGTGCGCTTGTGCAACTCGGTCGGGACCACGCCACAGCGTTGCCGTGGCATTGGAATGGGTTTCCCCGCGCTTGTCGATGGCTCCTCCGGGCGCGTGCTCAACGAATACGGTCGATACTCCGACGCTCCGCGGATTGATTTGCAGCGTTGGGGAACCGCCCGATTCGGACTCCCTGTCGCGTTGGAAAATGATGCGAGATTGGCTCTCTTGGGTGAGTGGAGCTACGGCGCGGCCCGCGGATCGAACAATGTGGCCATCATTACTTTGGGAACGGGAATCGGCTCTGGCGTGATGTCGCAGGGGAAGCTCTTGCGAGGCCCGCACTTTCAAGCAGGCAATCTCTGTGGCCACATGATCATTCGCATCGGGGGATATCGCTGTGTGTGTGGCGCGCACGGTTGCGTGGAAGCCGAAACGGGTAGCATTGGGCTGGCGGCGCGGGCTCGCGAATCACGCGAGTTTGAAACGAGCAAGTTGGCTGCGGAACCAGAAGTGAATTATGAATCCGTATTTCGTTGTGCCGCCGCCGAAGACGACTTGGCAATCGCCATGGTAAATCATGCGTGCAACACTTGGGGCGCTATGTGCGTCAATATGATCCAAGCGTTCGATCTCGACCGCATCGTCATCGGTGGCGGTGTCATGGCAAGTGCCGACATGATACTCCCCCGCGTTCGCGGTTACGTCGAAGAGAATGTGTTCGCCACATGGGGAAGAGTTGAGATCGTGGCCGCCCACCATCCCGATCACATGGCTCTGCTTGGCTGCGAAGCGTTATTGGCCGAATGGAAGGGCAGTTAGCGTGCCGCGCAAATCGAACTACGACAAATTCCCAACGATTCGCCTAGACGACCAGGCGGATCAACTGCACGGTGGCTACGCGGCCATCGCCAACCATCTGCAAGAGTTCCTTCGGCAGGCCGATCGCCGGCGGAACATTCTAACAGTCGACACGTATCCAGGTGTCGATGACCGCGAAGTGCTGAAGGAATTAGTCCGCTATCTGAACCCCGCACACGTTATCAATACGCTCGACATCAAAAAGAGCGAAGTACAAGTGCGGTCACTGATCGAGCGTTACCTGACGGACGATCGCATCTTTGGCGTGCTTACTTGCCACGAACTTGTCGAGTTCTTCGATGCCGAAAAACTCGATGAAGCTCGCCGAATTGCGGAATCGTGGTCGGACGGTTTATTGCTGATTTGCGGCGTCGGTGCGTCGCTGGTCGCCCGGGGGGCGTGCCTCGTCTTTGCCGATATGGCCCGCTGGGAAATTCAACTCCGCTATCGAAGGGGACTCAGCAACTGGGGTGCCGAGAATAGCGACGAAGATTTCTTTCGGAAGTACAAACGAAGTTACTTTATCGAATGGCGCGTTGCCGATCGGCACAAAGCGCAACTGTTCAACGATGTGGACTTCTTTCTCGATACGAACACGGCTAATTCGCCCAAACTGCTCGCCGGCCACTCGTTGCGCAAAGGCCTTCAACGCACTGCCAACCGGCCCTTTCGGGTTGTTCCCTTCTTCGACCCCGCGCCGTGGGGTGGGCAGTGGATGAAAGAAGTTTGCGACTTAGACCGTGGTGTTGCTAATTTCGGCTGGTGCTTCGATTGCGTTCCGGAAGAAAACAGCTTGTTGTTCGATATGGGGGGTATTCACTTTGAAGTCCCCTCCATCAACCTGGTCCACCAACATCCAATCGAACTACTTGGAGAAAAGGTTCACGCCAGGTTCGGCCGCGAATTCCCCATCCGGTTCGACTTTCTCGATACAATGGACGGCGGCAACTTAAGCTTCCAGGTGCATCCGCTTTCCGAGTACATCCGGCAGGCTTTTGGCATGCACTACACGCAGGATGAAAGCTACTACATGCTCGATACCGGCGATGCCGCCTCCGTGTTCCTGGGTTTCAACAATGAGGTTGACCCGGCTGCCGTCGTGCGCGACCTTCGAGCCGCTCAAGCATCGGCCGACCGCCCCTTCCCGGCCGAGAAGTATGTGGCACAATGGCCCGCACAAAAACATGACCACTTTCTGATTCCAGCGGGCACGGTCCACTGCTCCGGAAAAAATTGCATGGTGCTCGAGGTCAGCGCAACCCCGTACATTTTCACTTTCAAAATGTGGGACTGGGGCCGCCTCGGCCTCGATGGCCAACCTCGGCCCGTTCATCTGGACCACGCGATTGCAAACGTCCAATGGAATCGAACGGCCGACTGGGTCAGGAAGAACCTCATCAATCGTGTCGAAGTAGTTGCCGCCGGAGACGGCTGGCGCGAAGAACGCACGGGCCTACATGAATGCGAGTTCATTGAAACCCGCCGTCATTGGTTCACTGGTCCGGTTCGTCACGACACGCGGGGCGGCGTCAATGTCCTCAACCTTGTTGAAGGTGAGGAGATTGTGGTCGAAAGCCCCAGCGCCGCGTTCGATCCGTTTATCGTCCATTATGCCGAAACGTTCATCGTCCCAGCTGGGGTCGGAGCGTATTCCATCCGCCCGTCCGGTCCGTCGGCCGGATCGGAATACGCTACGATCAAAGCTTACGTTCGCACTTGAAGGCACAACGATGGAAGTCGATCCAGGATTCAATATCGTGCCATCGACCTTGCCTCTGGGCTTCTCGTATGGGCCTGGCTGCTTCGGTCCCAAGATCGAACTTCGGTCTCTCGACAGCATTCGTCAAAGTTTGCTCGACCCGAACTGCATGGGTCCCGATCCTGTCTATGCCATCGCGATGGATGTGGGCCGAATCGAAGATCGCCAGCAATTGGTCGAACGCAACCTCTTGTTTGGGGCCGTCGCGTACGCGGCCGGTCGATTGGGATACGAGCCGGTGCGGTCGCAAGGGCATGTCCACAAACCGTCTCCACGCAACGGTTGGTCGACACCGGAGGTGTACGAGATTTGGAGTGGCCAGGCCGTCGTTCTCATGCAAGAGTTCGACCGAGATGACCCCGGTCGTTGTTTTGCCGTTGAGGCCGGTCGCGGAGATGTTGTCATCGTTCCGCCAGGCTGGGCCCATGCAACCATCAGCGCTGATTCAGAACAACCTTTGGTGTTCGGGGCGTGGTGTGACCGCGATTACGGCTTTGTCTACGAAGGCGTTCGTGCACACGGCGGACTCGCCTGGTTTCCAATCTTGGGGCCTTCTGGCCGAATTCAATGGCAGCAAAATCCGACCTTTTCCTCCCAAGATTTGTGCACCAAGGCCCCGGCCGACTACTCATACTTGGGGCTTCAACGCGGCACCCCGATTTACCGACAATTCATCGAGCAGCATAACCGGTTCGACTTTGTCCCCCAGCCCGCGCTCGCCGCCACATTTTGGAAGGACTTCGTGCCATGAACGATCCTCCTCATCACGACGCAGGTTCGTCGCTGAATGCTGTTCACACGACCGACAGGATCAACCACGTAATTTTCTTCTCCGTCGTGGCGGCAGTGGGTGGGTTTTTGTTTGGCTTCGATAGCGCAGTAATCAATGGAACCGTCGAAGCAATTCAGGCGGCTTTTCATTCAAGCTCGATCGGATCCGGCTTTTCAGTTGCCTCGATGTTACTGGGCTGCGCCACAGGTGCGCTAGCGTCCGGCACGATTGCCGACAGGATCGGCCGTCGCCCGGTATTGCTCATTTCGGCCGTCATATTCTTCATCAGCGCACTTGGTTCAGGGTGGTCCAAAACGTCACCCGAGTTCGTAATCTACCGCCTCATCGGCGGTGTGGCGGTTGGCGCGGCGAGCGTCGTTGCTCCCGCTTACATCGCCGAAATCTCTCCGGCAAAGTTGCGAGGCCGTCTCACCTCGCTGCAGCAACTCGCGATTGTGCTTGGCATCTTCGTTGCCTTTTTTAGCAACTTTGCCATCGCCGCTGCTTCTGGCGGGGCAAAAAATATCTGGCTATTGGGGCAGCCTGCCTGGTCCTGGATGTACTGGGCCGAATGTGTTCCATGCGTTCTTTATTTCTTTCTTCTTATGGCTGTCCCAGAATCGCCGCGGTTCTTAGCTGCTCAACGCCGCGACGACGAAGCACGGCAAGTGCTCAGCCGCTTGGCCACCCCTACGGAAGCCCAGTCTCTACTGGATTCCATCCGACAAAGCTTTACCGAGCACAAACAACCTAACCTACATGATCTTCTTGATCCCAAAACGCACCGCCTCCGTGGCGTTGTGTGGATCGGCATCTTGCTGGCGGCTCTGCAACAACTTTCCGGCATCAACGTCATTTTCTATTATGGCGCAACATTATGGCAGGCGGCTGGTTTCTCCGAAAACAACTCCCTTTTGATCAACGTGATTAGCGGCGTGATCAATATCGCTTCGACTTTTCTTGCGATGGCCCTCATCGACAAGATTGGGCGACGCCCACTCTTGTTATGGGGCGCTGCCGCCATGACGGTGTGCCTATCCACGGTCGCTTTCACTTTTGCTGCCAGCACCAATAACGCGGCAGGCCATATTACCCTCACCATGAATCAAGCTGTAATTGCCCTCGTTGCCGCCCACGCCTTTATTCTCGCTTTCGGATCGACATGGGGACCTTGCGCTTGGGTCGTCCTCAGCGAAATGTTTTCGAACCAAATCCGGGGCAGCGCAATGGCACTGGCAACTTTTGCCCTGTGGATGGCCAATTTCGCAATCACCATGTCGTTTCCTTGGCTGCTAAAAACCTTCGGACTTGGCAATGCTTACTTTGTGTTCTCCCTGTTTGCCGCCATATCGTTCTTCTTCGTCTTGAAATGTATTCGTGAAACGGGCGGCCATGCTCTCGAAGCTTCCACCGGTTAACGGATGGCCCTCTGGTTGTTCTTACCGTATCCTAACCAGCGGGTTCACCGACCATGCCATCTACCGGGGTTGACGGAATTCCATCTTACACTTCGGGTATTCATGCCCATTGCGTTGTTCGTAGTTCCAAAAATGTGCAACCGTTATACTTAACTCCCTTCATGGAGACGTACCCAGCATGACAAGTCAAGCCTTTCGATCCCTCGTAACGATTGCAACGCTGCTCCTCGTAGGCAGCTTCGCCTTGGCAAGCTTTGCGGAAAGCCAATTCCGCTGGGAAACGGCCCCTGGAAGTTCCCTGGCATTGATCGGCGAGCATGGCATCGTCTGGAAGTTCAATTTTTCGAGCGAGCGGCCCAAGCCTTTCTTTGATCCCGTGGCCCTCGTCTCCGGAGAATCGCTGACTTGGAACGAACCTCCCGACCATGCTTGGCATCATGGCCTATGGTTCTCGTGGAAGACCATCAACGGTACGCATTACTGGGAGACCGTCAATCGAACCAACCCGAAACTGGGAGAAACGACTTGGAATGCTCCGAAAGTGGCGACGAGCCCAGACGGCTCCGCAAGGATCGAAATGGATATCCTCTACACCGTGGGGGGCGCCGATCCGGTCGTTTACGAGAAGCGGATCATCGAGGTTTCATCCCCCAACAGCGATGGGCAGTACCATTTCGACTGGGACGCAACGTTTCGAGCCGGGGAGCAAGATGTCGTCTTCGATCGCACTCCGATTCCCCCGGATCCGAATGGCGTGCCCTGGGGCGGCTATGCGGGCTTGTCGGTCCGTTTTGCCAAAAACCTTTCCGAGCGAGAAGCCGTCACCGAACGCGGGCCGGCCTCCTACGATAAAGACGGCATTCATCGCTCTGCGGGCCAGGCATTCGATTATCACGGCAAACTCAACAATCAACCGGCAGGCATCGCCATTCTCGCCCATTCCGAAAACCCGCGAGCCCCAACCCCGTGGTACGCCATTCGTTCCAACATGTCGTACCTGAATCCCGCTTTCCTCGCCGACAAACCCTACTCGCTCAAGGCACACGACGAGTTTCGGCTCCGCTATCGGCTCATCGTTCATCCGGGTATCTGGAAGACCGAACGTTTGAAGAAGGCATCGAACGACTACGCCAACAAACAGTAGGACGAACAGCTGCAACCCCATTAGCTCGCTTGGCAATGGCGCGAGTTCCTATGTCGTGCATTCGCCAACAAGCATTCGCAGGCCATGCAATGGTTGCGGGGCAAACTCAAACAGGCCCGCAAGGTCGTAGATGACCTTGCGGGCCTGATGAGCTTGAGGGCTGTTGATGCCGGTCGTTGCAGGGATTCAATCCCCCAACGCTCCGACAAGGCAATGGCCCTAAATGCCTTACTTCTTCGGAGCCGCTTCGCTGGCAGCCTTCTCGGCGGCCTTCTGTTCGTCGGTCGTCGCGGGAGCAACCTCGGGGGTCGCCGGTGCGGCAGCCGATTGGCTCGGCGCAACTTCGCCACTGCCACCGCAGCCACAACCGCATTCGCAGGTCGTGCAACCGCAGCAGGAACAGCAGGAATCGCAACCGCAGCAGCTTTCGCAACCGCAGCACCAAGCGCGATGGCAACGACCCAACAGGCCGCAGCCACACGTGTTGCGGCAGCCGTGGAAGAGGCCGCCAAACGAACCGCAGCAGCCATGCGCGCCGCAACCGGCGCAGCAACCGCAATCACCGCCGCAGCAACCGCGACCGGCGAACAAGGTAGCCTTTGCTGTGGCGGGAACTGCCAACGCGGCCACGATCAACGCAATCCGAAAATATCCCATGACTTCTAACTCCCTATGCATACGCATGGATAAGCCCACGACGTTCGCCACTTGGCGAATCCCAGAATCGTCGGCTTTCGCTCGACAAAGATAGGTCTTGCCGCAAGAACAGCAACCGAACCTTACAAGGATTTTCGATAGTGCCGGTCGTAACGATCATGCGGAGATTCGGGGCAGTTCATTCAAAGCAAGCGGAACGCTTGAACCAGGGCAATCGCAACTCGGCGATGAAATGCGGTGCCGAGCCACCTCCGCGGCAGCTTCTTTTTCTTTCCGTGCAATGCACTTGCGGCGACCCCGATGAAATACCGCGTCGAGCAACCACGGAGCAAGCCATTTGATCCCGTGCAAAAACCGGGCAAACGGCCCCATCACCACCATTCGCCGGTTCCGATAAATGGCCCGTAACGCCGCCTCCGCCACGCGTTCGGGCGTCGTCGTAATCGACTGCGGCGGTACCTTGTGCTCGCTGGCTTCGCCTTCCAGAGGCGCGCTCGTAAACAATTTCGTGTTAACAAACCCCGGGCACAAGGCCGTTACGCCAAGGCCCTGCCGGCCAAACTCACTTCGCAGCGATTCGCTAAAACCCACCATCGCAAACTTCGAGGTACAGTAAGCCGTCACCATCGGCATCCCTACTAGCCCCAAGATGCTGCACACGTTCAGCACGTGGCCATCGGGACGCTCGAGAAGCGAAGGAAGCAACTCGCGGGTCATTTGCACGTGGGCCAGCAGATTGATCTGAAGCAGCCTGTCCCAATGCTCCGCAGCCATGTGATCGGTCTTGCCGAAGTAGGTAATCCCAGCGTTGTTCACAAGGATATCAACACCTCCCCACCGTTCCAGTACCTCAAACACCGTGGCGCTGATGTCGTGTCGCTCGGATAAGTCGCAGTGACGCGTGATAACTTCCACGCCCCCCACACTTGCTTCGATGGCCGCTTGCGCGAGCCCAGCATCGTCCACATCGATTAGAAACAGATGCACGCCCTCGGCCGCCAAACGAAGCGCAATCGCACGCCCAATTCCCGAGGCCGCGCCCGAAACCAACGCTTTCTTCCCGCGTACAACTTTCATCCCGTGGCACTTCTCCCGCAACAGCAACGAACCGGTCTTCCAAACACCTGCTCATCCCTACCGCATACGGAAACTCCGCGAACCCGCCCCACCTCAATCTGAAGCCGTCCAGATATTCACGAGCGAACAATATCGAGCCATCTAGCCGCCGGCGGAAGACGGCGGTTTCACCATCGCTTCACGTCGCATCACCATCGCCTTCCGCCGATGCCTACCGGCCATCCGGCATCCCGCTTTCATTGGCAGAACCGTCTCGCAACGCCCGGCTACGAGGGTCGTTCGGCCGCGCGGGTTGATCGAAGCAACCGGATCGTAGCGATGGTAGCGTCGAGTCGGCAAGCGGAGTTTCGGCCCCAGCCCCTCGCCAACTCCCCCGTATCGAGCGAGATGCCGCGAAGCACTCGCCTCGCCGCAAAAGAAAGCGTAGATTGAAGTAATGGCCACCGAAAAGATGCACATCCCGCTACCTGGCCGCGCGGCCACACGCCCCCCCTGTGCGGGGGCTAAGCCCGCGTTTCCCGCCCCCGTGCGCTGGTTGCTCACGCTGCTAGCGTGGGCGGCCTTCCTGGTCACAGGGTACCTGGCCTATCTCTCGATGACCGGCGGGGCGATTGCCGGTTGTGGCGTCGGAACCGAGAACCCTTGCGATGCCGTCCTCTCGAGTTCCTGGTCAAAATGGCTCGGCTTGCCAGTAGCTATAATTGGCCTGTGCGTTTACGCCTCGCTTGCCGTACTCGGATTGTTCTTGGGCATCCGCCGCGACTCCGCCAATCGCACCGTCACAACCGCCTTTGTGTTGTTGGCCGTCATCGCGGCAACGGCAAGCGTTTGGTTTGTCGGCGTGCAAGCGCTGGCGATCGGCAAGTTCTGCAAGTTCTGCCTCGCGACCGATGCCTGCGGCATCACGCTCGGTATCTTGGCAGTTGCCGCCGCCTTGCAGTGCCGGATGGCCAACCGCTCCACAACCGGGCCCGCGCGCATGGCCTCGCAACCAGCCGCCGTGGCCTTGCGACCGGCAACGGCCCCACGCGTGCCAGGCATCGCCTCGCCTACAATGGGCCGCCCCACGAGCGGCACCCTCGGCTACGAGGCCCAGCCCCCTTCCTTGCTGATCGCCTTGGGCGGTGCTCTGCTGCCACTCGCAATGCTCATCGGCGGGCAATTGCTCTTCCCTTCCAAAAACTTTCAAGTGGAGAAAGTCGCACTGACGGAATCGATCGATATCGATTCCGGTAGAAACACGCCCTCTGCGGAAGCGAACGGAACGGAACCCGGCGGAAAAGCAGGCAGTGAAGCAGACAGTAAAGCAAACGCCGAATCAAGCAACACCAAAGAGGGTGAAACGGCTGCCAGCGAAACAGAGCCGGAATCGGAATCCGCGGATGCCGCCTCCCGCTATACCCTACGCGTGCCGACACCCGCAGTGCCTGCCGCCCCGGCCGAAACGTCCCGTGAAGACACCAAGGCTTCACCCTCGGCAGATTCAGCCAACAAACCCCCGCAAGGCGAGAAAGCCGACAACTCTCCCGCCGAACCCCCAAAATCGCCCGAGCGATTCGTTAAGTTCCTCGGTGGAAAGCTTTCGCTCGATGTCTACCGCCACCCACTGATCGGCTCGCCCGATGCGCCCCATGTGGCGATCGAAATGGTATCGTACGATTGCCTTCACTGCCGCCAGATGCACTCGATGGTCGAACAAGCGATGACGCAATACGGCAATGAAGTCGCGCTGATCGTCATGCCTATCCCCCTCGATTACGAATGCAACAAACTCTTGAAGGATTCCACACTCGCTCACCGCGGCGCTTGCGGCACGGCCCGCACGGTGCTCGGCTTTGCTCGTTTGAACCCCGAGCGGTTTCGCGTGTTTCACGAGTTCCTCATGTCGGGCGGCGACAAACCGCCTCCCATGGAGCGAATCATCCCCAAAGCCTTCAGCTATGTCGATGGCACCGAACTGTTCTCCCTCGCTCGTAGCAACGAAGTGAAGAAACAACTCGACGGTTACATCACTCTTTTCGACAAGCTGCAACGAACTAGCGCAAACCCCAAGACGTTCGGCTTGCCCGTGCAAGTGCTCGGCGACAAAATCATGTCCGGCAAGGTCGAGAAGCGCGAGGACCTCTTCAAAGCTTGGGAAGAAAACCTCGGCCTCAAACCACGCGACAACTGATCCCGCCCAACTGCCCCAATACCCCACTACCTCACCCCCCCACGCACCACCACAAAATCCGGGGCAGTTTGAATGTACTCATCTCGCTCCGCGAGATGAAAGTCCTCTCGCGTAGCGAGAGGAATACTTCGCTTTCTCGAAATGCCCCACTCACCTCGCCGCGAACTGCTGCCTCACTTCCAGTGGCACCAGCTTTGCAAATCCACCCGAACGCAAGCCGCCAAGATCGAGCGTCACAAACTTGAAGCCCACTCGCGATAGTTCCTCGCAAATCTTCTGGCGAACGGCGGGTTCGCATACCTCTGCCACTCGCTCGAAAGGTACTTCAATTCGCGCAAGGTCGCCCTCGTGAAAACGCACTCGCAACTCGTGGTAACCAAGCGCTCGCAAAACCTGCTCGGCGCGATCGATCATCCCCAATCGCGCGGGAGTCACTTCCAAACCGTAGGCTACGCGACTGGATAGGCACGGCATGGCAGGCTTCTCGGCCACCGGTAGCCCCCACGCGGCCGCAAACACTCGAACCTCCTGTTTCGTGATGCCGCATTCGGCAAGCGGGCTTCGCACCGCATGCTCATCGGCCGCACGCATCCCAGGCCGAAAATCGCCCAGGTCGTCCGCATTCGCCCCATTCAGCACCACGGGCACGCCAAGTCGCTCGGCCAATCGCCCCATCTGCGTGTACAACTCGCTCTTGCAGTGATAACAGCGGTCTGGGCTATTGGCCACGTAATTGGGGTCGGCAAATTCCTCGGTAGGAACCACTTGGTGGCGAATGCCGATAAGCCTTGCCAGATCGGTGGCCGCCTCCAGCTCTCCAGCCGCCAGCGACGCGCTCGTGCCTGTTACAGCGATGGCCCCATCCCCCAACGCAAGTTGGGCCGCCTTGGCAACCACCGCACTATCCACCCCGCCTGAAAACGCGACCGCGCACGGCCCGTATCCCGCGATCACCGAAAGTAATCGTTCCCGCTTGGCATCGAGTTGCAAGGGTTCACCGTTCGTCATGACAAAATTATAGCAACGCCCGCCACGTACGACGACGTACCATCCTGCGGCACAATACTGCCAACAACAAGCAAACCCGCCGCTATGAGGCCCGTTCAAGCCACTTCACGATGCTCGGGCAGATCGCGTTTGCGACGCACGCCAGGCTCGCCTTTCCAACGGCGATGGACCCACCAATACTGCGCGGGCGATTGGCGAACGAGCTTCTCCAGGTTGTCGGTGTACCATTGAGCCAAAAGCGGCACCGAGCCGTATTCGAAGTTGGGTTCGCCTGGATCGCAAATGGCGATCGGCCCAACCTCGTAGTGCAATGCTCGATCCAGCCGCCGCGCGTAGCTAACCATCGTCGGCGCGCTGTTGGCAAGCGAGAAGATGGCGACCGCCTTGTGGGTTGAAGCCGGTTTGCCGAAAAAGTTGACCCAGCATTGACGCTGCCCGGCGGACTGATCGCCCAGCAACGTTAGTACCCCGTTCTGCTCCAATATTCTCTGAATATCCTCGCCACTTCCCTTCTTCGGCAAGATGAACTGGCCCGTGCGGCTGCGGAAATCGTTGATGAATCGGTCGAGGAAACGGTTGTCGAGTGTGCGGGCGACGGTGTAGGTCGGAAAGCCGAACAGGCCCAACAGATAGCCGCCCAACTCAAAGTTGCCGAAGTGGCCCGAGATAACCACGAGCGGTCGCCCGGCAAGCAACGTTCGCACAAACGGCTCTTTATTGACAACCTGCGAATGCTCGCGCCAATTCGTTTCGTGAACCTTGCGCGGCGTCTGCGCGATTTCGGCAACCATCAGGATCAGGTGACGCCACATCTGCCATGCGATCTTATCGCGGTCCTCCGCCGTCAGCTCGGGAAAGGCGATCCGCAGGTTCTGATCAACGACATTTCCTCGCACGCGCAGCACCTGGCCCATCAGTGTGGCAAGCAGCTCCGCTCCCTTTTCACACACCGAAAGCGGCACGGCCTGCACCAAGGCAATTGCCATCCGAACGAGCAAGTACACGCTGAAATCGATCGTGGTACGCAACATGGTGTGGCGATTGTTGCACAGAACCGGGGTCGTCGAAAAGACCAACTGGCGGCCAAATCCTTGCGGCTCCCCCGCACATGGACCGCACCTCGCATGCAAATCCGCGGCCCAAGCTAAATGCGGATCTGTGCCCGCTGGGCTTCGATGGTTTCGAGCGGGTACAACTTGCCGGTGCCGCTGCCTGGGCACGCTTCGCACGTGGCGGCCCACGACTCGGGCGTGCGAAGGTTGGAATCCCAAAACGGCCAGGTGCGGCATTGCCGCGGACGGGCATGGTACACCTTGCAGCGGCGCGCCGCGCTGTCGAAGAACACGCAATCGTAGTTCTTCATTTCCTTAAGCGACTTTCGTGCCCCCACCTTCGAAATGTAGCGCGTTTCAAACTCCTCCACATTCAGCCCCACTTCGGCGGCCAGCGTGGCAATTTCTTCCTTGTTCACCCAAACAAATCCGGGCGCGCCCGTGCAACAATTGCCGCAACCCGTGCATTGAAAACGAAGTCCATCTCGATACCAAGGTTCCGCGGAAGACATGGCGTCGCCCAAAGTGCTGCTGTCGAAAAAAAGATACGACCGTCTTGAAGCATGACAGCATACCAAGAAAGGCCCACCCGGCAACCTCCAAACAAACGAGTCTGGGAATCTTAGCTTAGCGTTTTTCAACCAGCCACCCGACAAATCCAGCGGTTGAGAGAGCCTATCCAAATGCTCCAACTTCCAAAGGACATTGGTATCTACACCAGTTGAACGACTCGATGAACTCGCGATGGGAGGGCGGTGGTTCAATCCGAATGTACTCATCTCGCTCCGCGAGATGAATTTCCGCTCGAGGAAAGAGCGGAGTACTTTGAACAGTTCAACTTGTGTAGATATCAATGCCCAAAGCGAGAGGGTTCTCGGATAGGCAACTTACAAGATGGCCTCGGCCATGCCGTTATTGCGATGCCAATCGTTGGCGGATCATCCGCTGCACGGCAGGCGTCGCGCGAACGATCAGCCTGCTACTGGGGCGATCAAAGTAGAACAACGGCTCGCTTTCAGGCGAAGATTCCCCACCACTCTCCGCGATCTCCTTCTGCAGCTTCGCAATCCACGATTCGGCATTGGCAGGCCCGGTCCCCGCGGCCGTTGGAAGGTTATGGAATTCCACTTGATCGATTCGATTCATTGCCCGCTGCGAAGAGATTGCGATGGCTTGCTCATCTACGCCCCGCCAACCCAGGTCCAGGGGGGCCAAGATGCCATCGAGTGACTCGCCCCATGGCCGATTGTTCGCGGCACACGCCACGGGGGTCGCTGGCGACATATCCTCCTCACTCAACGCCGACCAATCCACCAGAATCGTCAGCCCCGACATCTCCTCCCACTGCCGTACCACATCGCCGAAGCGCGCCCAGGCCAAAAACGTAAACGTTGTGGGTTGGCTCAGTTTCTCCCTCAGCCGAATCTGCGCCGAATCCATCCGAAGCAACTCGGCCGGGTACTTGCTACGCTGCACACGGCCGCGGGCCAACCGTAGACGCTCGCAGAAGATCAGCGCCTCGCGGCGGGCCGTTAAAGAGTTGTTGACGTGCAGCGCCTTCCCTTCCACGACCATCGTTCCCTCGCCGCCGGCTGGCTTCCAAGTCGTCGGGGCTACAAACTGCTCGATCAATTTCGCGATCGCGCTGGCATCCGCATCGCCCTCAACCAAATCGCTCACTTCAAAATCGACATCCTTCCGTTCCTCGGCCCCCGCCAGGCCGATCGACAATTGCCCGTCCCGATCCACAAGCTCGAGCCGCCGCGAGGCCAGCGCCTGCCGAAGAACCTGATCGAGCGTCGCCTTTTCAAGACCGATCGAAATCGTGGTGCGAGCCGTCTGGCCATTCAGTTCCAGCACCTGCGGATCGAGCGTAATCGGAACGCCCGCCAGATCGCCCATCATGCTTGCGAACTTCGCCAACGAAACCTCAGGCACCTGAAGCGACTGCACTTGCAGCGACAAGTGCTGCGCCGTATCGAGCGGTTGCATGTTGTCGGGAACGACCGGCCCACGCTGCACGACAATCGCCGGCGGTGGCCCCACTGCCGCCGGAACGGCCGGCGGATCCTTTTCACCCTCGATGGCGACCTCTCCACCGGCCGGGTTGGCCGCGGTTCCGCCAACGCTGGCCGAACCTTTCGTGAATTCCTTTTCGCTACCCGATTCTGCCGACGCAGACACTCCCGCTGCAGGCCCCGCAGCCGCCTCGTTTACTGCCGCCGATCCTGCCGCAGGCGCACGGCTCGACTCGGTTGCCAGGCTCAACCGCTCCGGATCGAAATCCAACGGGTCGAACTGCAACACGGGCTTCACAGCAAGCGCTGCCTCACCAACATTTGCATCTTGCTGTTGCTTTTCCGGCAGTTGTTGGAGATGGTTGGTACTGACGGCGCGATCGTTGACTCTGACCGCAGCGGTGGTCGTCGCACCAGGGGCATTCGCATCGGTCGTCTTTGCAAGCTCGCGATTCTCAGAGGACTCCTGGGGAATCGGAACGGCTTCCGACGGCCCCACGGGCGTAGCCTCAACACGATGGCCTGGACTTTCTGCCGCAATAGTGGCCTGGGGATCCGCACGATTCGGCTCGACGCCACGCATCGGCTGCCCCGCCAAATCACTTGGGGCGCTCGGCTCCGCCTGCGGTGATGGAAGCGATGGCGGTGCCGATGGAGTGTGTGCTTCTGCTGGGCGTGGATCGCTCGAATCCGCGGTTGGCGGATCGTTCGCGGCGGCGGTGGCGGAAGGGGGCGGGGCTTTTCCATCTTGCGAAGGCCAAAGCGCGTAAGCCAGCCCAACCGTTACAAACAACGCCGCACCGCCCACCAGGCACCACAACGCGGGCGTCATGCCTGCAGGCGAAACTTCTGCGGGCGAAACGCTTGCGGGCGAAACGCTTGCGGGCGAAATGTTCGCGGGCGAAATGTTCGCGGGCAAGGTTTCCACCAGCCGGGTTGCCGCGGGGGCGGCTTCCACAGGCTCGGCGGAAAGGTCCAGCGAGAAATCGGCCGGCACAATCGTGCTCGCAGTCGTAGAGAGAGAAAGCGGCGATTCCGTCGGCCCACCCAACTCCTGATGCAGCGCCCGAGAAGCCGGGGCTTCGGCGTCTTCGGCAGTGCCAGGCACCCAACCGGCGGGCGGAGCAATGAGAACCATGCTGCCGCACTTGGGGCATGCATGAATCTCGCCGATCGCTTCCGCACTGCGGACCTTCAACCGCGAGTGGCACGTTTCACAACTGACGCGAAATGGTTGCACGCGATGACCGACCTATCAGAACTCCCCTCCCTTATAGGGAGGGGTTGGGGGAGGGTTCGTGGACCGCTGGATTCTTGGCCTTGCTTGAACCGCTACTCGATCCAGAACTCGGTTTGATACAAGCCTCATCCATCGGGCCGCCGCCAGCGGAAACCGGCGGCTCTTGGTTTCTTCTGTTATCTTCCACGCAATAACCGCTGGTCGACATTCTATTCGGATACCATGCTACGACTATTCTCTATCATACCATGCAAGCATACCTTTGGCTTTCCAGCAGTTTTCCCTTGAGAACGTGTTCAGAATAAGACCCCCGCCAGCCGCGCTCGGCTTGCCCCGTGTGCCACCGCCGCATTATCATCCGCTACAGGAGTTCCACCAACGCCCGGCTTGCTCCATCGCCCCCCTCCCCCCTCCACTATTAACACTTACCCATCTTACGATACGACCAGTAGCCCATGCCCGCTTTCCAAGCAACCCAACAGTATTTTCATCGCGCGGCCGACCAGCTCGAATTGGCCGAGAGCTTGCGAGTTTACCTCATCACGCCACGCCGCGAACTGCAAGTGCAGATACCGGTCGAAATGGATAGCGGCCAGTTGCGATCGCTGATCGGTTACCGGGTGCAGCACAATCGGTCGCGCGGGCCGATGAAGGGCGGCTTGCGTTACCATCCCGAGGTTGATCTGGACGAGGTCCGCAGCCTGGCTTCGCTCATGACCTGGAAGACGGCCGTCGTGAACATCCCTTACGGCGGTGCCAAGGGAGGCATCACGGTCGATGTTTCCAAACTCAGCGAACGCGAGCTCGAACGCATCACGCGCAAGTTCGTCGATGAAATCCACGATATGATCGGCCCCGACTCTGATATCCCCGCCCCGGATATGGGCACCGATCACCGCGTGATGGCCTGGCTCATGGATCAGTACAACAAGTACCACGGCTTCAACCCCGGCGTGGTGACGGGAAAACCGGTCGAACATTACGGAATCCCAGGCCGCGAGGAAGCGACCGGCCGAGGCGTCGGCCTGCTGGCGATGAAACTCCTCGGCCGACTTGGGCGCAAAGTGGCCGGCACGCGAGTTGCCATCCAGGGGTTCGGCAATGTCGGAACCCATACCGCTAAGTTTCTCCATGAAGCCGAGTGTAAGATCGTTGCGATCAGCGACACAAGCGGCGGCTACTACCGCGCCGCTGGCATCGATGTGCCGCACGCCCTTCGCTATGCCATCGATCACAATCGTCTC
Source organism: Pirellulales bacterium (assembly GCA_020849945.1). Classification (GTDB taxonomy): domain Bacteria; phylum Planctomycetota; class Planctomycetia; order Pirellulales; family Lacipirellulaceae; genus JABDGM01. The sequence continues at coordinate 11,455 of JADZFK010000097.1, read as the reverse complement.
CTACACGAGTACCCCGAAGCCGACAGAATCTCCAACGAACAACTTCTCGAACTCGATGTGGACATACTGATCCCAGCGGCCATCGGCAACGCGATCAACGCCACGAACGCCGCACGTGTCCGCGCGCCGATCATCCTCGAAGCTGCCAACTCGCCGATCGAACCGGTCGCCGACAAGCTTCTCGACCAGAAAGGCATCATCATCTTGCCAGATATCCTCGCCAATGCCGGAGGCGTCACGGTAAGCTACTTCGAGTGGGTGCAAAACCGGCAATACTACCAGTGGAGCCTTGACCGCGTGCGGCAAGAACTCGACAAGACACTCTCGAACGCTTTCGAGCACACGTGGAACCTTTCGCGGGAACGGAAAGTATCGCTCCGCACGGCCGCATTCATGCTTGGCATTGGCCGCGTGGCCCGCGCCGCCACCCTCGGCGGAATCAGCTAGGCCATTCGCCACAAACGTGGATGCCCAACCATTGGGGGTTCGCATTTCGATTCGCCACCGGTCCGCGTACCGTTTCCGATCTCGCCTAAATGTATTATTGATTATGTGGAAGGCGAGTGTCTCCCGACTCAATCAGAAATGCTCCACGGTGCCCGACCGGGGTTGCCTCGCACGAGGCGGTTCGCTTCTTCGTCTCCCACGAACTGTTCTTGGACAGGATCCCACGAGAGCTTGCGACCGAGTTGGCACGCGATCCAGCCCAGTTGTCCGATGGTGCCGGTACGGTGCCCCACTTCGGCGTCCTGCAATGTCCGGCCGCGTGACTTGACGCAATCGATGAAATCGCGTTTCTCGTTCTTAAGCGGGAAGGGAAAGTCTTCCGGTTTGACCTCGGCCGAGAGCAACGACTTTGGCTCGGCCTCGAGCCGATCTGGTCCATACCAACCGCATATCCAGCCTTCCGATCCCTCGAAGCGCATGTACGACTGCCCGTCGCTGTACTCCTTGCGTCCTTCGAAAAACATTTCAACACCGTTGGCGTAACGGTATCGAAGTTGGAATCCCAGCATCACGTTCCACAGGTAATCGGCCGGGGGGATTTCGCCGTGGCCTTCGACTTCCACCGGGCCTGTGTGCTCGGTATTGTTGGCCCATTGGGCGATGTCGGTCGGGTGGTAGCCCCAGTTGCAGATCATGCCATCGCAGTAATCGCGGTTCGAGTACCAGTAGGGTCGCCCGTAGGTTCTGTTGGGATGCACGCGTTTCTCCGTGTAGGCTGCCTGTGCGGCGGGGCCAAGCCACATGTCGTAATCCAGGTCCGGGGGTACGGGCATGGCTGGCTGCATGGGCAGCGAATCCCAATAGATTGGGACCGAAATCCGGATGGTGTGCAACTTTCCGATCTTCCCCGTTCGCACGAGGCTGACGGCCTTGAACAGGTGGGGAATGGAGCGGAATTCGCTATCGGTGCGGAAGACGCACTTGGATTTGGCGGCGGCGTCGGCCAGTGCGCGGCCGTCGGCGATGGACAGTGCCAGAGGCTTCTCGCAGCAGACATCCTTGCCGGCCTTGATCGCCGCCAAGGCGATCGGTACGTGCCAATGGTCGGGCGTACTGATCATGACGGCATCGACGTCGTCGCGAGCCAGCACCGCGCGAAAGTCGGTTGTGCGGAAACAGCCTTTCAGTTGGTCAACACTCCACTTGTCGCGTTTTGTGCTCTGTTTGATTGCGGGGTTCCCTTCGATATCCAGCCGCCAACGGTCCACGTCGCAAACGGCGACGACCTGGCAATCGGCGGAGCGCATGAATACGGGCAGATTGCGTGCGACGCACTGCCGGCCCAGGCCGATGATCGCGACGCCGATACGCTCGCTGGGCGCAGTGTTTCCCCCGGCCCCCAGGGCAGACGCTGGAACCAGGGTTGGCAAGGCCAGGGCGGTTCCTGCCGCAGTGGTTGCCGCCAAGAAACCTCGGCGCGAGAGTCGAACGGCAGGCTCAACTTGTTTTGGTTGAGACATGGTTACCTCGAAGGGAAAAAGGGGAGTCACTGTTTTGGGCCTTTCCCAGAACGGTTCACCGAGAGGGGATCAGGCACATGATGCTCGGAAGACTTTGAAAAATGAGCCAGCCCGCGATGGTAGTTGGGATAGGCTCGAAGGCAGGCCGGGAGTATTGCAACTATTGCAACGGGTGTGGAAACGTGTTTTTGGATGCAAAAATCGGCGATTATTGCGACGGGTATTGTGCATTTTCGCCGGAATTCCAAGTGTTTGCTGGGGTGGGGGCGTGGCATTAATCGACGCTTTTGCTCGTGCCCGCGCACCTTTTTGCGCGGGGGGGCGGATGATGGTCGTTGGGCGGGTGCTCCGTACAGCCCCCGGTCAGTGACCGGGGGCTAAATGGGACGTAGGGGGGGCAATATGGGAGGCGTCTGTGACGCCGATTTCGCGCGGACATCGAACAAGGTACGATGCGCGACGGTTCATCGGGGTCAGAGCCCCCTCCCACAAATCAACCTGCAAATCAACCGTGGGCATCCTAGCAGAATGCGGTACCAGATTCCACAAAAATTCTTGGCCACTTGAAGGGGCGAGGGACGAGGGGCGAGGGCCAGAAGCCATCGCAACGGCTCCACTACCCCACTACCCCACTACCCCACTGCCCGCGTTCCGCTCCGCGTCGCGGCTAAACACCTAACCTAAACACAACATCCGCTCTGGCCCTCGACCCAAGATTCAAGAAGTTATCGTGCACAAGCGGCGGCAGCCCTTGGCGGTGTGGGCGAGTCATTGGCCAAATTGCAGCGATTCGATCATATCGCGCGTGGCGGCTTCGACGGCCGCCTGCCAGTTGCCGGCGGCCGCATGGGCAGCATGTTCTGGCCGTTCGTAGGCGAAGATGATTCCGCGAGAGTTATTGACGACCGCCCCCAGGCCCGCAGGGTCGAAAGCGGGGGCAACGTCGGCTGCCGTTCCTCCTTGGCTGCCGAACCCGGGTACTAGAAACCATGTGTGAGGCATGGCATGGCGTAGTTCGGCAAGTTGGCCTGGGTAGGTTGCGCCGACGACGGCCCCGATCGCGCCATAGCCGTTGCTGCCGATCGTCGCGGCGGCGAGTGCTTCCACATGGTCGGCCACGTGGGAGTACATTGGGCGACCGTCGCACGACAAATCTTGCAAGAACCGCCCACCAGGGTTCGAGGTTTTCACCAATACGAAGACACCCGCCGACCGCTCGCGAGCCACATCGACGAAGGGTTGGAGGCTATCGTCGCCCAGGTAGGGGCTGACGGTGAGTGCGTCGGCGTGCCAGGCGCTTTGGGAGCGTCCTAGGAAGCCGCGAGCGTAGGCCTCGGCCGTGCTGCCGATGTCGTTTCGTTTCGCATCGACAATCACGAGCAAGCCCCGCGACTGGGCGTAATCGATCACGCGGGCCATTGCCGCCATGCCGGTTGGCCCTAGCTCCTCGAAGAAAGCAGCCTGAACTTTAACGACGGGAACGAGCGGGGCGACCACGTCGGTCACCTCGTTACAGAACTTGGCGAACGACAGGGCAACCGCTTCACGAGAAGGCGAACCGGCAGGCATGAACCCGGGTGGTAAGTTGGCCGCGCGCGGGTCCAGCCCGACACAGACGGGGTTCCCGAGTCGCCGCAGAGCGGCCGCCAGTTGGTCGATGAAGCTAAGCATATCGAGTAATAATAACAAGTACCGGAGAGGGCCCCACGCAATGGCGTAACCACGCCGACCACGGCACGTGGGGGAGGAGACAACTCGTCGCCAGAGCGAAGCGAGCAAGTCAAGTTGCCACAATTTACCTGACATTGAACCGCCCGGGAACCGAGTAAACGGAATTCGACGTTGCCTGGGCTGTATCGATCTCCCCAAGCTGGTTCAACCATGCAGGCACGGGCAGGGCCGAGTGTTAGTTTTTGGAGAGGGAGGGTTCGGAGAGACTCTGGATGACGAAAATGTTTAGGGAAATGCCGAATATCTTCCGTGACGTGGATTTGCGTTATCAGTAGAGTGACTATCAGCCACACATCGGCTTTGCTGGGAGCGTCAGAAGGGGCACCCGGTGCAACGCTGGTGTTGTGGTTCGAACAGCTATCGCATTTTCTTAGTGCCTTGGCGGCACGCCAACTTCGGGTTCGACTCGACACAACCTGGACGTGGTGAAGCAGATGTGTTGGGTCGAACCCTTGCTGCAAGGGTTTGAAAGTGCATGGGGTTCACTGTTGTTTCAAGTTGGGTTCTCTGTATCTTTCTCGGATCGTTGTGAGGAACAAGGTGATGTTCTCTCCGTACCATGCAGGGTTGCCGATTGGCAAGAGCGATGTGGTCGAGTCTCTCCGATCGAAGATTCGCCGTGGAGAAAACGCGTATTCGCGTCTCGGAGAGGCGCGGCCACATGGTATTGATTGCCGAGGTGGAATTGGCGAGGAGGGAGCCCTGCGGAATGACAAAGCACGAATGACGAATGACCGAATTCCGTCATTCGACATTCGTCATTCGGGAATTCGTCATTCTCGTCCGCCTCGGCTCGGCGGACCTACTGGCCGACATGGTTTCACCCTTGTGGAACTGTTGGTCGTGATTGCGATCATCGGTATTTTGGTGGCGCTTTTGTTGCCCGCGATCCAAGCGGCGCGCGAAGCGGCGAGGCGGTCGTCGTGCTTGAACAACCTCAAGCAAATCGGCGTTGCCATGCATAACTACGAGTCTTCGCATAAGTACCTTCCGGCGGGGTTTGTATCGAACAAGCCTCCTGGTAAGCATCCGCCAAGCAACTGGTGCAACCTACATGTAAGTAGTGGTCGAAGTGGCCAAGGCGCGCCTTGGAGCGTACTCATTTTACAGTTCCTTGAGGAAGGGAGCCAATTTGAACTGTTCGACATGAACGCAAACTTCATGGAAATCAGTACTCGCATTGAAGGGATCAATTCGCAGTATCTGGTTCCTCTCAAGGTGTATTCATGCCCGTCTCACCGTGAGCTAGTCGAAAGCCCGATCGGTTTAAGTTACTTGGGCGTTCAGGGTGGCGGGGCTTCCAATGAAACCTCGAAGCAGTGCCTCAACACTAGTTGCCCGCCGCTCATACGCACGTGGTTCCATAACGGGGTCATGTACTCGGGTTCCAATACTCGTTTTTCGGATATTCAAGACGGTTCTTCCAAAGTGTTCATGGTTGGTGAGAGCCGCTATACGTGGAATCCGTGGGCTGCGAGTGCCAAGCAAGATTCCTGTGCTTTTTCTTCCTGCCTTGTCGGCGCGTTGGACCCGATCAATCTTTATGACGATACCGGCGTTCACTCGATGCGCGGGTTTAGTTCGCATCACCCGGGGGGCTGCCATGCGATGATGTCCGACGCCTCGGGGCATTTTATTTCTGAAACCATGGACCTTGCCGCCTACCAGCAGTTGGCACAACGCGAAGACGGCCTGCCCACCGGAGGGAATGTGGAGTGATACACCGGCTGATGGCTCGAACGAGCGGCACAAACTTCGCAGTCTGCATGCTACTCGCCCTGCCTGTATTGGTCGCGATGATATCGGTCGGCGGTTGTGGTTCGCGTGATCCACTTGGCCGCCATTCTGTCAGCGGCACGATTACACATCGCGGCAATCCGGTCCCCAAGGGCTTCATCCGCTTTAGCCCCGATACGGCCAAAGGCCAGAGCGGCCCCGGCGGTGGTGCCCCCATCGTTCAGGGCAAGTTCTCGGCCGAAGCCAAGAAAGGAGTCCTCGGCGGACACTACCTGGTGGAAATTGTTGGCCTGGATGGCATACCAACGAAAGCGAACGGCGAGGACCTTCCGGATGGCAAGGAACTATTTCCGACAGTTCGGCTTTCCCACGAATTTCCCAACGCCGATGTCGTGTGGAATTACGACGTTCCGTAAGGAATGGCTGCGTTTCCGAGTAGGTTCGACTTTGTTGCACTTTTCGGGGGAACCACGAAAAGCACAAAATCGCACGAACGTAAGTTGATTTGAGTTTCTCCATCTAGAGCCGTGGGTTTCGACGACCAAGCCATCAACCTGGGATGGCGGAAATTCAACTTACGGGACGGGGTTTTGGTGCCTTTCATGCCTTTCGTGGTTCCAAATAATGTGCAAATGTCGAAGTCAGGAGTTCAAGGTTAGCCAAGGCAGCACGGCATTGGCGATGGAGAGGACGAGCAGGAAGCCGGTCATATCGGTGATTGTGGTGAGGATCGGACCGGAGGCCAATGCAGGGTCTTGGCCCAAGGCTCGCAAGGCGAGTGGAATTGTGCCGCCGAAGCACACGGCCACCAAGGTATTGATCGCCAGGGCGCTGGCAACGACCACCCCCAGCATAACGTTGCCCTTCCACAGCCAGCCGACCAACCCCAGCAGGACCCCCAAAACGATTCCGTTGACGATTCCCACGGCAGCCTCCTTACGCAACACGCGCCAGAGCTCGCGTGGGCGCACCACCCCCAGCGCCAGTTCGCGCATGCTTACGGCAACCGCCTGATTGCCCGAGCAACCGCTCATGTCGGAGATAATTGGCAGAAAGACGGCCAGGGCGATGACGGCCGAGAGGGTATCCTGGTGGTAGGCGATCACGCTGGCCGCCATCATGTTGAGCAAGATGTTGACCGTCAGCCAACTCAAACGGCGCAAAGTTCGCGCTTTCAGCGGCATGGTGCGAAGTTCTTCGCCACCCACGATGCCCATGAACTTGAGGAAACTGCGTTGCGAGCGCTCTTCGGCGGCCTCTTCGACATCGACGCCGCGGACGACCCCGACGAGCACGCCCTGGGCATCCACGGCCGGCACGCCGAGCAAGGCGTAGTGGTCGAAAAAACGTTCGAGTTCCTCCAGCCCGGCCGTATCGCGGACCTTAAGCGGTTCGTGGATCATGACGGCCGAAACGCGTTCGGCTGGCGACGACAAGAGCAGATCGCGAAGCTGGAGCACACCGACCAATTGGCCGCCATTCGAGACGACGTAGGCGTATTGCACCTCGAACTTACGGTAATGTTCGGCATTGGCTCGCAGGTCGTCCAGCACGTCGCCCACGGTAAGGGTATCGCCGTAAGACAGGAATTCGGTGATCATCAATCCACCCGCCGTATCGTGCGGGTAGGCGAGGAGTCGGCGAGCATGGTGGGCATCCCCCGCGGGCATCGCTTTCAGAATGGCTTCTGCTTCGCTCTCGGGCAGCCGCGATATTACGTCTGCCTGCGATGCGCTCGGCATGCCGCCGACAATGGCGGCGGCCTGCTCGGCAGGCAATCCTTCGATAAACTGGGCTGCATGAGCGTCGTGAAGATCGCCCATGAAACTGGCCAAGTCTTCGAACGACACCGATTCCAAGAGCTTCGAGCGCTCGGTTTCCGAGAGCGAGGCGAACGCATGAACGGCCTCCGAGGGCTCGGCCTCGCTCAGAAAATCGGCGATTGCTTGCCGATCGCTGGCAGCGATGGCATCTGGCAGTGGGTCGTAGGTTTTTCGTGGTGACGTTTCAGCCATTGTGGTGCTTGCTTGAGTTCGCTCTTCGGTTGAATCGACCTATTGATAACTAACTGCACAGTGAATGCCCCGGTGTTTTTGTGGGCGGAGCCGCCGGGCAAGGCTCTAATCTCCCATCTCTTGTCGGGCTAGGCTAGAGTCGGCTGTTCCGAATGCCGATATACAGGCTGCGGTCGTTGCAGACCGCTCGGCGGGGCCGCCATGAGTGCGGTTCGCTTGCCGGCTTGTCGATATGGTGGAATCTAGCAGCTTGCGTGCTATCACCCGGTGTGCCCGACGCCTTCAAGGGGGCGGCGTTTGGCACGAAGTATCGGTTGATGCAATCGCTCTTCTCGCGTAGCATTGCCCGCCCAAGCGGATAAGCATTCCATTCAACGGATAGGATCGGGAGCCATTGAAGATGCAATCGTCTGTACTTGCAGAGACTTACCCTGCCACCGCTCTGAAGCAGGGCGAAAACGATCTCAGCCAAATGGCGCGCGGGCACTTGGCGAAACACCCCCATTTTCGTGGGCGTGTCGATGATGTGGCGATTGACCATGATGGCCGCACCCTGTTCGTTACGGGAAAGCTGCCCACTTTCTACCTGAAACAGCTAGTGCAAGAATCGCTCCGCCAGGTTCCCGGCGTGTGCCGCATCGACAACCGAATCGACGTGGCCAGCCCGGTGGGGATCAGCAGCACTCGGGATTGAAGCCCTTGCCGTTGCAAGGCATTCTGGATCGGGCACACTGCCAAGCCGGCCGGACGAACGAGGGCGAGTACACCAGCGAATGACCGCTCCGGCCAACGCGGCAACCGCCGGGCAACGACTTCTTTCTCCGGACCGAGCCATTATTTAGCCTGGGTAGACGAGCAGGTAGGTCCCGCGAGCCGAGGGGGACACGGAATGACCGACTCTGTATCCACGTTCTCGAATTGTGCCGCTCAGCTCGCGGCACCTACTTCTCGCCCCAAAGTGAAATACGGAACGGCCGTGGACTTTTTCCAAGGTCGCTCCCGTAGCTGGCGTTCGTAAGGTACAGTAGAGGGTGAGTCTCCGCGGAAGGTGGACCCCCTGCTGTTCTTGAGCCTGTCGTGCTGAAGCCTGGCCAAAAGATCGGGAAATACAAGCTAAAATCGCGATTGGCCAACGGGCCCTACGCGGCGGTTTTTCGCGCGCTCGATACGCTGGAAGGCGTTCATGTCGCGCTCAAGATTCCGCACAAGGGCTTCATTACGAAAGAAGCGCTCGACGATTTCTCGCGTGAAGTTCGGTTGGCCGCCAAGCTCGACCACCCGAACATCTTGCCGCTCAAGAGCGCCGATTTCATCGATGGGCACCTTGTGATCGCGCTACCGCTCGGCGAGGAATCGCTCGAGGAGCGGCTTGCGCGGAGGCTCTCGTTGCGAACGGCCCTGGAATATGGCGAGCAACTGTTGCGGGCGGTGGCATTCGCGCACGAGCGGCATGTGATCCACTGCGACGTGAAGCCGGACAACCTGCTCCTATTTCCCGATGGCCGGCTGCGACTTACCGACTTCGGTATCTCGAAAGTCGCGCATCGCACGATCTCGGCCTCGGGGGCGGGCACGGTGGGTTACATGGCCCCCGAGCAAGCGATGGGCAGGCCCTCGCGTCGATCGGATGTGTTTGCGGTTGGCCTGGTGTTGTGGCAGATGTTTTCCGGCCATCTTCCCGAGTGGCCGTTCGACCGGCCGTTGGCCGGCTACACGCGGCTACGCCGCGCCGTGCACCCCGATATGATTGCGATCCTGCAGCGCGCGTTGGAATTGAAGCCCACCAAACGCTTTCTAGACGCCGGCCAGATGCTGACCGCTTACCTGCGAGCCAAGCCGAAGGTGCTTCGCTTCTACCAACGAACGAAGCGGCCAAAAACAATCAAGCGGACCACCAAGCGCGATTGGAAAGCCATCCGCTTGCAACAATTCGAGCGGCAGTTCGGCCGCTCGCTCGAAACGCAATTCAGTTGTCGCCAGTGCGGCGGACCGGTTTCGGAGACGATGGTGGCTTGCCCCTGGTGCGGCGACGACCGATCCGTCCTGCGCGAGGAGTCGGCATTTCCGGCCGTCTGCCCGCGATGCAATCGCGGCACGAAGCTCGACTGGGAATACTGCCCTTGGTGCTATGGGCCAGGCTTCTCAGACGCCACCGAACGGCCGTATACTGATCGACGTTACGAGGGCGAGTGCCGCAACGCTCAATGCAAGCGGAAGGTGCTCATGCCCTTCATGCGATACTGCCCGTGGTGCCACACCAAGGTGCGCACACCGTGGAAGATCGAGGGCAGCAAGGAGTGCTGCGGCAAGTGCGGCTGGGGGGTGCTGAGCGAATTCTGGACCCACTGCCCCTGGTGTGCGTCGCAACTGGCATAACCGTCCCGGCCGACAGGTTGCCGCGAGAAATAGCCCTGTTTTCAGGGCGTTTTCTAATGTGTTTCCCGTGCTATCCTTTGATTAGGGAGACCGTGCTTATGCCCAAACCCATACTACTAGATGACCCGGCATTTCGCGAATTGCGCGAGTACGACATCAAGCATTTCGTCGAACACACCCAAGGCCGCGAAACGATCGATTTCTCGGGCACCGACTTGCGAGCCGTCGATCTTAGCCAGGTCGATGTCTCCAAACTCGTTCTTCGCGATGCCTACCTTCGCGACGCCGACCTCCGCGGACTCGACTTGCGGAACCTCGACCTGGAAGGCTGCTCGCTACACAACGCCAAGATCAGCGGCGTGTACTTTCCGAAGAATGTATCTCCGCAAGAGATTCAGAATAGCGTCGTGTACGGCACACGCATCCGCACGAGTTGAACGTGCGGCAAGGGCTAGTTCGCCGCGCGAGCATCATGGGGGTGAGAGGAGCCCACGCTGATCGAGCCACTGTTGGCAAAGCCCGGGCCATGCCGAGGTGGCAGGCTCGTTTTCCGCAAGCCCCAGGCCGTGCCGCCCGCGCTGAAATACGTGAAGCTCGGCCGAAACCCCCGCCTTGCGCAACGCCAGGTAGAATGACACGGCGTTCTCCGCCGGCACCGTTTTGTCTTCTGTCGTTTGGAAGAGGAATGTCGGAGGCGTCTTGCCGGTCACTTGCGTTTCATTCGAAAGGTTCGCAAGCAGCGACTTTTCTGGCGAATTGCCCAGCAAGTTCTTGGCCGAGTTGTTGTGGGCGTACTCCGCCTCGAACGAAATGACCGGGTAGCAAAGGATCATGAAATCGGGGCGGCAACCGGCGTGGTCGATCGGGTCGACGGCCTCGGGCTGACCCTCGTCAAAATGGGTTCCGAGCGTGCTCGCCAAATGCCCGCCGGCCGAGAACCCCATCACGCCGATCCGCGCGGGATCAACGTGGAACTCTTTGGCACGAGCGCGGACGAGCCGAATCGCCCGTTGGCCATCGAGCATCGGCACGGGGTGCCTGTGGCCGGTGGCCTTCATCCGATACTTGAGCACGAAGGTCGTGACACCAAACGAGTTGAACCAATCGGCTATCTGGCGGCCTTCATGGTCCATCGCCAAGTGGCCATAGCCCCCGCCAGGAAGGACAACCACGGCCGTGGGAACGGCCAATTGCTTGCCAGCAGGTGCCGACACAAAGAGGACGGGTTCGTCCGATGGCTTCGTCGCCGGAAAGCCTGGAGCGCCTTCTTCCCAAAGTGGAATCGTTATCGGCTCCGCGGCAATTGCCCGATCATCGCACAAGGCTCCAACGGCAAACAAAGCCAACACCACATGTGTCGATCTCCAAAACCAGTCGATAACCGTATCGATAACCATGCATCCGCAAGCACCCATGCGACGTGCTCCTAATCGATAACCTGTTGCCGTGAAGCCGCATTGTAGCCACCCGACACCACAAGTGCCAACTCGCACAGGGATACAACCAGGGCCGATCAGTTTTTCATAATGCCGAGGAAGCGTAAGAGTTTCCGGGGTTGATAGGCGAATTCGCGGAGGGTGGGTGCGATTTCTTGGATGTTGGCGAGGCGGAGGAGGCTGAGGGCGGCGT
>JADZFK010000096.1 GCA_020849945.1 Pirellulales bacterium | reverse complement strand
GCGAACCCGACGGTGGCTGATGGCGACTTCAATGGCGATGGCGTGATCGACGCGGGGGATGTGGACTACATCTTCCACCAACTAGGCCTAGAGTTGGCAGGCGTGGCGTGAGGGTTGGTTGGTGGTTGCCGCTGGCTTTGGCCGTGTGTTGTGGGTTTACATTTGATCGAGGGTGCCAACTGGTGAACTGTGAATGAATGGCGGGCTTGGTAATTGTTGTCGTGGCGGTTCGGATATGTACCAGCTTGCACTCGGCCACCTTTCGTTGATGGCTCGTTTCATCAGCCCAGGTTGAGGCTGTGAATGAATGGGAAGTGGGCAGGCGGTGTCGGTATGAGTGGCTAAGATAACTGGTTAAGACAGGCGGCCTGGCGGCCGCCGCTAACTCGGATTTACATTTCATCACAAGCTTGTTGAAGCGGGGTCATGTGGATGTAGCCGGAGGAGAAAGAGGTTGGGATTCATTCGTTTGTGAGAAAGAGTCTTGCCCCCTTTTCTGGCCTGGGTTTAGCTGCTGAAGGGGTCGGCTTCGATATCGGAGTTGCTGGGGGGATTTTGTGGCGGGGTTGGCGGAGTTGTTTCGGTGGGGGCGGTGGGGCGTGGGGGTGGTGGGGTGGCGGGTTGGTTGGGTGTTGTGCTGGGTTGATCGGCGGGTGGCGTTGGTTTGGTGTGGCGAAGGGGTTCGGCCGACTCGTGTTCGTGCAGGCATTGGATGACGCCGTCTTGGGAGACGACGTAGACCCAGTCGGTTTGGTCGTTGACGAGGGCGAAGAGGGGCTGGCTGGCCGCGATTCGACCGCGGAAAGTACCTTTTGTGTTATCGAAGACGACGAGTGCGCCGAGGTCATCGACGCAGTAGGCGTTTTTTTTGCTGGTGGAGGCGAACTGGGTGATCCCAGGTGCTTCCCAGAGAGCCGTGCCGGTCTTGGCGTCGACACAGTGGAGCATGGGTTCGGCGGAGGTGATGAAGACGCGGTCGCCCACGGGGGCGGGGCTTCGGGTGATGGTGAAACCGCTTGCGAACTTCCATTGGCGTTTTCCGTTGAGTTCCTCCATGGCAAAGACTTCGCCGGAAGTGGAAGCGACGTAGACGTTGGGTTTTCGATAGGCGGGCGAGGCCAGGATGTCGCTGCCGGTTTCGAGTCGGAAACGCATGCCGAGTTCGGAGCTGTTTCCGACGTACAGGTACCCGGCATCGGAGCTCCACACGATACTTTGAGGAGTGGCGAGTGGGGCCACCATGGTGCGGCCGTAGGATTGGTAGAACCAAGGCGTGAGTTTTTTGGTATCGTCGAGAGGGTAGGCTTCGATACGACCGCAGACGAGTGGGACGAAGACGTACTTTTCGGAGAGTGCTGGAGCGGCGCCGGGCGCGCCGCCGACCTGCCGGACGAGGATGGGTCGGCCATCGGAGCGGTCTAGCACATAGAGGGTGGAGCCATTGACGATGGCGACATGCGAATGGCTGCAAGCGGGGCCGAGGCTGGGGTAGAGTTCGTTGCCGAGGGGGGCGGTCCAAAGCGATTGGCCGGTGAGGGCGTTGAGGTCTTGGAGGACGCCCGCGCTGGTGAGGATGGTGAGTCGATCGCCTTGCAGGACGGCGCGTTCGACATGATGGCGAGCGCGGTCGAGCTTGGCTTGAGCGAACCAGGCGCGGGCGAGGCCGAGGGGGGCCAACTGCTCTTGCGAGAGCAAGCGTGTTTGCGCGTGGACGAATGGCGCGGCGAGCAGGAAGGTGGTCGCGAACACAGCGACGGCCATCTGGCAGGGCCATCGCAGACGAGAGTCGGAATTACCAAATCGCATTCGAGAAAGTTCCGAGAATGAAAGGGAAGGTTGTAATAAGTTTGGCGTGGCGGGCAGTCGTGCGGTTGGAACGGGTCTTGAACTAGATTTGGAACGCAGTCTCACGGGTAGGGGGAGAACATCAAAACGGCGTCCCAAAAAATAGTCACGCTGCTTGGCATCACCGGCGTTCGTAGGCGGGGGTGGGCTATTGTATCATTCTCGGCAGAAGGCACGGCTGGGGGAAGTCGAGGGTTCTTGGCGGGCGTGGCGGAGCCTTCGTGCCCCCCCATAGACCGCGCGGAGTGCCATGCTTTACATTACACACCGGGCTGAGAACTTGCAAAAGAACTTGCGGACATTCCCGGGCCGATCAATTATTCAATTTGGGCGAGTGCATTGGAAACCAGCCCGAAGCGTCAGCGAGGGAAAAAGCACACTTTCCCTCGCTGACGCTTCGGGTTAGTGAGTCCCCACTGTCCCTAACATGAATAACTGATTGGCCCTGGCGGACATTCCCGGGAGAACTGCAAAGTCTCAAGCGAAGGGGTCCGGGCTGTGATTTGGGCTATGGGATTCGTGAGAAATGGAAGCGAGTGGGCCGAAAAATGGACCAGCCCCCGGCTTTTCCTGTAGCCTCGTGTAGCCGTCGGCTAGCGATCGAATCAGGGTGAATTCCCGGACAGCCTCCTATTCATTCGGTGTTTCCTAATCCGCGGCTGTGTGATGCCCGAGCCAATATTGAAACCTGCTGCCCGCGAGCTTGCGCTCCTGGAAGATGCCATTGGGTATCTTAATTTTTCCAGCGGTGCGAGCGATCCGAAGTTTTTGCGGGCGTTGTGTGAGCTGTTTGGGCGGATCGAGCCGGGGTGCCCCGCAGGCCAGGAGCCGGTGGGGGTGTTGTGTGATTGGCTTCTGGAGCGGATGACGAGCCTGTCGGCGTCGAGTGCGACGTACCACGATGTGGGGCAGGCGAAGTCGGTGGTGGTGCTGTTGCGCGACCATTTGTTGGGTGCGTATCGGAAGTTTCATCGCGACTTGCTTTGGCACCAGCCCGATCGAGAGTTGTGGCGACCGCTTTTCCTGGGTAGGGGATGGGAAGCGTTGTTGTCGCAAGGCCCCCCGTGGGCGGAGACGGACCGCATCGTATCGCAATCGCTGGAGCTGCTGAATGATTACCTTGGGTACCGGCCGCTCGCGGTGCTGGAATCGGAGCGGTCGATGGAGCCGTATGCGCACGAGCGATTGCGGCCGATCCCGCTTTACATTCGAGAGGTGGGAGTGGCCCCGGGTGAGTACTGCCAACTGGTGGAAAGAGCGCTTGCGATCTTGGGGGAGACCGACCCGGATATATTGCACCAGGCGTGGTTTGATACGGGGTTGTTGGACGAGTTGGCGCTCGATCCGCGGGCGTACGATTTTGATCACCCGGCCAGCAAGAGGCCGAATCATCACTTCGGGCAGTGGGACACGAACCAGGTCGATCAGCGGGGTTATTATCGCCGGTTTGTGCTACAACAAATGACGCTCGATGCGCTGTTAACGCGCGTGGCCGAGGGGGGAGGGGCGTCCAGGCTTTCGCGAGAGGAGTTGCTGGCGGAGGCGGCGGCCGTGTTGGCGGGGACGATTTTGATGGCCTCGGGGACGACCGGCAATGGCCCTGGGTGTCATGGATCGGAGGTTACGCTTTCGAGCTTACTGCCGCACATAGCGGGGTATCGCGACCAGTTTTACGAGCAGCTCTTGGGGCGTATGGGAGGGTCGCACGGAGAGCGACTTCGGGCGGAAGCGAAGCGATCGCGCCAGCCGTTCGGCGGGGCGAGGCAGCATTTGAATCAAGAGCTGGCGCGTCGCCGCGCGGTGCAGATGCAGCACGTGCATCTTGCGCAACTGTACGCGCGGATGGGATATCCACAAGCGGCGCAAAAAGAGGCGAACGGTGTGCGGATTGCCTCGGCCCGGATGTTGTGCCGGATCTATTGTTTGTTGACGGCTGGTCATCAGGCGATCGATGTGGGGCAGTTGGAGATGGTGGCCCGCGATCTGCCCACGATCGAGGACCTGTTTGAGCGGGGGATCGAATGCGGAGCGTTTGTCGATCCGTGGACGATTCTTGGTTTTGCGGGGAATTACAGTTTGTTTCCGGCGTTGGAGAACACAGTACACGATTTTCGGGTGGATGATCAGATCGAGCTTGTGGAGCAGATATTGGATCTATGCGCGCGGGCGTGGACAGAGGCCTCTGCGCTGGATGATGAGGCACACGAGGCGGTGTTCAGTGCAGCGTTGAGCCGGTTGGCGACGTGGTGGGATAAGTATGCGACCGCCTCGGTGAGCGGCGTGAAGCGGTTGGTTGGGAAGGAGATCGAGATATCGGCCAATTTG
Organism: Pirellulales bacterium; assembly: GCA_020849945.1. Classification (GTDB taxonomy): domain Bacteria; phylum Planctomycetota; class Planctomycetia; order Pirellulales; family Lacipirellulaceae; genus JABDGM01. Next base: position 5,479 of record JADZFK010000096.1, on the reverse strand, counting down.
GTGGCGGGGGCACTCTCGGCATGGCACAAGGCGGGTGCGGCGGCGGGAGACGTGAAGTTCTGGCGGATGTTCGTGGATCAGTTTGATTCGCCGAAGGCCTTTCAGTTGGTGGTGGAAGCGTTGCTGGAACGGGGAGATCGGGTTGCGTCGATGGCCCTGATGCTGCAGTGGATCAGCCAGGCCGAGTTTACGCCGCTTGAAGATGGCGATGCGTCGTTTCATCCGCTTGCCTTGCGATGGTTGCAAGCGGTCGAGGAACACGAGAATACGAGCGGCACCGACCAATGGCCGCTGGTGGCCAAGTTTTTTCAACATTTGGAAGCGAGTGCCGACGCCTATTGGCGAGTCCCGACGTTTGACTTGACGGCGGGCATGCGGCCGAAAGGCTCGCCGCCAAATCGTGAGGAGTTCGACGAGCTGGATGATGAGTTCGATGAAGAGATGGACGATGAGGATCTGGATGATGAGGATCTAGACGATGAGGATCTAGACGATGAGCTAGACGAGGATTACGACGGCGAAGAAGACAACGATATCGAGGCGAAGATGGAGGCCGAATTTGCCGCCGAGTACGGCGACGAGTTCGGGGGCGAGAATTCAGGGGGAGCGGGCTTGGAAGCCGGCGTGGAAGATGAGGAGCTTCCGTGGGATGACGAAGACGTGAACGCGAACGCGGAGGGAGGGGAAGACGTTGATGAAGGCGAGGAAGAACCGGAAGAGATTTTTGGGGCCGCTTACGAGAACATGGTGTACCGTGATAGCACGGACGACGGGTTCGATCGAGACACGCTGGATGAATTTGGGCGATTTGCCGAGTTCGAGCTGGAAGCGGAAGCGCAACGCTTATCGCAGCGGCTCGAGTTTTTGACGACGGTAGCGCGGTTATGGCGTCAGGTGGCGATTGCGTGGAAGTTTGAGACAGGGGATAAGGAACGCCGCGAGTTGCTGGAGGACTGGTGTCGTCAAGCCCGCGAGCGGCAAGAGAAGCTGCTCAAGTTGGCGGCGGAGGTTCACGCCCACGCGATACCTGCTCCTGGTAATTCGCATGATGCGATGGTGGAATTTGATCGGCGGAGGATGATCAAGGATACGCTGCTCGAGCAGGTGATTACGACAAGCGTGGAGACGTCGAGCGCGGGGCGATTGATTTGGGCCTCGATGCCGCCGAAAAGAAACGTTGCCAAGCCGAAGGGGAGTGGCCGGGACGACGGCGCGGCGATCGCTGTCTTGCGAGGACTATTGGCGGGCGATGCCGTGGCCACCACCGAGGCATGGCGGCCGTTTATCAACTGGCTTCGCGGCCAGGAACTGCTGTACATTCCGACCGCGAAGGGCGGGGAACCTCGTCGGATCGTGCAAGCGCGCTCGCTGGGCCAGTTGCTCGATGATCTGCTGCGTTGGTTGCCGAGACTGGGCCTTGTTCGAGAGACGTGCCAGCTTCTCGATGTAGCCCAGGCGATGGAAGTGGAGCACCCCGTCGGCCCCGGAGCGGTGACCGAGTACGACCGCCTGTTCACGGGCGGTTATCAGGCGATCGTGCGGGCGTTGGTCGATTCGTCGGAGACATGGGATTTGTGGCGCGAAGGCGATGGGAGCGATCCCTTGGGCAGCGTGGTTGCGAGGCCTTCGGATGCGATGTTGGTGGAAGCGTTGCAGGACCTGACGGAATCGCAGTTGACCCGTTGGTTGGCTCATAGCCGGACGCTGCGATTGAGCGTCGTCGAGCGATTTTCGTCGGAAAGCGATTGGCAGGCGTTTGTGGCCTTCGTCAATCGCTACGGGGAGGACCTCTTCACGCAGAAGTTCCTCAACCTGGGGAACTTGCGGGCGATCCTTCACCAAGGCGCGGGTGAGTGGCTTTCCAAGATGGCCAACGAAGAGGAAGGCCCGGAGCTGATGCTGACGAGCGAGTTGGGGCGGCGGATCACGCTCGATGAAGCGGCCAAGTGGTTGACGATTGCGATTGAGACGGTGGTCGAGAACTACCGTGAGTACCGCGATTACAACACGACCACGACCAGCTCGGATCACGGCGAGTTGCTTTACACGCTGATCGACTTCATCCGACTGCGTGCTGGTTATGACCGTGTGGCGTGGAACTTGCGGCCGGTCGTGATGGCGCACGAGATACTGGTACGGCGTAACCGCCCTGCCGCGGCCGAGATGTGGCAGCAAGCGCTTTCCGAGCGGACGGCGGAAACGGCCGATGCCAACATGGCTCGGTTCGAATCGCTTTGCAATCAGTACGGAGTTCGTTTGCCGAGCATTGCCGAGCGGCTGGGTGAACGATTCACACGACCGCTGGCGATTGATCGCGTGCGAGCGTTGGTGTGGCCGGCAATGGCGGCGGCGGAGACCGAGGATCGCGACCCGATCCGAGCGTTGGAAGAGGAGATTGCGAGCCTGGCTTCGGAACCGGCGGGATCGGGCCTCGACCTGCCCGACTGGCTTGCGGCGTTGGAAGAGGAGGCATCGGCCGTGCGTTGCCGCCTTCGCCAACAAGACCTCGACGATGCGCCCCGGCGGATTCAACAAGTGGCCCTCTCGTGGGAAGCCTGGCAGCGGCAAATCGCCGGCGACTCGAAGTGAAGCCGCGTTTACGCCCGCGCCGCGGTGGGTGCCCGAGCAGATTCCGGGAACTTTTGCCGGTGCGCTCTTGCCCGGTTCGGCGGAAGCGGGCATAGTGACGTATGTACATCGGCGTGCCCGTGAACCGGAAAGGAAACCCGACGCATGTCTGCAACGATCGAGCGATTGGACTTGGCCGCGACTGGCCAGGGTGGTAGTGAATCGGCAGAGTTGGACCAGGAACTGCCGATCCAGCTATTGCTGGAGTTGGTGGTAGACGATCGGGAGTTGATCCGGGCGCTCGTGGAGTATCCCGAGGGAGATGCCCGCAACGAGTTTGCCACCGAAGCGCTGAAGATTGGCGTTCTTGCGCTGCGGCATGTGGGCGGTCAAGTGAATTCCGATTCGATCCGCCGCGAGAACGAGCGGTTGGTTGCCAACTTGCACAAGACGTTCGAGCAGCACGAATCGGCCGTCGAGCGGCAGGTGGAGGGCAAGCTCAAGGAGTACTTTAATCCGCAAGACGGCCGATTTACCGACCGGGTGCAACGGCTCGTGGCGCAAGACGGCGAGTTGGCTCAGCTTCTCAAAGGGTTTATCGATGGCGAGAACTCGCTCTTTGCCCGCACACTGGTGACCCACGTGGGCCGCGATAGTGCCCTGATGCGCGTGCTCGATCCGCGGCAATCGGACGGCCTGCTGACCAAGCTGCGCGCGAGTGTCGACGAAGAGCTTGCCCGCCAGCGCGACCACCTGCTCAAGGAATTTTCTCTCGACAACAAGGAGGGTGCCCTGGCGCGGTTGCTCGGCGAGCTTTCGGCCAACCATGGCGATGTGGGAAAGGCCCTGCAAACGAAGATCGACGCGGTGATCAAGGAATTCTCGCTAAACGAGGAGAACTCGGCGCTCAGCCGGCTCGTGCAAAATGTATCGCACGCCCAGCGAACGATCACGAGCGAGTTTTCGCTCGATAACGAAGCCTCGTGCCTTTCCAAACTCAAGCGCGAGCTCGTGGAACTGCTGGCCAGCTCGGAGAGAAAGAACCAGCAGTTCCAAGAGGAAGTAAAGATTTCGTTGGCCAAGATGGCAACGCAGCGCGAGGAAGCCGAGCGAACGACGCGGCATGGCGTGGCATTCGAGGACGCGGTCTGCGAGTTTTTGATGAGGCAGTCGCAATACGCGGGCGATGTGGCGACGCCCACCGGGCACACGACCGGGCTGATCAAGAATTGCAAGGTGGGAGACTGCGTCATCGAGCTGGGGCCCGATAGCGCGGCACCCGGGGCGCGGATCGTTGTGGAGGCGAAGGAAGACACCGGCTATTCGTTGGCCCACGCCCGCGAGGAGATCGAACAAGCCCGCAAGAATCGCGGCGCGGATTGGGGCCTGTTCGTGTTCTCGAAGAAGACGATGCCCGCCGGCCTCGAACCGTTCGCCCGCTACGGCAATGATTTTGTCATCGTGTGGGATGTGGAGGACGCCGCCAGCGATGTGTTCCTGAAGGCGGGCATCCTTGCCGCGCGAGCGCTGTGCTTCCGGATCGAGCGGCGGTCCGCCGCCCAGCAGGTTGATTTCGAAGTCATCGACAAGGCGATCCTGGAAATTGAAAAGCGTGCCGGAAACCTGGACGAGGTCCGGAAGTCGGCCGAAACGATCCAATCCTCGAGCGCAAAGATTCTCGACCGCGTTCGCAAAGACCGCGAGGCACTCGAAAAGCAGGTTGAAGTACTGCGCGAGAAAGTAAACGACCTACGACAACTTTCGACGCTAACCGAATGAAAACCCCTTCAACAACGCGCCCGGCGGTAGTGGGGCACCTATACGTTGATCAAACACAGATTACTGATAATGGTGCAAGACGTCTTGCAGCTTCCATGCCCAATACGGTTGTATGGCATCAATCAACCATTGCAGACAGGCAAACGCAGGCAAGCAAAGGGAATGCGACTGGCTCAGCGCTGGAGACCAATCAAAGGGGAGCCAGATCGATTCCCTAAATAACCAATAATCATCATCCCTATAAATGTATATTCCACCGAGTGCCGGGTGCCACTACTGGCTTGCCCAGCAGTCCTGCCTTGTTGCGATGACCCGCTGCTTGAGCCTTGTTCCGTTTCTCCAGCAATAAGGTTCTGCGGAAAAACACGGCCAACCCGTCAGCCGTGGCTCCCGCCATGCAAGTCCTCGAAACCGCCCGCAGCGGCCCGCCCCCTACCCCAACGGCCGCCAATCGTGGCACGGACTTCAGTCCGTGCAACCTGCCCCGCGCGAACCACACCTCGCTCTAATCCGCATTTCTCACAATCAATACCCGGAGGCACGGAGCCACGGACAAAACCAGTAGCAAGTACCCCTACCACAATAACAGGGCCGATCAGTTATTCATACTTCGGGGCTGCGAGGACTCACGAACCCGAAGCGTCAGCGAGGGAATGTGTGCTTTTTCCCTCGCTGACGCTTCGGGCTGGTTTCCAAACCACTCGCCCAATTTGAATAATTGATCGGCCCTGACCACAATAAACGGTGGAAACACTCTGTCTCGTAGCTACGGGCGATTGACCTTGCTTCAAACGATCTCCTGGCTTGTTCTCCGTGACCTCGGTGTGCTCCGTGGTGAGAAATCCGGGCTAAAGTCCGTGCCGCGCCGCTCGCACCCGACCCAAGTTCTCCCACTGCGTCTCCGCGCCTCCGTGTGAGACTCCTTCCCCAATTTCTTTCGGCTCCCTCCCCTCGGGAAGTGGAAAAGTGGAAGAAGTGGAAAAGAGGGACATTCTACTTTATGAACGCCGGGTGCTACTCGCCAAGACACTGAGAATTCAGATTGGTCATTGCAAATCGGCCATTTGTCATGGTCCATTTCAGCCGCTCGCCCCGCGCTCCGCTCCGCGTCGCGGCTAAACACGCCCCCCTC
>JADZFK010000095.1 GCA_020849945.1 Pirellulales bacterium | reverse complement strand
CCCGCCTGACCGGGCGTTGGTCCTGTCGATCGACAAGAAGAGCCAGACCCAGGCGCTCGACCGCTCGCAACCCCTGTTGCCAATGGAACCGGGCCAGCCGGAACGTCGCGCGCACGACTGCGCCCGGCACGGCGTCACCAGCCTCTTCGCCGCGCTCGACGTGGCGACAGGTAAGGTGGTCGGCCAATGCCTCAGGCGGCATCGCAGTGAAGAGTACGTGAAATACTTGAGTCATCTGGACAAAACGATTGAGAAAGAGCCGGGCCAAGAGATTCACCTGATCATTGGCAACTACGCGACTCACAAGACCGCCGCAGTCAAGCGATGGCTGACGCGGCACCCGGAATACCATGTTCACTTCACGCCGACTTCGTCGAGTTGGCTGAACCAAATCGAACGGTTCTTCACTGAAATGACTGCCAAACGCATCCGCCGCGGCGCGTTGCCTCGGTTTGTAAACGCATTCAAGACTCAGGACGCTAGGGGGCTTTGATCTTCGAGCCGTCGGAGATTTGGTCGCTTGGGTGGAGGAGGACTTGGTCGGCTTCGGCGAGACCGGCGGTGATTTCCGCCTCAACACCATTTTGGCGGCCAACTTTCACAAGGTGCTGCCGGGCGAGGCCTTGCTCGGCGCGGAAGACGGCGTATTGTTCCTTGACGCGGAACAACGCGCTGGTGGGGATTTTGAGCACGTCGCGTGCTTCGTCGACGACGATCCGAGCTTCCACGCGGAAACCGTCGCCCAATGTGGTGCGTTGTTCGGGGGGATCGACCAGGTCGACAATGATCCACACGCGTTGTTCCTCTACGCCGAGCGTAGAGACCTTGGTGAAACCTGAAGGTTCGACGACTCGCACTTGGCCTCGCAACGGCACCGCGCCGCCCCAGTGTTCGAGCAAGACATCATCGCCGGGGTGGATGCGAGCGGCATCGCGCGAGAGGACATCGATTTCGACTTCGAGGTCGGTCGGGTTTCCCAGTTCGACAAGGGGCGTGCCGGGCGTTACGACGGCCGAGCTTTCTTGCATGACCCGCAACACACTGCCATTGATGGGCGAATAGATGGGGAACTCCCAAGCGTTGGCAGCCGGCGAAGGGGAGGGCTTTGCTTGCGGATCGACCGAGTGCTCGTCGTTGGTGGCGCCTGGGTTGGAGTCATCATTCGAGAGGGGTGGTGGGGCGTGGGCAAGTTGCAAGTCGGCGGAGTCGGTATTTGGCCGGGAGCGTAGGAGTGCCGATTGTGCTTGTTCGAGTTCGAACTGGGCGATTTCGACGGCCAGCTTGGCCGAGCGTAATTCCTCGCTCCGTTCGCGGAAAGTGAACTCGGCGGTATCCAGTTCGGATTCGGAGACGCCGTTGCCGCGAAAGGCTTTGCGGATTCGGGCGGCTTCGGACTCGGCCCAGGCCTGGGCGGCTCGGGCCTTTTCCAACTGCGGCTCCATTTGCCGGAGGGTGGCTTCGGCCGCTTTAACGCGGGCCTCGGCCTGGGCGACTGCGCGGGCGTCTAGCAGTTCGGGGTCTCGTGGTTCGATCATCGTCAGCAGGGTTTTTCCGGCGATCACTTTGTCGCCGGGGTCGAGGCTGATCCGCACGATGCGTCCGTTGAGTGGGGCCGAGACCACGTACTTTTCGCGGATGCGTGTTTTTCCGTCTTCATCGACGGTAACCTGCACGGTGCCGCGTTCGACCTTCACCAGGTCCACCTCGACAGGCCGCGGCATAAAGGCATACGCTAGCCCGGCGGCGATCACCGCCACGATTGCCAACACAAATAACTTGCTGCCGATGTTACGCATAGACGGGGAGGTTACGCCTTCGACGGAAACGAATATGCAGAGTGGAGAATGGGGTAGTTTACCACAGAGGTTGCAGAGGGCACAGTGAAACCAATTGCAGGTCGTGGGGTTTCTTGCGAGGAGGATTGTAGTACTCGCGTTCCGCGAGAGGGCAGGCATCTGGCGGAGCGAGATGAGTACATTGGATGTGCTCTGGTACCTACGATGAACTGGGTGGTGAAGCCGCTTGGGTGTTTGGCGGTATTCGTTCGCGGTTACTCGCGCGATTTGAGCACGGCGATCAAGTCGAGATGATCGAGCTTGCGTCGGACCAGCAGAGCGGAGCCGACCGAGGCGGCCAGTACCGTGGCGGCGGCCAGGCCATAGGTCGAATTCGCGATAACGAAGGGAAAGCGGAAGACTTCTTGATCGAGGAACAAGGTGAGAATCCACGAGAACCAATAGCCCATGAGCAGCCCGAAGGGAATACCCAACAACGTGACGGTACCGATTTCGCCGAGGAGGATGGTCGAGATTTCGCGGCGGGTGAAGCCGATGACGCGAAGCGTAGCGAGTTCGCGGGTCCGCTCGGAGAGCGAGATTCGGGCGCCGTTGTAGACGACGCCGAGGGCGATGATGATGGCGAAGATGAGATTGATCATTCGCATATGGAGCATGTTCTTGGCGATCGTATTGCGAAAGCTATCGATGGCCGCCTGGCGGATGGTCACGCTCGCCACGCCGGGAGTTTCCTTCAGTTCTTTGTAGATGGCGGGCAGAAACTCGGGGTTGGCCGTCAGCATGGCTCCGCTCACTTGCGGACCTTCGCGCATGAGCCGGTTGAGGGCTTCGATATCCATGTAGGCGTTGAGGCCGGTGATGTCGTCTAGGAGGTCCACGACGACAACGTCGGCGACGGGTCGTTTTTCCTGAAGCGTTTCGACGCGTACTTTTTCGCCCGCCCGAATGTTGAGCACACTGGCGAGTTTTTTGGAGAGGATCATACCCTCGCGTGGTAACGCAACGTACTTGCCGGTACGCGACTTGAGATGCATTAAGGCCGCGTCCCGCGGCAGGCCAACGATTCCGATCCGCCGCGAGCGATTGGCGACTCGCAACCGGCTTGCGACATACCGCCTTGGTTCGCACTGGTACACGCCAGGCAAGTTTTCCAGTTCGCGGATGGCGTCGATGGAAACCGGCTCGACGGTCGCGAGGGAGAGGTCGTATCGTTCGACATCGTAGAACTGGACTTGAATGACTTTATCCACCGAGTTGCCAATGAAGTTTCCGACCACGACAATGGCGACGGACATGGAGATAGCGAGCAGCGAGAAGGTTGTCTTGATAGGATGGCGTTCGAGTTGTCGCAAGACCATACGTGCCACGTTGGGCACGAGCCTTCCGAGGCCGATCCGTTCGAGGAGGGTGGGGCCGTACCGGGCGGGTGGTTCCGGGCGCATGGCTTCGGCGGGTGGCAGGCGCACGGCCAGTGCGATTGCGCCGAATGAACCGAGTACCGCGGCCCCGCCCGCCACGAGCATGGCGTTCACGGCCACGTTCGGCTGCACACGAAAGACCAGTTCGGGATACTGGTACACTCGCAAGAACAGTTTCGTGAAGTCGTGCGCGAGCCACATACCGCCCAGGGTGCCGAGCAGTCCTCCTGCGGCGGTAATCAGCAGGACGAACTTCATGTAGTGCCAGGCGATTTGCAGATTCGTGTAGCCGAACGCCTTGAGCGCGGCGATTTGTTCGCGTTGCAAACTCGTTAGCCGCGTGAGGACGACGTTGAGCAGGAAAGCCGCGACGCAGAGGAAGATGGTTGGGGCGATGAGGCCGGTCGTGCGCAAACCCTGGATATCACTTTCCAGCAACAGATTGGATAGCTGATCCTTGCGAGGAAACGCCCCGAGGCCCCCGTAGGGTTCCAACAGTCGATCGACGGAGAGAATAACTTCCTCGACCGGCGATCCGCGAGCCAGGCCAACCGCGATGTCGTTGAATGCGCCATCCATGTCGAAAGCGTTCGACAGGGCCTCATGATCCATCCAGAGGATGCCGAAATGATGCGGGTCGGGCAGCATGTCGCCCGGTTTGATTTGGAAGACGTACTCGGGCGAGAAGGCGACGCCGACGACGCGGAGTTCCTTTCGTCGCCCGTTGATGATGGCCCCGATCGTGTCGCCCAAGTCGATGTTGTTGGCGATAAGAAAGGCCTCGCTGGCCAACACTTCATCGTCGCGGCTGGGTTCGAGCTGCCTTCCTCGCCGCAGGTACACCTGGTTAAGTCGTGGTGGCCGAAAAGCGGGTAACGAAATCAACTGCCCGACGGCCGGCTCATCGATCCCCGGCACGTCGAGCGTGACCGACTTAACGATCCGTGATTCCACGGTCGACACGCCCGGAATTTCCTGAAGCCGATCCACGAGCATGTCGGGGGCTCGCTTCACACGCGCAAACACGTCGGCAAAGCGATAGCGTTCATAGAACGTGGAGCGGGTAAGTTCCAAGGAATGGAGAAGCGTCCGCGAGTTCACGAATGTTGCCACGCCCGCCGCAATGACGATCGCGATGGCAAACGACTGTCCTTTCATATGAGAAAGGTCGCGGAACAACTTACGGTCGAGCGAACTAAGCATGACGAATTCCGGTCTCTCCTTTGCCCCGAGTTCCTGCCCCTTGTGTATGCCCGTGGGTGTTGGCTGTGGTACCTGATTGCGGCCGCCTCACCACGTGAGTTCGCTGGCTGGCCGCTTGTTCGGGTTTAGATGCACGTGGCTGATTTTTCCGTCGGAGATGGAGATGACGCGATCGGCCATGTCCGCAATCACGGCATTATGGGTAATGACAGCGGTGGTGGTGCCCAGTTCGCGGTTGATTCGTGAGATTGCTTCCAACACGAGGATGCCAGTGTGGACATCGAGTGCGCCGGTTGGTTCATCGCACAGCAGCACGGAAGGGTTTTTAGCTACCGCCCGCGCAATGGCAACGCGTTGTTGTTCGCCGCCCGAAAGCTGAGCGGGAAAGTGGTCTTGCCGATCCACGAGGTTCACCATGCGGAGCGCCTCGACCGGGTTGAGCGGATGGGCGGCGATGTCGGTCACCAATGCCACGTTTTCGCGGGCGGTTAGGCTGGGGATGAGGTTGTAGAATTGAAACACAAAACCGACGTGTTCGCGGCGATAGCGGGTGAGTCCGGCGTCGTCGAATTCGGTAAGCTGTTGGCCGCGATAAAAGACGGTGCCGCTGCTGGGAACATCCAGCCCACCCAAGATGTTGAGGAGCGTGCTTTTTCCGCTGCCGGAGGGCCCGAGCAAGACGACGAATTCGCCGGCGAACAGTTCCAGGTCGACGCCCCGCAGGGCATGCACGTCGACTTCGCCCATATGATAGGTTTTCGTGAGTCCCTGGGCCGCGAACACGACCTCTCGGTCTTGCGTTTCCTGCTGTTCAACCGCCCAATTGGAAATCGATGAAGCCATTCTGAATACCGCAGACATTTCGGAATACGCGTTAACTTTCGCGACACAGCGATCGACCGCAAAGTGATAGGTGCATTATCGGCGACCCATGCTTTGCCGGATAGTGCGTTCCCGCCAACCGAGTTGCCTTGCCACGTATTTCGCCGTACAACCGATAAGAGGAAGCTTCCTCCGCGTTGTTCTGGTTTTGCGGCGGGTTAAGCACCTCATTCACACCCATCGAGGTGATGTTGAACGGCCGAGCGATTACACCTGCCTGCTTCCATAACATTGCGGCCATCGGTTGCAAGAACGCGGCTCTGCGCCGGGATTGCAATTTCGGCCTGTGGCTGGTGGTCGTTGCATTGCTTGGGCTTGTGCCGCTGCCCCCCGTGCTGGCGGGTGGTGGGCCTGAAAATGTGCTGCTGATCGTCAATGGGAACAGCGATTCGTCGAAAGCGATCGCGAACCTTTACATCCGCTTACGCAAGATACCGCCCTCCAACGTGTTGTACCTCGATTGGAAGGGAGAGCTCGAAATCGACTCGGCGGTGAACTTCCACGACAAGATTCTCTACCCCACGATCAAAGCGCTCGATGAACGGCAGCTCACCCAGCAGATCGATTATCTGGTATACTCCAGCGACTTCCCTTGGCGGCTGAATGTTTCGCCGCTGATGCCGAACGAGAAGTTCACCGTTCCGTTCGATCCTTACGCGTCGCTTACGGGAGCGACGTATTTATTGCCGTACATTTTGGGTAATAGTCCGGCGCTCGTGATGCCCAACTCGAACTGGTACGTTCCCGGGAAGGCAGGTGCCAACTTGGGCCAATGCACCGATCTGGCGAATGTTTCCACGCGTGGGTTTCGCTCGCGGTATTTGTGGGATTCGGAGGGCAAGCGTGCCTCCGAGGTCGCCAAAGGCCAGCGCTATCTGTTATGCACGATGCTTGCCGTGACACAAGGCCGCGGCAATACCGAGGAGGAAGTATTCTCGTACCTGCGCCGAGCTGCCGCTGCCGATGGAACACGGCCCGCCGGTTCCATTTATTTCATGTGGAACAAGGACATCCGCAGCGCGACACGCGATAAGTGCTTTGCTTCCGTTGCAGCGGAGATCAATCGGCTTGGCGTTTCGGCCAAGGTACAACAAGGTCGATTGCCGGATGGCGCTTCCGATGTCGCCGGCATGATGGTTGGGTTCTCCGATTTCAGTCTGGCTGAATCGAAGGTCAAGATACTGCCGGGCGCGATCTGCGAACATCTGACGAGTTGTGGCGGAATCATGACGAACGTCAAATCGCAGACACCGCTGAGTGAGTTTTTGCGCCACGGTGCCGCCGGTGCCAGCGGCACGGTCGTTGAACCGAGGGCCATTCAGGCGAAGTTTCCCCTCCCTTCGCTTCAGTTGCACTATGCCCGTGGCTGCTCGCTTGCCGAAGCGTTTTATCAGTCGATCAGCGGGCCTTACCAAATCTTGGTCGTCGGGGATCCGCTTTGCCAACCGTGGGCCAGGTTTCCCAAAATTCGGCTTTCAGGCTCGCCTTCGCTAGAGAATGTGAAAGGCACCCTATCCTTGACCCCCACGGGCGAAGCGCCGGCTGGCCGTTCGATCGGCCACTATGAGGTGTTCATCGATGGCCGGCGGGTTGCTGAGAATTCGCCCGGAAAGACGGTCGGTATCGACACCACTCAACTGGCCGATGGCTACCATGAACTTCGCGTCGTTGGCATCGTGGGCGACGCCATCGAAACGCAAGGGCGTTTGATCGCGCCGTTAACGGTTCGAAATCGAGATGCCAAGCTGGAATTTCAGGCGGCGCCTTTCCGCGTTCAAGCCCAGGGAACCGTTCGAGTTACCGTTCGGCAGCCGGGAGCCAAAGGAATCAAGATTTTGCAGAACTCTCGGGTGGTCGGCAACGTAGAAGGCGAGGGAGGCGAAGTGGAAATATCCGCCGCCCAACTGGGCCGCGGCCAAACATCGCTCCAAGCCGTGAGCGAAGGCAGTGCGCCCATCGCATCGGCACCACTGAATATTGAGGTTGAGTAGGTCGAACCGTGTTCCTTGGTACTTCAGCGCAAGACTATTTTCACCACGACGACACAACGGACACGACGGACGGAATGGGACAGGACAGGATAAAAGGGCAGGCAGGATGAACTGGACCAAGCCGTTCACGAACGAATTCAATAACTTCTTGATAACAGTAGCAATCCGACTACATACCCGTTACGCTGTGTTTCTATTCATCCTGACAATCGGGCCAATCCTGTTAGCCGGTCCGTTCTGTCCGTTCTTTTCGTGGTGTCGTCGTGTTGAAACGTAACACGGTAGTCGTTAGCCTATCCCACGAACCGTCCGCAGCGATGGGGACAGGCACATTTTGCTCCGAAGGCTCGGCAAAACGAGCCAGTCTCCGACGGTTCTGGGATAGGCTCTTGGCCCCGCGATGTGCTGGAGTGGCGGAGTTGCGGGGGCCGTGTGGATTGCGTAGTTGGCATTCCCCCCAATTTCAGGTGTAAGGAGCCCCAGAATGCACGGATAAGCCCCCTCTCTCGTGCCGGCTGCACAGGTTGCGCGGATTACTCCGGGCACTAAAGCAGCGATCGTACTTTGGTTCGTTGACACGTGGGGCTATACAGATACGATAAACCTAAGGCCGCGATCGAGTTGTTGGCATCGCCAAGCATCGTATGTTCGCACGGTGGCCTTGTGCCGCGCTCTGTTGCGGCAATCGCGCCCTCACGGGGTAGTTTCTCACCTCGGTCGTTCTTCGTTCGATTTTGGTTTCAACGTACTCTTCTTCGCCTTACCCGTTTCAACTATCCGTTTCCACTCCGCGTTCAACATATCATGCCCGTTGTGGGTTCGTCTGAACGGCGTCCACGATGAGGCATTCAGGTATCTACCATGCAACAGTACCGCGTGAATTATCGGCTCCTTGTTGGGCTTGTCGCCGGGGCCATCGTAACGGCCGGCCTTGTCGGTGTCATTTGGAAGGTTCAACTTTCGCGTTCTTCGGGCTGGCTGCTGAGCGAAGGTGATCGGGCCGCAAAAGAAGGCGACTTGCGGAAAGCGCGTGACTATTACTCTCAATACCTGGCAATCCAAAACGAGGATGACGAAGCGCGATTCAAGTACGCGAACGCGGCGATCGACATTTGCATGGGTGATAACGTCACCTACGAAGATTTTATGAAGGCGCATCAGTTCATTGATCCGATGCTCCGCAACAAGAAGCACAATAGCAAGCCGGAAGCGAAGAAGGTGCGTCGGCGGGCTGTCGATATGTACGGCCAAGACAAGGTCGGCAATTGGAGCGTGGCCCTCGACCACCTCGAACTGCTTCTTGCCGAGGACCCCAAGAATGCCGAACTACAATCGCTCCGTGCAAAGTTCTTGTTCCGCTCAAAAGACATCGCGAAAGCGACCGAATATAGTTACGGCCTGATCGGTTACGACCCGAAGACCAATAAATTCGATGTGAAGAAGGCTACCGCGCCGAACGAAGTGGAGATTTACTCGAACCTTGCCGCAGCGGTGCGGGCGAAAGAAGAAAAGTCCGAGTTTGCGGAGCGGATTCTCGATCAAATGGTGGAGGTGAACCCGCAATCGGCCGAGGCCTACGTGCAACGCGGCGCACTTCACGAGGCATGGGGTAACGTTGGTGCCGCGAAGACGGATGCGGAGAAAGCCTATAGTTTGAACCCAGACAACCTCGAAGTGCTGCTTTTCATGGCCAGTATTGAAGGTCGAGAAAAGAACAGCGACAAGGCTCGAGAGTATGTCGAACGTGCCAAGAAGATTGCCCCGGAGGATATTCGCCCATACCGTAACGCGGCCAATATTGAACAAAACGCCAACCAAACCAAAAAGGCGATCGCTCAACTGGATGAAGGGATCAAGAACGTAACCCAGGGGAATGGTCGAGCAAGTTTGCTGTTGGCGAAATGCGAACTGCTGCTCTTTCAAAATGATGTTAAGAGTGCCCGCCAAACACTGGAGGATCTCCGAAAAATCTCCAACATTTCAGCGGAGCTATTGGAGTATCAGGAAGCTCGATTGCTGATGAATGAGGGAAAGTGGTTTCAGGCAACAGAAGCACTCAACAAACTCCGCCCCAGACTTGCAGCCCTCGGCCCTGAGCGCAAGGTGATACTCGACTACAGCTTGGGGTTGTGCTACGAAAACCTTGGCCAACCCGATCGAGCCCGCGAGCAGTTCGAAATGGTACTTCAGCAAGATTCGCAGAACGAACCCGCGCGCTTGGGGGTTCAGCGTATCAGTGCTCAACAGGGCCTTGCTAACCAGGAGACAGAGGTCCAAGGTTGGCAAGGTGATCTTCAAGAGGAGCTCAAGAAGCCCAAGGAGCAACAGGACGTCGCCAAGCTTAGCCGCATTGTCGAAGAAATCGCCGAGAAGCGGAAGCTTGATCCGACCCAGAAGTGCTTGCTCGAAGCCCAGTTCGCTATGATGCGAGAGGATTTTGACGCGGCCGGCAAGAAAGTTGCCGAAGCCCGCCAGCTTTCCCCGGACAATTTGCAAGCGATGCGAGCTGCGATCGCGTTGGCCCGCGTGAATCCGAAGATGGGTCCGGAAGTTGCGTTGCAAGGCCTCGAAAAGGCGGTTGCCCAATTTGGCGATCTTCCGCCGTTGCGCCTTGATCGGGCCGACATCCTCATCCAGCAAGCCAAGGACAAGGAGGACAAAGAACCGCTGAAGCAGCAACTGGCAACTTTGCTCACGGACCTCGACGCGTGGACCCCGGCACAAAAAAGTGAGTTGTGGGGCGGCATGTTAGGGCGTTACCTGAGCCTCAACATGCGCGAGGAAGCGCGCCAATGCCTTGCCCATTCCGTCGAGGCCCAGCCGAACGAGCTGAAGCTTCGCTTGGCCCTGTTTTCGTTGGCACTCGATACTGGCGACGAAGAAGGCATGAAGGAGGCCCAAGACAAAATTTTGGAGATTGTCAAAGACCGCTCCGATAGCAACTGGCTTTACACCGAAGCGCGCCGGCACCTACTGCAAATGCGTCGCGGAACGCTTGGGCCCGATGCGATTCCGGCGATACGTCAGTTGGCTGCCGACGCCCTGAGGCAACGCCCCAATTGGGCAGAACTTCACTCGTTGATGGCCGAGATCGAGTTGTTGGCCAACAATGTCGAACGCGCGACTCAGTACTATGACCAGGCCGAGCAATTGGGCCGCCCCACACCCAGCGCGGTGGCGACTCACATTCGCTTGTTGGCTAGTGTGGGCCGATTTGCAGAAGCGGGAAAACTCCTCGACCGGATTCCCGAGGCATCTCGTGAGACGTTGCTAGGCCCTTTGTACGCGGAAGTGTTGTTCCGCAGCAATCAAACAGAAGCGGCACTTAAACAGGCGAAGGCGGCGACCGAAGCCGATCCGGCCAGTGCTCAGAACCAATACTGGTATGGCCAGTTGCTTGCCCGTTCGAGCCAAGCCCCGAAACTCAGTGCGTCGCAACGGAACGCGGTGATGGAAAATGCGGTGAAAGCGATGCAACGCGCCACGGAAATTCAACCCGAGTTTCCCGATGCGTGGTTTGCGCTGATCAACTACTACGTGCTGCTAAAAGATGAGGACCAAGCGCAGAAGGCTTTGCGCGATGCTCAACTTGCCCTGAGCGGCGATAACCTGGCCATATTCCTGGCTCGCAGCTACGAAGTTCTGCATCGTTGGCTCGATGCGGAAACGATGTACCGGCAGCTTTATGATGCCAAGCCGGACGATGTGGGCCGAATCCAACAGCTGGCTGCCTTCTACCTCGGCCCACTCTATCAGCGCCCCGACAAACTTGCGAAGGCCACTACGCTATTGAACCAGATATTGAAGGCAGGTGCTGAACAGAAAATCCCCCCAACGGATTCGAATTTGATCTGGGCTCGCCGAAAGGCGGCCATGCTGTTGGCCGGCACCCAGGATTACCAAAAGATTCTCAAAGCCGAAAAGCTCTTGGCCTCCAACTCGCGTGAGGGCAGCCTCTTGATCGAGGATAAGCTTGCGATGGCCGAGATTCTGGCCAAGCGCCCCGAGCCGCTTTCTCGGCGCAAGGCGATCACCTTGCTCGAGGAAGTTGCCAAAGTGCAACCTCTTAATGAGGCAGCGGAAACGCAGTTGGGCGAACTCTACTTTGCCGTTGGCGATGGCTGGCCGAAATACGAATCGCAGATGAACAAGACGATCAGCCTCAACCCGAACTTTGCTCCCGCGCGGCAAGTATTTGCCCGGCGTTGGCTGGATCGCGGCGATCGGCGATCGCTCGACCAAGCAGCGACCCAGATTAGCAAACTGCGTGAACTGGCCCCTGGTGATTTCTCCACGTTTGAACTTACCGTGCGGCTTGCGAGCAAACTTGGCAAACAGCAACAGATGCGCAATGAGTTGATCAACCGCCTGCCCAAGTTGCCCGAGGTCGGGGATATCTCCTTGGCCCAAGCCCAACAGCTCTTGGCCTTTGCGAACCTGTTGATTGAGTTGGGTGATCTGGATTCCGCGGAGAAGATCTATCAAGACCTTGCCGCGCGAAACTCGGCGATGGTGTTTCCGTTGGCACGATTCCTTGGCCAATATCGCGACCCTGAACTTTGTTTCGCCAAGCTGAATGAAGTTTACAAGGCAAGCAATGCCACGCAGGTTCTCGAAGTCGCGCTGGGTGTAGCGCGTAGCCTGCGAGACAAGATTGGCGACAAATACGATGCCGATATCCAGCGCTGGCTCGATTCGGCGTTCCGCGAGAACCCCGATTCGATCCCGCTGGCGATGTCTCAGGCCGACCTGTACGACCTGCAAAAGAAATACGAAGAGGCGGCCGAGGCGTATCGCAAGCTACTCAAGCGCGATGACCTCGTGGATGTCCGGCGAGCCATCGTGCTCAATAACCTGAGCTTCCTCGTTGCCCTGGCTGGGCCAGCGGCTGGCACCGATGACGACGCGCTCAAGCTGGTCCAAGAAGCGGCGGACATCATGGGCCCGAACTCGGACATCCTAGACACGCGGGCTGTTGTTTACATCGCCAAGAAGCAGTACGCTCCCGCAATTCAAGACTTGGAAATGAGTGTTACGGATAGCCCGACAGCCTCGAAGTATTATCACAAAGCGCTTGCCCACTACTTGGCGAAGGATACGAGCGCAGCCGTCGAAGCGTGGGAGAAGGCCGAGGGAATGGGCCTCAACCACGATGCCATTAACCGCATGGAGTTCGGACAATACGACGACCTCAAGGCCAAGATCGAACAGTTACGGAAGCGTGCCGTTACGCAAGCCGAGGGAGGCCGCAAAGCTGGTTGAACGTGGCTTGGTGATCGTGGTTTGGAGGCGTGTTTCCCCGCGCGGGTCCGTGTGGAATCGACCAAAACAACTTGCCTGAGCTCGTTAACCCGCCGTGCTTGTTGAAGCATGCTTGGCTTTGTCTTAAGACACGTTTTGGATCGGGTGGCAGTTCAAGCAAGGCCAAGAATCCAGCAATCTTGGAACCCTCCCCCAACCCCTCCCTACAAGGGAGGGGAGTTCTGAGACAAAGCTTAACCTACTGTTCATGGTGGCCGTTGTCCGCTGCGATCACTTGTTCGTAGATCGCTGTCAGTTGCGTTAGGTAGTCGCTCCAGCGGAATCGATCGAGCGCATGTTCGCGGGCTTGTCGGCCAAGCTTGGCGGCGAAGGCCGCATCATCCAGCAGCGTGAAGAGGCCGGTTGCCAGGGCCGCGTGCGCATCGGCTCGCGTCGGAAACGAAGTAACGGGCGGGACGAGCAAGCCTGTTTCACCGTGCGAAATAATCTCCGGCGCACCGCCTGCATTGCAAGCGATCGAAGGGACACCGGCCAGCGCCGCCTCTACGTAGACAAGCCCGAACGGTTCACGATGGGATGGCAGACACATCACGTCGATGGCCGGCATCAAGTCTGCCACATCGCGCCGGAAGCCAAAGAGTCGAAAGCGGTCGGCCATGCCGAGCGCGCGGGCTGTCGCCTCGAGTTCGCAACGAAGAGGTCCATCGCCAAAACACCAGAAGTGAACGGTAGGCAGCGTGCTAAGCACCAGGGCTGCCGCTCGAATCAATTCGCGGTATCCTTTTTTGGGCGAGAGGTGGGCAAAGGTGCCGACGACCCGCGTGGTTGGTCCCACGCCAAACTCGCGTCGAACGTCATCGCGGTTGCGGCGCGGGCGCAGATCGTCCGCGTCGAGCGGATAGTGCAGGACCGATATTCGGTTGGCTTCAATTCCTTTGGCAACCAAATCGCCTTTTACGGCTGCCGAACAAGCGATGAGATGGCTTTGGTGACGGTGCCAGTGAGCCGACGTAAACCCATGCACGTGCCCGATCGATCGAGGCCCCCCCAACCGTTCGAGCCAGCCTGCCCACCAACTGGCCGACGAAAGATGCGTATGCAGAAGGTCGGCTTGAAAGCGCCGCGCGGCGGCGGCTAGGCGTGGCACGGCGAGCAGGTTCGCCTTGCCGCCGATTCTCAAGCGGTCGAACGCCACGTTGGCCGCCAGGAACTCGTCGTTCGCACGGCTGCGGCTTGTCACGCAATGATTCACGAAGTGGCAGCCGCGCGAGCGCCGCAGCAGCCGCAACAGGAAAGTTTCGGCCCCGGCCAGTTTGGAGGGGGCAATTGCGTGAAGTACGCGAGGTGCATGGCGTCCGCGCGCCGCCGGGTGACCTTTTGATTCGTGGGGCGATACTCGACCGCCGATCGCCACGATCGCGGCTTCGCCAGGCTGGCGGTGTGTATCGCTGGCCGTTTGGGCCAGCGGGCCAGTGTCCCGCGCCAACGATTCCAGGGCATGTTGCTCGGTGTTATCGTGCGCCGGCCGCGTGTGAGTGGTCATCATGGTGTGTACCTGCCGAAAACTATGCCGCACGTTGTCGCCGCCCCTCGCGCTCGTCGAGCACTCGTTCGTACACTCGTTCCAAGGTGTGAATGAAACGGTCCCAGCCAAACAAGCCGACGGCGCGGTCATAGGCCGCGCACCCCATGCGTTCGGCATATGCGCGGTTGGTTAAGAGCGTGAGAATAGCCTCGGCCACGGCGGGGCCATCGCACACGGGCACCAGGAGGCCGGTCTCCCCTTCGGCAATCGATTCTGGCGCGCCGCCCGACCTGCACCCGATGCACGGCTTGCGTGAGAGTGCCGCCTCGACGTAGACCAACGCGCACGGCTCCCGGTGCGAAGGCAGCGCCATGACGTCAATCGCGTTCATCAGGTTCGCCACATCGCGCCGGAAACCCAAGAACCGCACGTTGGACATGGCACCTGTTTGTTCGGCCGTTTGGTGAAGTTCCTTCCACAGACTCCCTTCGCCGACGATCCAGAATTGCGCGGTCGGCAACTCCCTCAAGATTCGAGGTATGGCCTCGAACAAATCGCGATGGCCCTTCTTGTGCGAGAGATGGGCAAACGTACCAACGACCGGGGTGTTTGCGTCGGCACCCAGTTCGGCCCGAACCAGGAGCGGATCGCGTGTCGGGAAGAACTCATCTGGTGAAAGCGCATTGGGCAGCACGGTAAACCGCTCGGGCGAGATGCCTTGCTTCACCAAGTGCTGCTTGACGGCGTTCGAGACCGCCAACAGATGTGATTGTTGCCGATGCCACTTGGCCGAGGTGAAGCCCTGCACATGGCCAATCGTGGGCGGCCCGCCGAATCGCTCGAGCCAACCGCTCCACCAACTCGCGGTTGAAAGCGTGGATTGAATGATCTCGGCACGATGCACGCGTACGGCTTGCGCGAGCTTCGGCAAGGCGGCAATGTTCGCTTTGCCCGATATTCTCAACGATTCGGTTTCCAAGCCCAGGCGATGCATTTCGACGTTGGCCGGGCTTCCACGCTTGATGATCGTGCTGAACACATGCCCCCGCGCTTGCATCCGCGGCGTCATCCGCACCAATTGCATCTCAGCACCCGACATGTGCGAAGGCGTAATCACCTGCAACACACGCCGCGGCGTTCGAGTTTGTGGAACAGGAACCATCATGGGAAGGAGGGCCTGGAGGGGGAGTTGGCAGTCGTCAGTCGTTAGTCGTTAGTCGTTAGTCGTTAGTCGTTAGTTGTCAGTTTTCAGTTTTCAGTTTTCAGTTGTCAGTTTTCAGTATGGGCGACAGACGTGGATAATGGGCCGCCCTCAACTCTCATCCACCCTCTCTCAACTCCGCGAGTTGGTTATCCGGCTAGTCGCTGTGTGCGGTAGAGGTACGGATTGAGGGTTGGGTCGTTGTACATCTTCATTT
>JADZFK010000094.1 GCA_020849945.1 Pirellulales bacterium | reverse complement strand
GTGGCGCATCGTGTGCAATCGTCCCATTTAGCCCCCGGTCAATGACCGGGGGCCTGGCGAATCACCCACCCCACGACAATCCCCCACCCCCGCGGTTAAATGTTCGCAACCATGAGCAAAATCATCGCTTATTGCAACACCCCCACCACGGGAAAACGCTGCAATTCCCGGCAGAAACGCCCGGCCACCGTCGCAAATAGCGCCGATTATTGCACCCAAAACGACGTTTTCGCACCCGTTGCAATACACGCAAAAACTCCCCAGCACGCCATCGAGCCTTTCCAAAAACTCGCCGCTATGGCACAGTCTCCCAATCATGCTACATACTCGACCGAAGGTGTCTCGCCTCCCCGCCGTGCAACCGTCGTCCTCCTTCGCGCCTTCGCGCCTTTCCGTGAGACTCCTTCCGAACGACCTCGCCAACTCCTCCGGCCGCCAACGATGCCTGCTCGTCCTTTCAGCCCTGACCCAAGTTCAGCGATTCGCCCGGGTGCGGAATAACAGGGTGGGCGGGGGTGAGGGTTCGGACCTGGTTAGCCCAGGCGATCGGGTCTTGCGCGATGGGGGGCCAAGTGTTGTAGTGGCAGGGTGCAACGTGCTTGGGGTTCAGCAGCTTGACAGCTTCGATGGAATCCTCGGGGCCCATCGTAAACAGGTCGCCAATCGGTACGACGGCCAGATCGAGGCCGACCGCGCCGATCTGCTTCATCTCCAAGAACAATCCCGTATCGCAAGCGAAGTAGAGTTGACTGCCTTCGAGCGCCAGCAAGAAACCGCCCGGAACACCGCCGTAACTGCCATCGGGCATGCTCGAACTATGGTGAGCAATCGTGAATTTCGCGTGACCAAATGGCAGCCGCACGCCGCCCCCGGGGTTCATGCCGATGATCTTCTCGTGGGCCACGCCCTGGCTTGCCAACCATTGGCCAACCTCGAAGTTCGCCAACACGGTCGCGCCCGTTCGTCGGGCGATGGCCACCGTATCGCCAACGTGATCGGCGTGGCCGTGCGATACCAAGATAAAGTCTGCTTCCACATCACCAGCTTTGACGGGCGACGTAGGCGAGTCGTTCAAGAACGGATCGAGCAGGAGTTTGTGCCCGCCCGTGTTGATCGACCAAGCATTGTGGCCGAGCCAGGTGATGGTGGCTTTCATGTTGTAGTCTTCTGGGCAATCGAGTGGCACACACTCGTTGTGATTGTGAAGTGCCGGACGTTGACGAGGGCGGAAAGCTGTTGCAAACGGGGCGATTGAAACTGGATTCGCGTGACCGGAACGAGGTCGTGGTGTGGAGTGGAGTGGTGCCCGAGCAGGCTCCCAAGGAACCGAAAGGCCCGATGGCCGAGGCGTTTGCTTCCATAGGTTTTCCATCCACCCTACCGCTTGGCAAAGCGAGAAACAACTCCCTTTGCAGCGAGGCCAACTTTTGCGACGATGGAAGCTTTCCGTGAATGACATCAGATATAGCACAATGTGGCTTGGCGACCGCTTATGGACCTCCACCAATTAACGCGTGAATTGCATGTTCGGAACAACACGAAGCTTGTCATGTACGTGGGCGATGGCCTGGGCGGGTTACCGCAATCGCCGGGCGGGTTGACCGAGCTCGAAACGGCCCGCACACCCAATCTCGATGCCCTTGCCAAAGCGGGCGTGTTGGGAAGCAGCATCCCGGTTTGCCCGGGCATCAGCCCCGGCAGCGGCCCGGGCCACTTGGGGCTTTTTGGTTACGACCCGCTGCAATACAAGATCGGGCGCGGGGCACTCGAGGCCACCGGCATCGGCTTCGAACTGCGGCCGGGCGACGTTGCGATTCGCGCGAACTTCTGCACGCTCGATTCGCAAGGCAATATCAGCGATCGTCGTGCGGGCCGTATTGCGACCGCCGAGAGCGCCCCCCTTGCCGTTCGATTGCGAGGCGTAAACATTCCTGGCGTACAAGTGTTTGTGGAACCGGTGAAGGAGCATCGCTTTGTTATCGTGCTTCGTGGCGAAGGACTGGCTGGAAACATTCAAGATACCGACCCACAACGCACGGGCGTGCCGCCGCTCGATCCCGTGCCGAACGATTCGCAAAGCCAACGTGCCGCCGACGTGGCGAAGGAGTTTGTCCGCCAGGCACGCGGGCTGCTCGCCAGCGAACCGAAGGCGAATGGGCTTACGCTTCGCGGCTTCTCGGGCAAGCCGCAGCTTCCGAGCTACGAAGATGTTTACGGTTTGAAAGCGGCGGCGATCGCCGTTTACCCGATGTACAAAGGACTGGCACGATTAGTCGGCATGGAAATCGTCGGTCAGGCGCAATCGCTCGATGAACAACTCACCGTGCTCGAACAGAATTGGCAAAAGTACGATTTCTTTTTCATTCACTTCAAGTACACCGACAGTACCGGAGAAGACGGCAACTTCGCGGCCAAGGTGACTCGTACCGAGGAGTTCGACGCGGGGGTTCCTCGCATCATGGCGTTAAAGCCCGATGTGCTCATTGTCACCGGAGACCACAGCACGCCGAGCATGTTAGCCAGCCATAGCTGGCATCCGGTTCCCACGCTGCTGGTCGCGCCGAACTGCCGGACCGATGCCTGCGAACGATTCGGCGAAACAGAATGCCTTCGCGGCGGCCTGGGGCAGTTCAAGGCAAAATACTTGATGTCACTCGCACTGGCGAATGCAAACCGCCTCGGCAAGTTCGGGGCATGAACTCGCGCGGGACTGATCGGTATTTTTCTTTTTCACAGCTTAGTAGATCCCGCGAGCCGAGCGGGACACGGTTTTTCCAACTCCTTATCCCGTTTCACGAAAAGTGCCGCTCGGCTCGCGGCACCTGCTTCTTGGGCCATAGGAGATGCGGATCGGGCATGAGGTACCCCGGGCAATACTTGACCAAGGCCGGGCCTTCAACGACGATAACGGTTCCACCCACGAGATTGGTAATTCCTTGGAGAGACTTCCTATGTCGATGTGCCATTCGGTTCGCTTGGTAGTGGTTGTACTTGGGTTGTTGGTTTCGGCTGGCCCCGTGTCGGGAGAGCAGCCGGTCCGTGCGAAAGCACGGAAGCGACCGACGCCCACGGTTGCGAATTATGTGTACGCCGAGGATTCGCCACGGCAGGTGTTCGATTTCTGGCAGGCAAAGTCGGAGAAGCCGACGCCGGTCGTGCTCCTGATTCACGGCGGCGGTTGGCAGCATGGGGACAAGAGCGGATACAACGAGAGCAGCATGAGCCCCTTCCTGAACGCGGGGATCTCGGTGGCGGCGATCAACTATCGGTATATCAAACACGGAATGGAACAGCAGATTGAGCCGCCCGTGAAGGCCTGTTTGCATGATGCGGCCCGTGCGCTGCAAACGATCCGGTCGAAGGCCCGCGAGTGGAATGTTGACCCAAGCCGCGTTGGTGCGACAGGTTCCTCGGCCGGTGCTTGCACCTCGTTGTGGCTTGCTCTGCACGATGACTTGGCCAAGCCAGAGAGCAGTGATCCCGTGGCACGGGAATCGACTCGCCTAACGTGTGCCGCGGTTGTCGGGGCGCAAACTTCGCTCGACCCTGATCAGGTGCGGGATTGGATCCCGAATGCCGTTTACGGTGGTCATGCTTTCGGGTTTGCTGGCGAGGGCCGCCATCGGCCGGACGAATTTGAACTGCTGATCGCAAACCGCGAGAAGGTGCTCCCGTGGATCAAAGAGTATTCTCCGTATGAACTGGTCACCTCGGATGATCCGCCGATTTACTTGGACTATCCGAAGCAGAGCGCCCCGCCCGCCAAGGGAAAGAAAGAGCCAGACCCCACGCACTCGGCCATGTACGGAGTGGGTCTGCTCGAAAAACTTGAAGAAGCGAAGGTCGAAGGGATCCTGGCGTACCCAGGGCATGCCGACACGACCTACGTTTCTCCGACCAAGTTCTTGATCAAGAAGCTTGGCAAGTAATCGTGCAAGAAAAGCGGCGGTAGCCAGGCAGTAACCGGCGAGGGCTTAGCCAAACCAGCCACGTTTCATGAACGCTGCGCGAGCGGCCGTTTCGTCGGCTTCGATTTCGAAAACTTTCTCCAGCTTCGTGATCTTGAATACCTGTCGAATTTCCGGATCGATCGAGCAGAACTTGAGCTTGACTTTGAACTCCCCGGCCTTCTTGTTGACCTGAATCAGCTTGCCGAGCATAGCTGAGGACATGAATTTGACGTTTCGGAAGTCGAGAATGACCCGCTCCTCGGTCGTCTTATTCAGTAGTTCGAGCAGATCGCGGCTAAGCTGCTCGAGCTTAACTTCATCGAGAATACGAGCGTCTTCAAAGACGACGGTAAGGATGCCGTCCTTCGAGTAGCTGGAAAGTGACATAACGGGCCTGCATTGCGTCGCGAGGAAGTTTCGCTCAAAGACATCATGTTCAGTACAAACTGTGAGGATAACCGGGCAATCACGCGAAAGCAATGAGGAAGCAGTTGGATGATGCGATCTTCATAAGGCATAGCCCGCATTTCTCACAATCAAAACCACGGAGCGGCTGTGTTGATTCTTTATAGCCCGGCCCTCTCTTGGCCGGAGGACCGGGTTCGGGAGCCTATGCCAGTTCGCCGAGCCGAGACGGCTCGGCTATCTACATGCAAGGCACGGAGCCACGGAGAAAACCAGTAGCAAGTACCCCAACCACCATGAACGGTGGAAACACCCTGTCTCGCAGCTACGGGCGATTGACCTTCTTCAAACGATCTGTTGGCTTGTTCTCCGTGACCTCTGCGTGCTCCGTGGTGAGGAATCCGGGATAGGGGGCTTGAGGACATGCTGGAGTCCCAAACTGGAACGCCCATGAAGCGACCGCGCGGACGAGGCTTTGGCTCGGTGTTAGTCTTGGCCCGGGCAGCGGTTCGAGCAAGGTCAAGAATGCGGCAATGCACGAACCCTCCCCCAACCCCTCCCTAAAAGGGAGGGGCGTTCGGAGACGAATGAACTATGTACTCCAATCCAAAATCACCTTGCCGGAATTGCCGCTTTGCATGGCCTGGAAACCTTTCTCGAATTCTGAATAGGGCAACCGGTGCGTGATGACGGGGCGAATATCCATGCCGCTTTGGATTAGAACGCTCATTTTGTACCACGTTTCGTACATTTCGCGGCCGTAGATCCCCTTGATCGTGAGCATGTTGAAAACAACAAGGCTCCAGTCGATTGCTATCTCTTCGCTCGGGATACCGAGCATGGCGATGCGACCGCCGTGGCACATGTTGGCAAGTAATTCTCGAAAGGCGTTGGGATTTCCGGACATTTCCAGCCCCACGTCAAATCCTTCAGCCATCCCCAAATCCTGCTGAACGTCGGCTACCCGAGTGGATCGAACATCGACGGCGCGGGTAACGCCCATTTTGGTTGCCAGTTCGAGCCTGGCTGGGTTCACATCGGTGATGACAACGTGGCGAGCCCCGGCGTGACGGACGACTGCGGCTGCCATGATGCCGATCGGCCCTGCGCCGGTGATGAGTACGTCCTCGCCCAATACGTCGAAGGAAAGAGCGGTGTGAACGGCGTTGCCGAGCGGATCGAAGATGGAGGCCACATCGAGGTCGATCCCCGGCGCATGACGCCACACATTCGTCATGGGGAGCGAGATGAGTTCGGCAAACGCCCCTGGCCGATTGACGCCGACTCCACGAGTTTCACGGCAAAGATGTCGGCGGCCGGCCATGCAGTTTCGGCATCGGCCGCACACCACATGACCTTCGCCGCTCACGATATGGCCTGGCTTGAACCCGACGACATTCGAGCCAACGGCGACAACCTCGCCAACGAATTCGTGCCCCACGACGAGCGGCACCGGGATCGTCTTCTTTGCCCAAGCATCCCAGTTGTAGATGTGCAAATCGGTTCCGCAGATGCCCGTTTTGAGCACGCGAATAAGCACGTCATTGATGCCACACTCTGGCTCGGGCACGTCCTCTAGCCACAACCCGCGCTCGGCGCGAGATTTTACTAAAGCTTTCACAAAGCACCTCGGGTATTGTTCGGCAATGGCTCTTCGAGCGGCCATGCCGGTTGATGTTACAAACTGAAACGCTGATTGATTCGTGTGCCAAGGGAGCGATCACACGCGAAGATCCGTATGAAACGATTCGTTGCCATACCGTTCGCGGATCGGGGCCACGATTTCGACAAGAAACTCGTCCACTTGTTGTTTGCTTCGGCCGGTGAGGGTGGCGGGGTCGATGGCGGCTTCCACATCAACGCCCGCGAAGGCCGGGTCGGAGGTGAGTCGGCTGATGAGGTCATTCGCGCCGCCTTGTTGCTTGACGACGGCTGCCGCCGCCAGACTGTGCTGGCGAATCCGCTCGTGAAGCGTTTGACGATCGCCCCCGGCCTCGACGGCGGCCATCAGAATGTTTTCCGTCGCCATGAATGGCAATTCTTCGCGGAGATGCCTGGCAATGACGTGGGGATAGACGGCCAAACCGCCGGAAATGTTCTGGTACAAGGCAAGAATGGCGTCGATCGCCAAGAAGGCCTGCGGGATGACGAGTCGGCGGTTGGCGCTATCGTCCAGCGTGCGTTCCAGCCATTGGGTGGCATGCGTTTGGGCCGCGTTGGCCGCCAGATTCATGGCGAATCGGGCCAGTGCGCAAATCCGTTCGCTGCGCATGGGGTTGCGTTTGTAGGCCATCGCCGAAGAGCCAATCTGGTCTTTCTCGAAGGGTTCCTCGATTTCCTTGCGGTGGGCGAGGATACGAAGATCGGTGGCCGCCTTGTGGGCACTCGCGGCAATGCCACCGAGCCCATCGAGCACTTGGGCATCGATCTTGCGCGAGTAGGTTTGACCAGTAATGGCGTAGGATTCCGCAAACCCGATTTTCTCGGCAACGAGTTTTTCGAGACGCCTGACTTTTTCATGATCCCCATGAAACAGCTCGAGGAAGCTGGCTTGCGTACCGGTCGTGCCTTTGATACTACGGGCCTTCAGGCTGGCGAGGCGGTGTTCGACTTCGGCCAGATCGAGCGCGAGATCGTAAGCCCACAAACAAGCGCGTCGTCCAACGGTTGTCGGTTGAGCGGGTTGGAGATGGGTGTAACTAAGGGTTGGCAGGTCCTGGTACTGCTTGGCGAACTCGGCCAGCGAAAGAATGACGGCCGCCAACCGCCGAGCGACCAGCTCCAACGAGTCGCGGATGAGCAACAGGTCGGTGTTATCGGTGACGAAGCAACTGGTGGCCCCCAGGTGGATGATGGGGCGGGCAACCGGGCATTGGTCGCCATAGGCATGCACGTGGGCCATCACATCGTGCCGCAGCTTGCGCTCATAATCTTCCGCGGTCTCGAAGTCGATGTCCTCGACATGGGCCCGTAGTTCGGCAACTTGTTCCCGCGTGATGGGCAGGCCGAGTTCGGCCCCGGCTTCAGCAAGTGCAACCCACAGGCGTCGCCAGGTACTGAACTTGTTTTGATCGCCCCACAGCGTTGCCATCTCGCGTGAGGCGTACCGGGCGATCAGCGGGTTTTCGTAAGTCTCGTGCATGAGGCCGAAGTGGCGAGGTAAGTGCAAGAAGCAATAACAGGAAATCGATAAAGGGAAGATGAAGGAGAGGAATCTTTGGGTAAGCCACTCACTGGCCGTCGGCAACCACTAGGTTTTTGTACTCATCTCGCTCCACGAGATGGATTCCCACTCGCGAAGAGGCCGTGATTTCTTGGTAAGTGGGCAACCGATTCCGGCACAAGTTGCGAAATTATCGGGTTAAGCCTTATCTCAAAACCTGTACTGGATTGGGTCGTAGCCGTGGTTCAAACAATGCTAAGAATTCAGCAAATCTCGAACTCTCCCCTGGCCCCTCCCTAAACGGGAGGGGAGTGCTAGGGCAAAGCTTCGTGGGTGTGCGGTTAGGTTGGGTCTGGCCAACTCGTGAAACCGCCACAGTTTTCGCCCAGTTGGCCAGTGGTGTCAATGCGTTGCCATCGTACAAGACAAAAGTTCCGAATAGTCGGTACTTCCGGACCCTCGGGGAGAGTCGGAATGGGGTGTCTTGATTGACCTCCTCTCTCGGTAGGGGAAAATGGAACTGGGAACCGACGCCACTTCGAGGAGGGCTGTTTTCTTGCCGATAGCGAGGCCAACAACCGCTGCGATTGGCCCCCGACGAGTTCCGCCCGAATCCCCCTGTTCTCCAACAGTACCGACACATTTTCTGCGCGAGGTGTTCGTGCGATTCATTGTTTTTCGATCGTCTCTTTGCGTTCTCGGCGTTTTGATATCGCTACTTTTCCCTGGGCGCGTGGTGCTCGGGCAAACCTTGCTGCTCAAAGACGGCCGCAAGCTCGAGGGGAAGTATGCCGAGTTAGCCAGCATGGCGGGCGGTTCGTTGTCGTCGAAGGCCCCGGCGGGAGATGTGCCGCTCACGCCGCTTGTGGTGGTGGACGACGGATTGCGGCGGACCTATGTCCACACACTTCAGATCAAGCAAGTATTGGAAGATCGTACTGGGCGAGATGTGAGGATCAACATTTGGCAACCGGTTGCCGAGCGGGGCGGAGGCGTGGGGCGAATAGGCCAGGCGACGCGGATTACGCCATTCGACGAGTTCGGCCGCCGCACTTACGAAATGCAAACGGCCGATGGCCCGCTGGCCGTTGTCCAAGGCATCACCCAAATCACGCCACTTTATACGAAGGTGGAGGGCCTAAGTGGCGGGCCGCGCTCCATCGTATGGGATATGCGAATCGCCACGAGCAGCATTCCTCGCGATGTGCTCAGCAAGGTGCTCACGGCGGCCGTTAAACCAGGCGACATTGAAGGCCGGCTGCAACTCGTGCGGCTGTACCTTGCCAGCGAGCGGTACCGCGATGCCAGTCTCGAGCTGGAGAGGATTCTGAAGGAATTTCCCGAGCGGCAAGACTTGCAGCAGGATATCAGCCAGCTGCGCCAAATGGGGGCCAAGCTGATCGTCAAGGAAATTCAGTTGCGAGCGTCGGCGGGGCAGCACCAGTTGGCTCGAAAGCTTTTGACCCAGTTTCCTACCGAAGGTGTGGCGGGGGAAACGCTTCAACAAGTGCGGGAACTGCTGGAAAAATACACGGCCGAAGACGCGCGTCGCGGCGCGGTGTTGAAATCGTTAAGTGCCCAAGTCGCTCAAATCGCCGATGACAACGGTCGCCAGTTGGCGGAATCGTTTGTGAAGGAAATCGCTGCCGAGATGAATGAGGATGCCGTTAATCGGCTTACAACCTTCGAGCGGCTCGCGGATGATGCGGCCATGAAACCCGAGCAAAAAGTTGCGCTTGCGATGAGCGGTTGGCTTGTGGGCGCCAACCAGGCCACCGACAACTTCCAGGTTGCGGTTTCGCTGGCGCATGCTCGCGACTTGATCCTAGCCTACATGCGCGAACCGCTGGCACAAAACCGGGCAAAGTTGGCGGCCGACCTTCACGACACGGAAGGTGCTTCGATCGAGCGAATCGCACAACTACTAAGACTGATGAAACCACCGCAGCTTGTGGAAAAGAGCGCGGAACGTGGACCGCGGTTGTACGAGCTTGCCGTGAATGGGTTGCCAGGAGACTCGGACTCGCGTTACGTCGTACAGCTTCCACCCGAGTACGACCCGCTTCGGCAGTACCCGACCCTCGTTGTGCTGGCCGACGCGGGAGTGACCCCCGAGCAGATGATCGATTACTGGGCAGGCCCGGTCGACAAAGAGCGCGGCGGAGATCGGTTGGGGCAAGCCACCCGGTACGGGTACATCGTGATCGCCGTCGAGTGGCGGCAACCGCATCAGTATTCGTGCGAGTACTCGGCCCGCGAACATCACGCGGTTCTGGGTGCTTTGCGCGGTGCGAGTCGACGGTTTTCGGTTGATACCGACCGCGTGTTCCTCACGGGTCACGGCCTGGGCGGCGACCTGGCCTGGGACCTCGCAATCGCCCACCCCGATGTTTGGGCTGGGGTCATTCCATTTCTAGCCGTGGCAGAGAAATTCGTTACCCGCTATGGCGAAAACTCGCCGTATGTTCCGTGGTACTTCGTGGCCGGCGAATTAGATGGCGACAAACTTCTACAAAATGCGGTGCAACTCGATCGCTACATGAAACCGAACAACGATGTAACGGTCGTTGAGTTCTTGGGACGCGGCTACGAACCCTTTGGGGATGAGATTCAACGGTTGTTCGATTGGATGGCCCGACGCAAACGCCAAATGCCGAAGGAAATCGATTGTGTAACGATGCGGCCCTGGGATAACTTTTATTGGTGGATCGAAGCGGAAGGGCTGCCGGCGAAATCGATGGTGGCGCCCGCAAGCTGGCCACCCAGTACGGGCACAAGGCCCGCGCGGATCAAGGGCCGACGACTGGCAACGAACAAACTGACCGTGACCCTGCAAGCAGAGAAGGTAACGGTTTGGCTGACGCCCGACTTGGTCGACTTGGGCCAGCCCCTGGTGGTCGAAGTGAACGGCCGACCGATATCGCCACGCGATCGAATGGTGCGGCCCGACGTGGCCATCTTGCTGGAAGACGCTCGAACACGGGTAGACCGGCAGCATCCCTATTGGGCCAAGCTCAGCACGAAATAGCGGTTACGTGCGAACGGGCAATCCGTCGGAAAATCCCGCCGCAGCGCATTTCAACATACGCGAACCACCCAGGCCGGTGGCAATTTCCGGAGGCCGCTCAGAACGGGGATGAACTCAGAGAACTGGAACAAAACGGCCCCTTCCCCTAACCCATCCCTACTAAGTAGAACCTTGGATTGATTTGAGCTTCATTGGCGGGTGGTGATAAACTGGGGTTGGGGCAAGCGACTCGACCCAGGAGGATATCATGGCCCGCGAGAAGTTGAGCGAGAAAGCATGGGACGC
>JADZFK010000093.1 GCA_020849945.1 Pirellulales bacterium | reverse complement strand
TCTTTATTGCCGGGAAACCGCGAAATCGTCACCCTGGCCCGGCCCCTTTTCTGGAACCCTTCAGGCTGTGGCTTGCCAAACAACTGCGGGGCCTGCGTTTACGCCCCCTCCAGTGAATTCTGGGGGGATGCCCCGAATGCCGCGCGCTGAAGCCCCCCGAACGAAAGGCGATTTACGCGCTACGTCGCTGGGGCGGGGCCTGCTTGAGCCGCGACGCGGCCGTTCGCACGGCGATCATGTCGCGCGCTTCCGCGATAAACTGGTACCCCTGCGTTGCAAGCAGGGCGAGGCAGTCGTCCGCTTCGTTCGGGGGCAGGTTGCGGTATTCGAAGCGGATGATCCGCGGTTGCAAACGCGAGAAGTCGATCGACTGAATGATTCGGCCGTCGTAGCCCTCGGCATCGATTTGCAGCAGATCGACGTGCGAAAGCCCGGCCGCGGCCAGTGCGCTGTGGACGGTGTGACAAGCCACGGCGCAGGTTTCGATGTCGTTCTCCGAAATGCCGTGCTTGCGAAGATGCGATCGGACGAACGAAGCGGCCATTGATGGTTCGCCGCGTTTGCAGAATAACTCACGAGTGCCTTCGGTTTCCGCGATCGCGGCCTGCAGCAGCGAGACGTTTGGTTGGTTGCGATACGTGTGTTGCAAACGTGAAAATGCGGCGGGTTGCGGCTCGACGAGCACGCCTCGCAGCTTGTGCCGCAGAATCAAATCGCGCAGGTCATCGTCTTCGATGCCGTCGTACGCGCCGACTTGGAGAAACGTCAGCGACTGCTGGCCCGAGAGCTCATTGGCGACCACGAAAGGCAAATGACTTCGCACGGCCAATTCTGGCTGGCGGATGAGAAGGGGCGGAGCGTAGCACCGTTGGATTCCGATCTGGCGAAACAAGTTATTCCGCCAAAGCCGACGCGCATCGGTTTGCAGCCACGCGGGCGTCCATGCTCGCCGCCACTCGCGCCAAGAGCGCTTCCTCGCCGTGGCGAGTGGAGGTTCAGCCCCCAGCGCGTTTGGCTCTTGTTCGATAGGATTGCTGTTCGCATCGTCGCATTGCAGTTCAACACGAGGTACCGGTAATGCAATCGGATACTCAAGCCGATCTTGTTCGCGCCAGTTTCTTCCGCGTTGGAGCTGCCACAGGTACGCTTGCTTGAGCCACGAAAGGTACGCTACGAGCACGCACACTTGCACCCCGGCGAAGCCATCGAGGAAGCCGAGCCTCAAGAGGTAGCCCTGCAGGAAGCGGAGGGGGAACCGGAAGAGGAGATGGCGCAACTTAGGCTCGCGGCCCGCGGCTTGCCACAGTCGAGCCTGGACATCGGCATAGCGATGGATTTTCGGCAGGTACTGGGCGTAGCTATCGCATGTGTAATGGGTGAGACGTTGGGAAAGCGTGCCGACGGTGCCGCTTGATAACTCGACTTCGGCGTGGTCGGTGGGCCCGACATAGCGGCCCAGGTCGCGGTGGAACAATCGCAAGCAGCGGTCGTTCTTCCAAGGGCCGAAGCGGATCGGGTGGCCCATGAAGTGGTTACGGCGAACCACCCAATAACCGTAGTGAGAAGGCCCGCCGGTTGCGGAGAGGGTGCCGCGAATTTCGGCGGCCAGCCGCGGGGTGATCCGCTCGTCGGCATCCAGGATGAACACCCACTCGTGCTTGGCCTGCGGAATGGCCCAGTTCTTGAAATCCCCACTCGTGCCGTACTCGCGCTCGATGATCCGGCAACCAAGTTGGGCTGCAAGTTCCAATGTTCCGTCGGTCGAGCCCGAGTCGGCCAGCAGCACTTCGTCGGCCACTTGTCGCGCGCTGGCAACACACGCGCCGATGTTCTCGCGTTCGTTCTTGCAGGGAATGATAACGGTAAGCGGCTCGGTCATGGCCCCCTAGTGTACGCGAGCCAACAAAAAGGGGTCTATATCAATCGAGTCGCAAGAAGTGCCAGAAATTACGCGAAAACGACAAGAGATCGCATAGAAGAGCCTGTTGAAGCGGCAACATCACGGCACCCCCCAGCATCCAGCATCCTGTCCCCAGCATCCTCGACTCAGTACTCTACATCGACCCAACGGCGTTCGCGCGAACTTTTCAGAACGGCATCGCAGATGGCGATTTCGTTATGGCCATCGACAAACGTGGAGAAGTCGCCACCGGGCCGGGTGCCGGCGATGAAACCATACACGTTGCGGAACAGATTCTTGGGTCCGTCGGGGTACCCTTCGTTATGGCCGCCGGGGTAGTGGGCGTACTCGCGGGCCGCCGGGTGGAGCAGGCTGGGGTCCTTGAGGACGACCTGGTTCGGTCCGTCGCGACGGCCGACCCACAGTTCGTTCGGCCGCTCTTGGTCCCACGCCAGGGCGCACTTGCTGCCATCGATCTCCACATACAATCGATTCTTTCGCCCCGCCGCGCACTGGTTTACGGTGAGCGATCCGTGCGCGCCCGTATCGAATTCGAGCAGAATTGAGCCGTAGTCTTCGGTGTTGATCGGCACGTCTTCCAGGTCCTCGGGCCGCAACACCTTACCGGCGTAGGTTTCGACTTCAACCTTCGGCCGTTTACGAATGGGATGAATCGTAACGAGGTCGGCCATCACGCGCACGATTCGCATGCCCGTGATGAACTGCACCAGGTCGCACCAGTGGCTGCCGACATCGGCCACCGCGCGCGAATCGCCACTCAACTCGGGCACGAGTCGCCAGTTCCAATCATTTTCCTGCAAGAGCCAATCTTGCAGGTAAGAACCATGCACGGCGAAGATGCGGCCAAGCTCGCGAGCGGACTGGCACATTTGATGCGCGTGCTGCACGAGCGGCATGTAGCGGTAGTTGAAATTGATCGCATGCACAACGCCCGCCGCCTTGGCCAATCGCACCAGCTCGCGCGATTCGATCGAGGTCATCGCCAGTGGCTTCTCGGAAACCACGTGCTTCTTCGCCGCCAGAATCTCTTTGTTGATGGCGAAGTGCAAATGGTTCGGCGTGCAATTGTGGACAACCGCGATTTCAGGATCGGCCAGCAGGGCCTTGTAATCGCCGTAAGCCTTGGGGATGGAAAGCTGCTTCGCCTTCGCTTGGGCCAGTTCGTCGCCGCGTTCGGCCACCGCCGCCACTTCGACGAAGCCTAGTCGCCGCACCGCTTCAACATGCGCTGGGCCGATGAAACCAGTACCGATAATGCCTGCCTTGATCGTGCTCATCAATGAGTCCGCCAATTGTTCATGAGAAAAGGGAAAAGGATGACCGAATCAAACCAGATGTCTGCCGTGGAACGCCGGCGCGGTCGCGTTGCACTCCGCCGTGAAACCAATTTGCTGGTGTCCCCAGGACTCAACCCAAGTTGCGGCGGTTCATGGGGTATTATTCAACCATTTCCACCTTGGCCCACTTGCCTTCGTCGATGGAGTGTTCCACCGCATCGAGCACGGCGACGCATTGGGCGCCGTCGCGGAAGTCGGCCATGATCGTGGGCTTCTTTTGGATGGCCCCCATCAACTCGACCACGGCATGCACGAACGTGTGTTCGTAGCCCAGCACGTGCCCCGGCGGCCACCACGCGCCAGCATACGGGTGTACGCCCTCGGTCGCCATGATCGCCTTGAAACCTTGTCGGCCGGCAGGGTCGGCGCAGCTATAGTATTGCAGTGTGTTCATCTCCTCGAAATTGAACACCAGCGAGCCCCGGCTCCCGTTGATTTCAAACCGATTATAGTTCTTGCGGCCTGGTGCCATGCGGGTGGCCTCGAAGGAGCCGATCGCCCCATTTTGAAATTTCGCCAGGAAGAGCGTGGCGTCATCCACCGTTACCTTCTCGGTGCCTTCGCCCGCTGTGGCCGTAAGACCGGCCGAGCGGCCTTCGGCCGGGCGTTCGGCGATGAACGTCTTCTTCATGCCGACGACTTCGCCAATTTCGCCCACTAGGAATCGGGCCAGATCGACGTGGTGGGCGTTCAGGTCGCCATGCGCGCCCGAGCCAGCCGCTTCTTTCCGAAGCCGCCAATTCATGGGGAACTTCGCGTCGGTAAGCCAATCTTGCAAATAGGTGGCACGGAAGTGGCGAATCTCTCCGATCTCGCCTGCCGCGATCATCTGCTTGGCCAGCGCGATGGCCGGCACCACGCGGTAGTTGAAATTCACCATGTGAACGACCCCCGCCTTCCGCGCTGTTTCGAGCATGGTGCGGGCATCCTTCAGATTGAACGCCAACGGCTTCTCGCAAAAAACGTGCTTGCCATTCTTCGCGGCAGCGACCGAAATATCGTGATGCAGCCCGCCCGGCGTCGAAACATCGACCACGTCGATATCCTTGCGATCGCACACCTTGTGCCAATCGCTTTCGTGATTCTCCCAGCCGAATCGCTTGGCGAACTCGGCCGTTTCGTCGGCATGCCGGCCGCAAATCATCTTCATCACCGGCTGCGGCTCAACATCGAAAAACTTGGCCACCTTCAGGTAAGCGTTCGAATGGGCCTTGCCCATGAATTTGGTCCCTATCAACGCGACATTGACGGTCTTGGCTGCCATGACGACCCCTTTCATACGCCTATTGCATCGAAACGGTAACTCGACCACCGCGCCAACCGGCTTGGTGCTCCGTACAGCGTACCGCCCGTACGTAGGGTATGTCGAGTGTGCGAGCCACCTGGCCACCTTGGTATACTCATAGGCAGAATTGTCCCCATCATATTCCGGTCGTTTCTTATGAACACCCCTTCAATAGCCCCTGCCTTCGTCCAGCCCTTACCAAGTTCTCGGTTGCTCGCGCTCGATGCCTTTCGCGGTCTTACGATTCTGGCCATGATCTTGGCCAACAACCCGGCCAAGTGGAACAAGGCGTATATCTATGCGCCGCTCCAGCATGCCGAGTGGCATGGCTGGACACCAACCGACCTTATCTTTCCATTCTTCCTGTTCATCGTGGGAACCTCGCTAGCGTATTCGATGCGAAAGTATCGGAACCCTTTTCGAGCCCATCTCGGCGAGGGAGCGGAGTCTTGCGTGCCGGCCTCGCTCTACTGGCGGATTGCACGTCGGACGTTGCTACTGATCTTCCTGGGGTGGATGCCGAGCCTGCTCATCAAGACGGTTCATGCCGCACAAGGTGGCAGCTTCGATCTTAGCGATCTCCGCATCGTGGGCGTCCTGGTTCGAATCGCGCTGGTGTATTGCGCCACGTCGCTCGTGGTGCTGCATGTGCCGCTTCGCGGGCAGGCCATGTTGGCAGTCGTCATCCTGCTTGGTTATTGGGCCGCTCTCACTTTTTTGCCCAACCCGCACGATCGCACGGCGAATCTCGCGTGTGCCACGAATCTTGTTGGTGCGATCGACCACGCGATCATCGGCCCCAACCACATGTACAAGGATGGCAACGGCACCGACCCCGAGGGATTTCTGAGCACACTGCCCGCCATCGTCACCGCACTCATAGGATATTGGGTCGGTCTGTTCATCCAACGTCGCGGAGTGAACACGAGGACGATCGCCCAGCTTGCTGCTTGCGGCATAGTCCTCGCCCTAGTCGGCGAGGCGTGGCATTACGTTCCGCTCGTTAACTTCCCGATCAACAAGAAGATTTGGACCAGCAGTTTCGTGCTGCTTACCGGCGGACTCGGCATGGTCGCCCTGTGTGGCTGCCTTCTGGTGTTCGATCAGTGGGGCTGGCGGCGGCTAGCCCGCCCCTTCGAAATCGTCGGCGTCAACGCGATACTCGTCTTTGTCGCGTCGGGGCTCCTATCAACCGCTCTTGATCGATGGTGGACCATCTGTGATTCCTCGGCGAAGGATTGGCTCTTCGAGCACTTGTTCACCTCCTGGATTCACGACCCCAAACTGGCCTCGCTCGGCTTCGCCTTGTTAACGGCCACTTTCTGGTGGGTCGTATGCTGGGCGATGGCACGCCGTGGCTGGGCGCTTCGCGTATGATCGATAGCCGATCCGTCTCGGGGCGGAATTTCTTCATCCGAACGGCCGTAAAAAGCCGCCGCTAGTTATTGGGGCAATACGAGGAAGCAGGGCTTATATTTCGTAGCCTTCGCGGTAGGTGGGACGAACGATCTTTTCGAGCGACGGATCGTTGAGGGGCTTCAGGTTGATCGGGTCCCACTCGACTTTGCCGCGTTTGTACACCGCCAGATTGCCGAGCAGAATGGTTTCGGTGAGCGGGCCGGAATAGTCGGGGAAATTCGACATGGCGGGCTTTTTCGGGTCGCGCATGGCGTTGAACCATTCCTTTTCGTGGCCCGGGCTGCGCGGGTAATTCGCGTTCATCGGTTCGACGTCGCCGACGATCTCGGTCCCTTGCTCCGCGTAGTCGCCGGCGGCGTACATCTTGGCCTTGTCGCCGATGAGCAGCACACCGCTGATCGCCGGGGGCGGAATCACCTTGCCATCATCCGATTTGGTCGTGATGGTGACGCCCTCGAACAAGTGACGTTCGGGCAAGTTGCCGCCATCGTACCAATACAACGTAAAGGCGGCTCGATCGCCCAACTTGGGGAACTCGAAGGTGATCTTCGAACGCGGCGGATAGCTGTCGCCATTATGTTCGGCGCACTCGGCCACAACCGAAATTGGGTCGCGCATATTGAGCGCCATGAAGGGCAGGTTGCACGTGTGGCACGCCATATCGCCGAGTGCGCCGGTACCGAAATCCCACCAGCCGCGCCACTTGAACGGATGATAACCTTCGGCATACGGGCGGAAAGGAGCGCAACCGATCCAGGCATCCCAGTTGAGCGTGGAAGGAACCGGTTTGGTAGCCGGACGTTCTTCGCCTTGCGGCCACACGGGCCGGTTCGTCCACACATGCACTTCCTTCACGGTGCCCAACTGGCCTGCTTTAACTTGGTAAGCGGCCTTGCGCATGGCGGGGTGGGCCGTGTGTTGATTACCCATCTGAGTTGCAACGCCCTTCTCGCGCGCGATCTCGGCGAGGCGGCGAGCTTCCCAAATCGAGTGCGTGAGGGGCTTCTGGCAATACACGTGCTTGCCCATCTTCATGGCCTTGGCGGCCGCCACGGCATGGTTATGATCGGGCGTGCTGACGGTGACGGCATCAACGCGGTCGCCGAGTTTGTCGAGCATCTCGCGGAAATCGGAGAAGTTGTGGTCGACCTTGTAAACCTTCACCTGGGGTTCAAGGATGGTGGCATCGACATCGCAAAGGGCAATTATCTTGCCGAACTTCGAAACGTTTGAGACGTCGCTTTGCCCCTTCCCGCCGACACCGATGCAGGCGATTTGAATCTGTTCGTTGGGCGAGCGGCTCTCGGCAGCTTCGAGGCCACCGGTAATCCAGTAGCCGAGACCGGCCACCGCCGAGGTTTGCAGGAACTTACGCCGATCGGTTTTCAATGACATCGCAAGTATCTCCAACGAAGGAAGGGGGAATCGCCTTGGATCAAGTTTAGGAACCTAGAGCAGCAAACATGCTAGAGTACGACACCTCGCACTCCCCGCTGACACAGTTCAGCGAGGAACGAGGCGGCATGTTAACAGCATAGCGTTGGGCTTGCTTGCGGGCAAATCGCGGTAACCATGACACCCACAAACCCAACACCGTTACACTATAAACTATCGCAATTGCAATGATCGAATCCCACAATGGAGGGTGTGCCAAGAGGCGATTTCCGCTGTTTGCGGACGACGATTTGCCAAGGAGAGGCTGTGCAACTACGCTATCGAGAGCACGATGGAAATGGCGTTGTTGCCAACCTAGAAAACACCCCGCTGAGAATGGATGGATGACTACGAAGAAGTTATTGACGGTCGCAGCCACCGTGGCACTGAGTTTCAATGAGTGCTTGTTGGCGCAGAAGCCACCTGCAGCCGTGGATTCTCGACTTTGCGAACGAGTTGAGCAACTTTCGGGCCAAGTAACTCGCGATGCGGCGGGCACCGTGGTGGCGATCCATCTGGCAAATCGGCCGGCCACCGACGAAGACCTGAAATTGCTTGCTTCTTCGCCCAAGCTCACGAAGCTGGCCCTGTGGGGTGCCGGCATTTCGGATCACGGTGTGGATTCCCTGCTTCCTTTACAAGAACTCTCCGAGCTTGAACTGCAGAACACGTTGGTGACTGACGTGGGATTGGCGAAGCTGACGGCACTAAGAAAACTCAAGTCGCTCAACCTTCAGCGAGCGACAGGCATTTCGAACGACGGCATGAAACACGTGGGCACGATGCCCGAGCTTACCTACCTGACGCTGCTGTATACGAAAGTAGGCGATGAAGGCCTCGCGCACTTGGGGGCTTCCAAGAAGCTGCGGCTGCTAGACCTTCGCGGTTGCCTGATTACCGACGCCGGGTTGGCGCACCTTGCCCCACTAACCGGTTTGGGAGCGCTCAAGCTGCGCTCGGCCGGCATCACCGACGCCGGGCTGGTTCATCTGAAAGGCATGAAGAAGCTCCGCGGACTCGCACTCGAAGACGCCAAAGTAACCGACACAGGCCTGGCGTCTATCGCCAATCTCACGGAACTAGACGATCTCGACCTGATGCGTGTTCCAATTTCCGACGCCGGCCTGGTCCACTTACAAAAGTTGACGAAATTGCGGATTCTGTTCCTACGCGCCACGTTCACAAATGGCAGCGGCCTGGCACACCTTCGGAACATGTCGCAACTGCGGAAACTCGACCTGAGCGAAACCCGCTGTGGCAACGAAGGACTCGCCCACTTGGCCGCGCTGCACGAATTGGCATGGCTCAACTTGTGGAACACGCCGGTCGGCAATGCCGGCCTCGAACACTTGGCGAAGCTCACCCAACTGAAGTACCTCAACCTGGATAACACGGCCGTGGATGATGAAGGGCTTCGGTTGCTCGCCACGCTGCCCGCGTTGGGAACGCTCACACTCAACGAAACGGGGATCACCGACGACGGATTGGAGCTTCTGGCCGGTTGCAAGGCATTGAAGAAACTCGAACTCCGCCTAACGGCTGTCAGCCCCGAAGGTGTGGCCAAACTGAAGGCCGCGCTACCAGCGTTGGAAGTCGCATTTGATGAGTGAGTGCAAAGCGCGGTCCTTCCACTAGCGCTGCGTTTTCGCCAATCGCCACCGACCCGAAACGGGTCGGCTATCTATGCTCAGCGGTAGCGTTGCGGAGAGTCTGCGTCGCAATTATCGTGGAGATATGCACCTGGCTGTCAATTCTGTTGAACTTCTCTCGCACTTTGATTGCCCCGAAGCCATTTACACGGCCTCGGAGGTGGCGGCCTACGAAGCGACTACGGCTGCGCCCCAACGTGGCATGGGTTGGGTATTGCAATGGTCGGCCGCGTTGGGCGTGATCATCGTGGCGGGCTGCGTGCTTATCGAATTTGGGCACGTAGCCGTGGCCGAGCAATCGCTTCATCGCGCGGCGCGAGCGGGCGCGATGGAGGCCACTTTGCCGCGAGCCACGCTTCGTAGTGTGACGGAATCGGTCGAGCGTTCGCTGAAGGAATACCCGCATTGGGCGGGACATCTGCGGATCTCGCTTCTGCAGAATGGCCGGCCTGTTGCCCGGCGGTTTCAAGCGGTTGGCGGCGATCGCTTTTCAATTACACTCTTGGCCCCGACGGATGAGGTCGTGCCAACCTGGCTCGGCATTCTTTCGCCGTGGCTTGGAGAGAATAGGATTACAGCCCGGGCGGAGCGTGAGGTGCCAGGAAGGCATGTGGCCCGCGCGAATTTGGCTGGGCCTGCTGGCCGCTGATGACCCGCTCATCCCTTAGTCCGCATTTCTCACAATCAAAACCACGGAGGCACGGAGCCACGGAGAAAACCAGTAGCAAGTACACTTGCCACAAGGAACGGCGGAAACACCCTGTCTCGTAGCTGCGGGCGGTTGACCTTGCTTCAAACGATCTCTTGGCTTTTTCTTCGTGACCTCTGTGTGCTCCGTGGTGAGAAATCCGGGTTAGGTGGCCTCGGCGTAAAGTTCGGCGAAGTCGATGGCCCAGGTTTCGACCAGTTCGCGGAACGTTTGCAGATCGACTTCTGCCAAGCGTTGATAGTGGCTACGGCTCAGAACTTCTTTGTTTCGCACGGTTCCTTTGGCAGCCAGATCGAGGACGCGGTAAGTGTTGAAGGGCCCGACGACGATTTGAAAGCGGCTAAAAAGGCTGGCACGGCGACCAGCAGCCATCGCCAAGTCGTCGCGGCTGACGGCCGCCCCCCAACCCGTTGCATCGACGACGGGCTCGACGCGAAAACCTGGGAAATTATCGGCCATTTCGCCCAGGCATTTTTCGATGTGATCGGTGAGTTGAAGCCGATACTGCGAATGAAGCCGACGGCACTCTTCTTCACTAAGTGCTTTGGCTGCCGCCTCATCGAGTTGCAAGGCGCGGGCCTGCCTTCCTCGCTCGGTGGCTCGTTGCAGACGCTCTCGAAAATCTGTCATGGTGGCAAGATCGGGCTTCAAGAAGCAACCGGCCATCAGGCCTGTTCGTCGCCATTGGATTCGGGACTCGGCTCGGGTTGCTGTTCGGTGGAGGTAGCTTCCTTCTTTTTCTTATGAAATTGGAGAAGGTCGCCGAAGGATCGCAGATAGGCTTTGCCGGCCTCCATTTCCTTGGTGATGGGAACCAATTCCTTCGGGGCCCGCTTTTCGTATGCGCTAGTACGTGGTTTTCGTTCGGGCTGGGCGCGGCGATCGCGGCGAGGCTTGCCTTGGCGTCGCGGTCGCGAGTCTCTGGTTGAAGTGGAAGGGCCGCTACCTTCAGGCTGTTTCGGACGTTGCTGCTCGGGCGATTGCGTGGCAGCCTGCGCGGCAGGGCGTGGCTGTTGCGGACCATCTTGCCGACGGCGCCCGCCACGACGTTGTTTCGGAACCGGTTGAGGTCGCTCGGTTCCTGGGGCAATCATGGTGAGCGCCACCCGACGGCGCTGCGGATCGATCGCAGACACCCAAGCACTGACCTGGTCTCCTACCGCAACCACATCGTGCGGGTCGCGAACGTAGCCGGTGCTGAGCTCGCTAATGTGGATCAAGCCGCTATCGGAAAGGCCCACGTCGACGAAAGCGCCGAAATCGACCACGTTAAGCACGGTGCCGCGAAGCTCCATGCCCACTTGCAGGTCTTCGAACTTGACGACATCCTTGCGGAAGATGGGGGGCGGCAGGTCTTCCCGCGGATCTCGGCCGGGCCGAGAAAGCGCTTCGATCATGTCGTCCAACGCGAGTTGACCTATGCCAAGCTCGGCGGCAAGGGCCGTTCGATCGATCGGTTCGAGCAGCTCGCGAATTCGGGCTGCGCTGGCGCCGCCCATCAATTCGTTCGGATTCATGCCCAGCTTGGCGAGAAGGTTTCGAGCCGCTTCGTAGTTTTCGGGATGAATCCAAGTGGCGTCGAGCGGGTCCTCGCCGCCGACGATTTTGAGGAATCCGGCCGCTTGCACAAAGGTGGCATTGCCCAGGCCGCTCACCTCCATAAGTTGCTGGCGACTCTGGAAGGGGCCATGCTGCTGGCGGTGCTCGTAAACACGCCGGGCCGTTAGTTGGTTCATTCCCGAAACATAACGCAACAGCGGCGTACTGGCGCTGTTCAGTTCCACGCCCACGAAGCTAACGCACGATTGAACGACGTCGTCGAGCGAATCGCGGAGGTGCTTGGCACGCGCATCGTGCTGATACAACCCCACGCCGATACTGGCGGGGTCGATCTTTACCAGTTCGCTCAAGGGGTCTTGCAAGCGCCGACCGATCGATATCGCGCTGCGCTGGATGGCATCGCATTCGGGGAATTCCTCGCGGCCCACCTCGCTCGTGGAGTAAACGCTGGCCCCGGCCTCGTTCACCACCACATAGTGAACGTCTTGCCCGTTGAGTTCGTTCCCAAGGATTTCAGCGAGCAGTTGTTCCGTTTGGCGGCACGCGGTGCCATTGCCGATCGCCACCACGGAAAGATGGTGTTCGGTGATGAACGAGACCAGTTTGGCCCGGCCGGCCGCCTTCTGCTCGTCGCTGCCCACGACATAGATCACATCGTGCGCCAAGAGTTTTCCGAATTCATCGAGTGCGGCCAGTTTGCACCCGTTCTTGTAACCAGGATCGACGGCGAGCACTCGTCTTCCGGGCAATGGCGGCTGAAGAAGCAAATTGCGCAAGTTGCGTGCAAACACTTCCACCGCATGCGTTTCCGCCTTCTCGGTAAGCTCGCGGCGAGCCTCGCGTTCGAGGCTCGGCAGCACGAGCCGCGCAAGGGCATCTCGGACGCAACCCATCAGGAACTCTTTGTGGGCATGGTCGTGCGGAACCAAGTGTTCGATGCTCAGTTGTTCGATGGCGGCCGTATCGGCCTCGACTTGAACGCGCAGTACCTTGGAGCGTTCTCCCCGGTTGATGGCGAGCACCCGATGCGGCGGAATGCGGCCGAGCGGTTCGCGGAAGTCGAGATAATCGTGAAACTGCTGATTCTTATTGGGGTTCTCTTCGATTTTCGCGCTGACCAACTTACCCGTCTTGCGATAAAGCTTGCGGACCTTCTGGCGGACATCCGGGTTCTCGCTGAAGAGCTCCGCGAGGATGTGGCCGGCCCCCAACACGGCCGTTGCGACGTCGGGAACGCCTTTATCGGTATTGATGAAATCGGCGGCGCGGGCATCCAGATCGGTGCAAGACTTGTCCTGTCGCAGA
The DNA here is from genome assembly GCA_020849945.1 of Pirellulales bacterium. Lineage (GTDB taxonomy): Bacteria > Planctomycetota > Planctomycetia > Pirellulales > Lacipirellulaceae > JABDGM01. Next base: position 1,817 of record JADZFK010000093.1, on the reverse strand, counting down.
ATCTCTTCGGCAAGCGGCCCCAGCCCTTGCTCGCGGGCCTTCGTTGCCAGCGTTTGCTTCTTGGGCCGATAAGGCAGATACAGATCTTCGAGCCGCTTGACGCTATCCGCCCGCGCTATTTGCTCGCGCAGTTCATCGGTTAGCGCATTTTGCGATTCGATGGAACGCAATATCGTTTGCTTTCGTTCCTCCAGCAGGCGCAACTTGGTAATCGACTCGCGGATGCGGCCTATCTGTTCTTCATCAAGCCCGCCCGTTTGGTCGCGGCGGTAGCGGGTGATAAAAGGAACCGTGTTGCCGTCGTCCAACAGGGCGACGGTGCGAGCAATCTTGTCCGTGTCGATGCCGAGCTCACGCGCTAGTCGTGCGTAGTCGATCGTATTCACAGTTGCCATGTAGAAGCCGACCGAGACGGGTTGCTAGGTGCAATAAAGCAATGGCGAGAAACTTGGATGGGCAGCGAAACTCGGAGCAGGTGAAACAACGGGCATGGTGGATTCTTCCAACGACTACCAAACCATCGGCGAGCCATGATCTCGCGCCGCGCTACCCCAGCCAAGCGTGGGCAAACGCCCCCCACGGGAAAGGATACTGGAACCCTAAATCTTAATGGTTGGATGCAAGGTTCGCTAGCATAGTTCGGAATGGCCCGTCCGGAAATTTTTTCATTTGCAGCCTGACGGAACCTTTGCCCATTCCATCGCCCACTCGCCGGAAACGCCGATTCAATTGGGCTAGCCCGGATTTCTCGCCATCAACACCACGGAGCCACGGAGCAAGGCGTAGGCCGGCTCAAACCGTGTAGGCCGGATCAAGCGGCGTAGAGAGCGAACCACCACCAGCCCACCCAATCGCCGCGCAGCGCCGGCGGAACCCTCCGGCGGAACCCACATACGTGGCGGAATTGCCGGAACGGCGCGGCGGCTGAGTCCTGCGATATTGTCGAAGCCCTCGCGCCGCTTGGTCCGGCCTACGCCTACGCCTTGCTCCGTGGCTCCGTGCCTCCGTGGTTTTGATTGTGAAAAATGCGGACGAGGGGGAATCGGCCCGCCTTTTCTGATGATTTGAAGCCGCCGTCACTGCTGGCATCAACGAAAAAGTTGAAGCAAGTGGCATTTCAGGTCAATTGAACAAGCTTTGCGAGCCGATACCGACCGATGCGAAGCCGGAACGTAGCCGCTCCGGCCTGCCGGCATGATGCTGCGCATTCGCTGGATTTCCCCCCACTGGCATGTAAGGACGCATCCCATGGCCCGCTCGAACCTGCGTATCTACCGAGAACCCGTTGAAAGCACGCCTTCATTCTACACGGCGGACGAGGCGAATCAGCAAACGGTAACCGTTGAACTTGGCGAAGTGCTACCGCTGTTGGCCGATGCCGTCGCCAGCCAGCGCACTTGGTTAAGCGATTTCGAAAACGACTCGATTACCATATCGGCCGATCTGTACGAAGTGCTGTTGGCGTACCAATACTATCGGCACCCCGCGGCGTAAGGGCGTTTGAGGAGTGAGGAGTGAGGAGCCGTGTAGGCCGGATCAAGCGGCGCAAAGGGCGAACCACCACCAGTCAACTCAACCGCCGCGCAGCTCCGGTGGAACCCACATACGGGGCGGAATTGTCGGAGCTGCGCGGCGGTTGAGCCCTGCAATATTCTCGAAGCCCTCGCGCCGCTTGGTCCGGCCTACGCCGCTTCACGGCGCAAATCGCCTCGCTTCCAACAGCCTGTTGGAAGGGTTGGTGTATGGCGCCCATGCCGGGGCGGGCGCATCGGAGTTGGCCTTGGACGAACCCGATTCGTTTCATGCGATCCCACTCG
>JADZFK010000092.1 GCA_020849945.1 Pirellulales bacterium | reverse complement strand
GTCACCGAGCGATCGAGCACCCGCATCACCACGCTTTCCCCAAACATCGTCGGAAGGACGCTCACCCGCAGGTCGACCGAGTGGCCGCCAACCGTAAGCTCGATCCGGCCGTCTTGCGGCAACCGGCGTTCCGCAATATCCAGATTCGCCATCACTTTGATGCGGGTCGTAATGGCAAATGCCAAATGGCGCGGCGGCGGCACCATTTCGTACAACACGCCATCGGCCTTGATCCGAATCTTGAACTCGTCCTCGAACGGCTCGAAGTGCAAGTCGCTCGCGTGCTCGCGAATCGCCATCAGCAGCACCATGTTCAGGAGCTTGCGCACCGGGGCGCTATCGGCCAACGCCGTAACGTCGTCCAAATTGATCGGGCCATCGGCACTGATCCCCGCCGCCGCCGCCGCAAGCTCCGCGTCTTCTTCCAAGGCGGAAACAATGCTCTCGACGCTGTCGGTGCTCTCGCCGTAGTACCGCTCCAGGGCGGCCATCATCGACGACTCGCTCGTCACCGTCACGCGGATGTTGTAACCCAAAAACGTCCGAAGCTCGTCTTGCACGTGCAAGTTCTGCGGATCGCACATGGCCACGGTCAGCGTGTCGCCGTCGAAATCGATCGGGATCACGCGGTACATCTGCGCCATCGGCGCCGTCACCATCGAAAGCACTTCCTTCTTGATCGTGATTTCCGAAACCGACGTCGTTTGCAGCGAAAGCTGCTCGGCCAAGGCTTGCACCAACTGCTCTTCGTTGATGAGCCCCATATCGATGGCCACTTTGCCCAACAACTGGCCAGGATGCTCGTGCTGTTCATCCACCAACAGCTCTTGCTGCTCATCGGTGATGAAACCCATATCAACCAGAACTTGACCAATACGACGATGTGCCATGGGGAGGATTCAGGGGTGAGGGATGAGGTGTAAGGGATGAGGGAACAGTCGCCGCTTACGGCTTAGCGCATATCACGCCGCGCTTTCGCCATCCTTGTCCGGTTGATCATCGAAAATACCACGTTCCGCCGCCGCGAAACGACGTTCCAATTCTTCCGGCACGTTGCACTTGCCAAGGCCATCCTCCTTCGTAATGAGGCCTTGCCGCCACAGGTTGAATATGTGATCGTCCAACAGCATCATGCCGTGCCGCGCGCCGGTTTGAATCGACGACGTAATCCGGAATATCTTGTTCTCCCGGATCAGGTTCGCAATGCCGGGCGTCACCACGAGCGTTTCAAACGCCGCCACCCGTCCGCCGCCAACCTTCTTCAATAGCTGCTGGCACAAAATGCCAATGATCGCCGATGCAAGCTGCGTCCGAATCTGCTCCTGCTGGTTCGTCGGGAACACGTCGATAATGCGGTTAATCGTGCCGGCGGCGCTCGAAGTGTGCAGCGTGCCAAACACGATGTGCCCCGTTTCGGCCGCCGTGATCGCCGCTTCGATCGTTTCCAGGTCACGCATTTCGCCGACCAGGATCACGTCCGGGTCTTGCCGCAACGCACGTCGCAACGCTTCCTTAAACGACGTAACATCAACCCCCACCTCGCGCTGGTTGATCGTCGACTTCTTGTGCTGATGCTGAAACTCGATCGGGTCTTCGATCGTGATGATGTGGTGGTCGTAGTTCTCATTGAGATAATCAACCATCGCCGCCAGCGACGTCGTCTTGCCCGATCCCGTGGGGCCGGTGACGATAACCAGCCCACGCGGCCGAGCAATCAAGCTCTTAAATACTTGCGGAAGCCCCAATTCGTCCATCGACCACATCTTGACCGGAATCTGCCGCAATACCATCGCCACATTGCCGCGCTGCCGAAATACCGATACACGGAATCGGCACGCATCGCCAAACGAAAAACCAAAGTCGCAACTGCCCGTCTCCTGAAACTCTTGCTGGCACCGGTCGGGCGTGATGCTTTTCATCAAAGCCTGCGTATCGGCCGGCTCGAGCACCTTCGTCTTCAGCTTCTGCATCCGCCCATGCAAACGCAGCACCGGCGGCTGGCCCACCGTGATATGCAAGTCGCTCGCGCCTTGCTTCACGCAAGCCGATAGCAGCTTATCGATGAGAATTGTTCCCATGCTCGTTCATTCCCCTGGCAAAAAAGTAGTGTTCAACAGGCCGATTCACGTTTCTCACGACCTCCCCCTAGCCTCCCGTCGTTAGGGATGGCCCAGGTAAAGTCCGTGAACACGATCGACCCCCGCGCGCGGCCGTGGGCCGGCACCTCAGCGGAGAACCTGTCCGGGGAATGCCTCTTCCTGCGACCGGGTTGCCCGTTACTCGAGGCCCCTACGCCCAAGCTCCAAACACCCGAAATCGCCGGTCGCCACGACCGCCGCTGAACCCTGGACCGCTAAGAAAAGCCCGGTCCGTTCAACTGGCCTATCGTTCCAATCGTTCCAACAAAAAAACGGTGTGGCGAACCAATGCATTATTCGCCGCACGGGGGGCAAACTCAATAAAATCAGTGTATTTCTCGTCTCATTTCCATCTCGACGGCCGCATTCTCGCGCCGCGGCACCGTATTACTCCGTTTTCTTGGCTACGCGGAAGACCTCATCGATTGTGGTGATGCCTTCCAGAACCTTGCGAATGCCGTCGTCGTAAAGTGTTGACATACCACCCTTTATGGCTTCCTTTCGCAGGTCCTGCGTGTTGGCGCCTTGGAAGGCCATCTCGCGAATCTTCGACGTCATGATAAGCAGCTCGAAAATGCCTAGCCGGCCGCGGTATCCGCTGTTGCCACAGTGGTTACATCCACGGCCTTTCATGAAATTGGCACTCGCTGCTTGCTCGGGCGTTATGCCAGCTGCTATCAGCTCCTGCTCGCGGGGTGTGTGTGGCTGCTTGCACTTGGGGCAAATCACACGCACTAACCGTTGCGCCAGAATGCCAATGACACTGCCAGCAACAAGATAGGCCGGCACTCCCATGTCGACCATACGTGTAATGGCACCGGGCGCATCGTTCGTGTGTAGAGTACTGAAAACCAAGTGTCCCGTTAAAGAAGCCTGGATTCCCATCGACGCCGTTTCGTAATCCCGCATCTCCCCCACCAGAATCACGTTCGGCGCCTGACGAAGCATCGCCCGGATAATCAACGCAAAGTTCAGACCTATGCTGTGCTTCACTTCCACCTGGTTGATACCCGGCAGGTAGTATTCCACCGGGTCCTCGGCCGTAATAATCTTCCGGTCCGGGCGGTTCAAATCATTCAACGCCGCGTAAAGGGTCGTCGTCTTCCCAGAGCCCGTAGGTCCCGTAACCAGCAGAATCCCATTCGGCCGCTTGATAAGGGCCTTGAACTTCTTGTAGTCCTTCTCCGACAAACCTAGTTGCCGGACGCCGATCTTGATGTTGTCCTTATCCAGCAGCCGCATCACGCAAGATTGCCCGTGGTTCGTCGGCAGCATGCTTACGCGGAGGTCCAATTCCTTGCCGCCGGCCGTGATCTTGATCCGGCCGTCCTGGCAGCGCCGCCGCTCGGCAATATCCATCTTGGCGAGAATCTTGATGCGGGAGAGCAGGGCACCCAACAGCCGCCGGGGGGGGCTATCACGCTCCACTAGCACTCCATCGATCCGGTATCGAATTCGCACCCGATCGTCGAATGGCTCCACGTGAATATCCGAGGCCCGCAGTTGCACGGCCTCGCTGATCATCAACTGCACCAGGCGAACGATCGGCGCGCTCGTCTCGTCCACGTCATCGCCGCCCTCCGATCCCCCTTCATCCTCCGTTTCGGTGAAATCAATCGCCGTATCGGTGAACTCCTGGAGCATCGAGTCGGCGCTTTCATCGCCCATCTGGCCATAGTTCCGGTTGATGGCTTCCAGGATGCTCTCGCGCGTGGCCAACGCGATATTCACCTTGCGATTAAGAATAAACTGCAGCTTCTCGAACGTTTCATAATCGAATGGGTCGCTAACAAGAACCTTCAGGGCACCGTCCTCTTCCGCCAGAGGGATCACCGCGTTTTCACGCGCTACCGATTCGGGCACCAGCTCCACCACGGCGGGTGGAATCGGTACGTCTCGAAGATCAAAGAATTCGTAGCCGTGCATGTCGGCCATCGATTGCATCACTTGTTCGCTCGAAGCGTAACCCTGCTTCACGAGGACATCGTGAACCTTGCCCCCGTTCTTTTTGGCGATCGCTTGAGCTTCGGCCAACTGATCGGGGCCGATGATGCCGCGGCCAACCAAGAATTTTCCTAAATCTGCCATGATGTGCTGCTCAAAGAGTTCTCTGTTTCCAACGTCGCAAGAGCCATGCCGCTCTTAAGCGAAAGGCCCCAAGGGGCCACAAAAGTTAGTTCGCATCCCGCGGTCGGTTGGCTTCCCACGCAGGCTTCTCGCCACAGGCCGCGATGCCACGCGGGCCGCGGCCCAAGTCAACGTGCTGTCCTCTCGACTGCCGAGATTGGAATTCTTGTTGCTTGCAACCTCTTGCCGAATCGGTGGCGAACACAACCGGTTCAAACGGCGGCTAGCCGGCTGCCACCAACACGAAATCAACTGTTTGAACACAGCCTCGTCGGTTGGAAGGTATCGGGTTAGCCTACCAAAAATCGTGCTAACTCTAAGTATTCCTTAGACTAACGGTCACTACCACGGATGTCAATTTTAGGGGCGACCATCTATACTGCCTTTAGCGATAATAGGGTACGGGCCGCCGATCCTACCGATACCCCCAACCGGCTGGGCCGCCCAGCCTCGGTGTTGCCCCTCATTCATCCCGGAGCCATGGATTGGCCTGCGTTGTTACCGACAACCTCTCCGCCGGTCTCCCAATACCTGTGAACCTCAAAGCAACTGCCTTGACCCCACCTTCCGCTACTCGACCTGGGTTCATTCCCCTGCCCCGCCCTGCCCCGCCACGCGTTTCGGTGGTTTCACGTATCTTGTTGGTGCTGGCCTGGTTGGTCGCGCTCGCACTGGCATTCCTCGCGGTGTTGCGCTTCGCCTTTCACGATGGCACCGATCTGCTCGCTAGCCTGAATTCATTTACCCGGTACTTGTATCTTCCTGCTTACCCGTGCTTGTGCTATGCAATTGCAAAACGGCAGCGCTTGCTGGCGGTACTTAGTGCGGTGGTCATCGGGTGCCACGTGTGGTGGCTTGTGCCCGATTTCGTGCGCGATCGCCGGTTCGATTCGATCACGGCACCGCTACTGGCCAACGAAGCCGCGGCGGGCCGAGTGCGAATCTTTTTTGCCAACGTGCATTACCACAACAATCAGCCGGAAGCCATCCTGCGCGAAGTCGAGGCAACCGACCCCGACCTGGTCATCCTCATCGAATTCCCTTGGTCCTGGCGCGAGCCGTTTCTCGCCTCGACCCTACGCACACGCTACCCACATGGGCGAGGGTTCAAGCCCTGGCAGGTGGATCGAGTTGCCGTGTTTTCCAAGTTGCCCGTCCGCAGCGAACACGAAGACTCGATTGAGAATCGAATCGTCGAAACGACCGAAGTAGAGGTCGGCGACAATTCGTTGAAAATCGTTGGGCTTCATGCGCATCGCCCCATGAACTTCTCGGAGCCAGGCAGCAACGCGGCCGGTTATTGGGCGAAGGCCGTGCCGCTGATCTTGGCAACACCGCGGCCACTTGTGGTGATCGGCGACTTCAACGCCACGCAGTATTCCTTGGTGCATAAGCGGTTGAAGTCCGCGGGCCTGCGTTCGGCACACGAGGACCGCGGACGAGGCTACGCCACGACTTGGCCGAACGGCATGGTCCCCGTTCCGCCGATTCGAATCGATCAGGCGTACCTTTCACCGGAAGTGGCTTGCCGCGCAATCGGCGAGGGAATAGGCCTCGGCTCCGACCACAAGCCACTGATCCTAGATGTCGTGGTGGCCCCACGCCCGTAAGGGTTTCCCCCCGTCCGTGTGGTGGTCGTTACCACTGGCATAATACTAGAGGGGTCGTAAGGTGCCACCCGGCTTGCCGATCTTAAGTGTTTGCCGGGCCGAATGTTAAGATGTCCTAACCGCAAGGCCTGGACAACCGACCAAACCCTTGCAACTCGACTGCTAGCTCGCAACTTTCCCAGCTTTTGTAGCCCAATTCATTGAGCTATCCAGCAAGATGGCTACAATGAGAGGAGTGCCGCAGCCCGATCCTTCGTGGAGCATCGGCTGGGGCGAAACCACCTTGTTAGCACCTCAGGATGGGAAGCTAGTGAATACACTGCGCTAAGTCCTCCACTTCGATTGGCACCCTAGCGCTACGCGCGAACTCGAAAGCGGCATGCCCGGAGGACTAGCGGCGAATGATTCGGCGATGAGGCTCGCTGAACTGAATTGCAGAGAAGATATGGGCAGTTCGATTGTCGCACCTTCGATTGAATCGTTGCTCCGGATTCCACCTGAAGACCCCGATAGCTGGGTGTTGGGCACGAACCCGAGAGTGAATCGCATTGCGCACCATGTGGGCCGCGCCGCCGATGTCGAGTGTACCGTCTTGGTCACAGGCGAGACGGGAACCGGCAAAGAGTTGTGGGCGCGATTGCTCCACCGTTTGGGTCCGCGCCGCGGCAAGCCGTTTGTCCCCGTCAACTGCGCGGCGCTGACCGCCACACTGGCCGAGAGCCAGTTGTTCGGCCACGAGAAAGGCGCGTTTACGGGCGCCGCTGGCCGCAGCTTGGGCGTGTTTCGCGCGGCCGAAGGAGGTATCGTCTTCCTCGATGAAGTCGGCGAGATGCCACTTGAACTTCAGCCGAAGCTGCTCCGCGTTTTGCAAGAACGCGAGGTGACGCCCGTAGGCTCTTCATCGCCGACTTTCGTAAACATCCAGGTCGTGGCGGCCACCAACCGCGACTTGGAACGCGAAGTTGCCGAGGGCCGCTTCCGCGAGGACCTGTATTATCGGCTCAACATGGTCGAATTCAACGTGCCGCCGTTGCGTCAACGCATCGATGACGTTCCTCATTTCGTCGAGTTCTTCTCGCGGAAGTTCGCGGCACGCTATCAACGTCCGTTGTGGAAACCGACGGCTGAAACCATGCGCGAGTTCTGCGAGTACCGTTGGCCGGGTAACATTCGGCAATTGGCGAATGTGATCGAGCAAGCCTACGTGTTGGATTGCGAGCCGCAGGTTCCCGAGCGTATCTTGGCCACGGCCAACCAACGAAACCCGGGCGATGTCTCCCTCCCCTTCATGGATTTGGGTCGTCTCCGCCGCGTGGCCGTCCAACAGGCGCTGCGCGCCACGCAAGGCCACAAGAGCCGCGCGGCCCGATTGTTGGGCATCCACCCCAACACGATGACTCGGTTACTCGCCCAGCTTCGCATGGAAGACGAAGCCGACGCATCGAAATAGAACGCGCTAGCCAATTACACTTAGCGACCTTGATTCTTGTGGCCGCCCCTTACGTCGGTGGCCGTTTCATCGCCTCGCGTGCATGAAGCCGCAGTTCTTCGCTCGTCCAACCTTTCTGTTCGGCTTCGCGAAGCAATCGCCGTTGAAGATCGTGCGGCAAGCGTGCCACGGCGGCGTGGGCCGACCACGAAAGGCTGGCGATGCGATTCTCGATGGGGATCCGACGGGCGACCGAGGCGTAGCGATTGAGCATCTCGGCCGAGACGGCCCCCTCACACATTTGCGAGAAGGCTTCCCCAAACCGATCCTCGCCCGCGTTGAGCAGGTCGCCGATCCACCAAGGCCCGGCACGCTGGCACCATAAGGCAAACTGCAGCGGCCCTTTCCACTCGGCCGACTCGGGGCGACCCGTTATACGCACCCCGACCGATGTGAAATCGAACGGCCCGACCGATATCTTGGGTGGCGATGGAGGCATGCTTCTAGCCTGCGAACCCGATGTCCTATCGTCAAGAGCACTCGCCGTTCTCCGAAAACCATTCGGAGGTAATTCCCTTGTGGATATCGCAAACGGTAGGATGATTGGCATGCGATCCGACGAACCCTTTACCGCCGCCAGTGGCCAATACCCGCAAACTCGGCTGCGGCGCCTGCGCCGTTACGATTGGTCGCGCCGGTTGGTGGCCGAGCATCGGCTGACGGCCGATGACCTGATCCTGCCGCTCTTCGTGCAAGAAGGCGAAGGGCGGCGCGACCCGATCCCTTCGATGCCCGGCGTGGATCGGCTCTCGATCGACCGGCTCGTTCAGAAGGTGGGCGAGGCGGTTGAATGGGGCCTTCCCGCGGTAGCCCTGTTTCCCGCCACCGATCCCGCGAACAAGTCGCCCGACGCGCTCGAGGCCGTGAATCCGAAAAACCTCGTGTGCCGCGCCGTCGAGGCGCTGAAGCGAGCCCACGGCGAGGCAATTGGAGTGATGTGCGACGTGGCACTCGACCCGTACACAACGCACGGCCACGACGGCCTGCTGCGCGACGGCTACGTGGTCAACGATGAAACCATCGAAGTGCTTTGCCGCCAGGCACTCGTGCAGGCGGCCGCGGGGTGCGATATCATCGCCCCTTCCGACATGATGGACGGACGCGTCGGCCGCATTCGCCAAGCGTTGGATGCCGGCGGCTTCGAGCACGTGTGCATCATGGCCTATGCGGCCAAGTATGCATCGGCGTTCTACGGGCCTTTCCGTGACGCGGTAGGCACGGCCAACAGCTTGGGCAGCGGCGATAAGCGCACCTACCAAATGAACCCGGCGAACGCCGACGAAGCCCTGCGCGAGGTTGCACTCGATCTTGCCGAAGGGGCCGATATGGTCATGGTCAAACCTGGCATGCCTTACTTGGATATCGTTCACCGCGTGAAGAAATCGTTCGGTGTGCCAACGTTTGCCTACCACGTGAGCGGCGAGTACGCCATGCTCTGCGCGGCGGCCCAAAACGGCTGGCTCGATCGCGACAAGACCCTTTTGGAAAGCCTGCTCGCCTTCAAACGCGCCGGGGCCGACGGCATCCTCACCTACTCGGCCCTCGCGGTGGCGAAGTTGTTGGGCGGCTGAGAACAAGCCACCCCAGTTTTCGGCAACGAGGCACAAGCCACTGGCCGAGTGCCAAGTGGGCCGGGGATATTGCGCGTATTGCAACGGGTGCGGAAACGTGTTTTGGGAAGCAATAATCGGCGCTTTTTGCGTCGGGTGCCATGCGTTTCTGCTGGGAAGTGCAGCGTTTTCCCGGGTGGGGGTGTTGCAATAATCGATGATTTTGCTCATGGTTGCGAACATTTAACCGTGGGGGTGGGTGGTTGTGGTTGGGTGGGTGCTTCGCCAGGCCCCCGGTCATTGACCGGGGGCTAAATGGGGCGATGGTTCATCGGGGTCGGAGGCCCTTCCTGCAAATCAACCTGCCAATCTAGCGGGGGCATCTTAGCAGAATACGGTACACGATTCCACTAAAATTCTTGGCCACTGGGTGGGCGGTCGTGGGACTAGGGTCGAGGGCCAGAAGGGATGTTTGTGCGGGTTGGGTGTTTAGCCGCGACGCGGAGCGGAGCGCGGGGCGGGCGCGAGGGTTGGGGAAATCAAAGGGGACGCGGCTCTTTCTTGACATGCGGTAGGAGTCTGGGGTAGTGTTGGGGGATGCCGCGAGTTGCTCGTAACGCGCCGAAAGGGCTGATTTACCACGCGCTCAATCG
>JADZFK010000091.1 GCA_020849945.1 Pirellulales bacterium | reverse complement strand
TCCATGAACCAACTTATTCGCTGCAACATGAGGGGGCACCCCAGCATTTCTGCCACGATTCATGCCCTATTTCCTTCGTGTTCTTTGTGTTCTTTGTGGTATTGTGGTTTGACTTAGCGCTGTAGTAATAGGCGCGAAAGTTTTTTGCGAGAGATTCATTGGGATGGCACGATGGGCTTCTTGAAGCACAACGACGATTTGCCGGGGCTGCTTGTAAGTGTGCGCAGCGTGGCCGAGGCCTGCTCCGCGTTGGAGGGCGGTGCCGATGTGATCGACGTGAAGGAGCCTGCGCGGGGTCCGCTGGGTGCCGCCGATGTGGCAACGATCGAAGGCGTGGTGGAGGTCGTCGCCGGACGTGTACCGGTAACGGCAGCGCTCGGTGAGTTGCCCGAGCTTGTCGCGGCCGCGCGTGGCGGGTCGCTGCCGCGGCTTGTGGTCGGCGTTTCGCTGTTCAAAGTGGGGCTGGCTGGCTGCGGCGACTTGGCCGAGTGGCAAACGAATTGGCAGCGGTTGATTGGCGAGGTTTCGGGTGGCGCGAGTTTGGCGTCGAATCGGCCACGGCCGGTGGCGGTTGTGTATGCCGACTGGCATGCCGCCCAGGCACCATCGCCCGGCGAAGTTCTTCGAGCGGGAGTCGAACTTGGGTGCCCTGCCCTGCTCGTCGATACGTGGAACAAATCGGGCGGCTCGCTTTTCGATTGCTGGCCGATGGAATCGCTCGCCGATTTTGTGGCTACGGTGGGCAAACGAGAGTTGGCCGTCGTGCTGGCCGGTTCGCTGACGGCGGAGGACCTACCGCGGGCCGTGGCGTTGAGGCCGTCGCTGATTGCCGTTCGCGGCGCGGCATGCGAAGCAGGCCGCCAGAGCGCCGTATCGGCTAGCCGGGTTCAAATGCTGCGGGAAGTGCTGAGGGAGAGGAGCGAGGGGTGAGAGTTTACGACGTAACGAGGGTTGCTCGACGTGGTGGTTCGTCGAGCCGAGAGGGGTCGGCTCTCTGTTCGAGACATGGGGAAGAAATGGCGGCTGAGCGTTGCTGCCCGTTCACGCCCAGTTGACTTGCAGCAGGTTTTCAACTTGCTGAACGCCGTCGATTCGGCGGACGGTTTCTTGGGCCATCTGTTTTTGGAAGAAGGTCTTCACGTAACCGCGGAGGACGACGTGGCCGTCGGCGGTTTCAACGTCGACGCCTTGATTCGGCACGTAGGGGCTGGTGGAAAGGGCGTCGCGGATGCGATCGAACAATGGGCGACTGAGCATGGGAGCGGCAGAGGTCATGGGAACACGTCTCTGTGCGGGAGGAAGGTGAGGTGGGGGTCGCTTACGCGGGCGGGAAGTTGGCGGGTTTGCCGCCACTTAAAAATAGCACGCAATGTTTGCCTTGCCGGAAGAAGCGGCAAGATTTTCTTCGTGGAATTTGCTGGCCGCGCGGCGACCCCAAATGCTCGGTTCGAGCACGACTTCGCCATGAGCCAATTCGTTCGGCGTGAGCAGAAATTTTGCGAGACGAGCGATCGCCGAGCGGAATAACAGCACCATTGGCCGTTGCGGCGTGCCAGCCGTGCGGGCTATTCGGGCTGTAGCGGGCGACGTGATATAGCCCGGCCGTATCGGCCGGGATGAATTGGATTGGCTCAAGCCAGGGGTGGAGGTTCCATTCAGGCGGAATGGAGCGGGAATCCTGTCCGAGCCGAGACAGCTCGGCTATATCTCATTGGTTAGGCTTGAAGCCAGCCGGGGAGTTGGCCGGCTTGGGGGAGGCGGACGACGGTGGCGGAGGTGATGGCGGGTAGTTGGCGGACCTCGGCGAGTGATTCGGTCGTTGGTTCGGAATCGAGATTGAGAACGCCGATGGCTTCGCCGCCGGGGACATCGCGGCCGACGGCCATTTGGGCGATATTGACGTTGTGCCGGCCAAAAATCGTGCCCACAGCACCGATGATGCCGGGCACGTCGTGGTGGCGGAAGATGAGAAGCCGCCCATCCAGGTAGGCTTCGAGGCGGCGGTCGTCGAGCGAAACGAGGCGAGGCATATGCTGGCCAAACACGGTGCCGGCCGCTTTGTGAATGGCGTGATCGTAAGCCACTTCCGCGGTCATCGAGGAGCGGAAGGAGCCCATTTCACTTCGAGATTCTTCGATGATCGAGATGCCGCGTTGCTTGAGCAGAAGCTCGGAGTTGACGATGTTGACTTCTTGGTCGAGCGCCCCTTGAAGCAAGCCGGCCGCAAAAACAGCGGTGAGGATTTTTGTGTCCTTTTCGGCAATTTCGCCGCGGTACATTACGCGGCAGGAGCGGACGCTGCCCTGTTCCATACCGGCGAGCAGCATGCCGAGTCGATAGGCGACATCGATGTAGCCGCGGAGCGAAGCGAGCGTTTGCGGATCGAGCGACACGACATTGACGGCATGGCGAATCGCGCCAGTCGTGAGGTAGGCCGTCAGCAATTCGACCGATTCCACGGCGACCTGGGTTTGAGCTTCCTCGGTGCTTGCGCCCAGGTGAGGAGTACACACGACGCCGGGCAGGCCGAAGAGGGGGCTATCGGTACAAGGTTCGTTCACGTACACATCAAGCGCGACGCCGCCGAGTTTTCCGGCCTTAAGCCCGTCGGTCAGGGCGGCTTCATCGTAGATGCCGCCGCGCGCGGCGTTGATGAGCCGAACGCCGGGCTTCATTTTTTCGATCTGGTCGTGGCCGATGAGTCCGCGGGTTTCGTCGGTCAGGGGTGTGTGGACGGTGAGGTAATCGACGCGGGGGAGCATGGCCTCGACAGTTTCCACGGGTTCGATGCCAAGTTCTTTGGCCCGTTCGCGCGAGAGGAAGGGGTCGTAGCCGAGGACGTGCATTTCGAGCGCGCGGGCCCGTTGTGCGACTGCCAAGCCGATGCGGCCGAGGCCGACGATGCCGAGCGTTTTACCGGCGACTTGGGTGCCCATGTATTTGTTGCGATCCCACTTGCCGGCGAGCAGGCCGTGGTAGGCGGGAGCGATGTTGCGGGAGAGGGCGAGCAAGAGGGCGATCGTGTGCTCGGCCGTGCTGAGCGTGTTTCCGCCGGGCGTGTTCATTACGACGATGCCCTGCTTGGTGGCGGCATCTTTATCGATGTTATCGGTGCCGACGCCGGCCCGCACGATGGCCCGCAGACGGCGATTGCCGGCGAGCGATTCGGCGGTGATTTTGACGCCGCTGCGGCAGATCGCGCCATCGAACTGGGAGAGCGCGTCGCGGAGGTCATCGCCCTTGAGGCCGGTGCGAACTTCGTATTCGATGCCTGGCGCGGCATCGAGCAGAGCAAGCCCTTCGGGGGCGAGGGTATCGAGGACAAGGACACGTGACATGGGCAGCGGGGGGCGAGGGCGGAGTAGTGGAGTAGGTTATTGGGGGTGTTGATTGTGGAAGGTGAGCATGAAATCGCGGAGTTTTTCGACGCCGGCGAGGGGCATGGCGTTGTAGATGGAAGCGCGGATGCCGCCGACGGAACGGTGGCCTTTGAGATCGGTCATGCCCTGTTTCTCGGCCTCGTCGACGAATTGTTTTGTGAGTTCATCGCTGGGAAGGCGGAAGGAGACGTTCATCATCGAGCGGAACTCGGGCTGGGCGTGGCCGGCGTAGAAGCCGCCGCTCGAATCGATCGCTTCGTAAAGCAACCTGGCCTTGCCGCGGTTGATCGCTTCCATTTTTTCGAGGCCGCCGATTTCATTGATGAGCCACTTCGTGACAAGACTCACAACGTAAATGGCAAACGTGGGGGCTGTGTTCCACAGCGACTCGGCCTCGGCGTGGATTTGGAAGTTGAGGTAGCCGGGCAACGATTCCTTGCTTCGCGCGAGCAAATCCTTTCGTAAGATGACGATGGAAACGCCGGCTGGGCCCGCGTTCTTTTGGGCGCAGGCGTACAACATGCCGTACTTGCGAATATCGAGTGGGCGGCTGAGGAAATCGCTCGAGGCATCGCACACGAGTGGCACGTTGTCGGCCGAGGGTTCCTCGCGGAACTGCACGCCTTGAATTGTTTCGTTCGAAGCGTAATACAGGTAGGCCGCCTTGGGATCGATTTGCAGGTCGGCCTTGCAGGGAAGGCGATCGTAGTTCGTGCTCTTGCCATCCCACACGATCTTGGTTTCGCCGAACTTCACAGCCTCCTGGGCCGCGTACTTGCTCCACGAGCCGCTGACGAGGTAATCGCACACCGGGTGGCCGGCATCCACGAAATTCATCGGGATCATGGAGAACAGCAGCCGCGACCCGCCTTGGAGGAAGAGGATCGTGTACTCTTCGGGGATTCCGAGCAGTTGGCGGAGGTTGGCCTCGGCTTCGCCGATGATTCGCTCGAACGTTTTGCTGCGGTGGCTGATTTCGAGGATCGAAGCGCCGACGCCGGGGAGGGCCATCAAGTCGCGTTGGGCTTCGGCCAACACGGGTTCGGGCAGCACGGCCGGGCCGGCAGAAAAGTTGTAAACGCGTTTGGTCATGAGAGTCGTTTCATCCCTGAGCATTACGTAATTTTCGCCTATTGTAACGATTTGCATGCCCCCTGACGATGGCTGTTTTGCGTTGAAGAGTCTCTAACGAGATTGGAGATTGGAGCTAAGAAAAGGACGCTGTTAAGCGGACAAGAGTTCGCGGCTTCATTTTTCTGCCGTGAAGGAAGCCGCTCCGGAGGGCCGATCATCTATTCAAATTGGGCGATTGGATTGGAAACCAGCCCGAAGCGTCAGCGAGGGAACAAGCACACATCCCCTCGCTGACGCTTCGGTTTCGTGAGTCCTCGCTGCCCCGAACATGAATAACTGATCGGCCCTGGCCGCTCCGGGCTCGCCGTTTATCGCGCGGGGGAACTTGGGTATAATCTGGGATTGCACGCGGCCGACCGCAGGCCGCCCGACCTCACTCAGGATGAATCGATGGCAACCGCGACTGTTTTTGACCCCTTTCATGCCCGCGACACATTTGAAACTGGCCAAGGCAAGGCTGGCATCTACCGGCTCTCGAAACTGGAACAGGCCGGCCTGGGGCGAATGGCAGCCCTGCCCTACTCGATTCGTGTGCTCTTGGAATCGCTGCTGCGTAACTGCGATGGGTACGAGGTTACGCAGGACGATGTGAAAGCGCTGGCCGGTTGGAAGGCAGTCGCACCGGCGCAGGTTGAAATTCCGTTCAAGCCAGCCCGCGTGGTGTTGCAAGATTTTACGGGCGTGCCGTGCGTGGTTGACTTGGCGGCGATGCGATCGGCCATGCAGCGACTCGGCGGCGACCCCAAGAAGATCAACCCCCTGGTGCCGGTCGACCTGGTGATCGATCACTCGGTGCAAGTCGATTACTTCAATTCACCCGAGGCGCTCGAGCTCAACATCGATCTGGAGTTCTCGCGCAATCGCGAGCGGTACGAGTTTTTGCGGTGGGGGCAAAAGGCGTTCAACAATTTCCGCGTCGTTCCGCCGGGCACGGGCATCGTTCATCAGGTGAATCTCGAGTACCTGGCCAAGGTTGTGTTTCAGGGCAAAGATAAGCTCGGGCCCGTGGCGTTTCCAGATTCACTCGTTGGCACCGATAGCCACACGACGATGATCGACGGACTCGGCGTTGTGGGTTGGGGCGTCGGCGGCATCGAAGCCGAGGGGGTAATGCTCGGGCAAGCGATTTACATGCTACTGCCCGAAGTCGTCGGCATGGAACTGACCGGGCAATTGCCGGCGGGGGCCACGGCCACCGACCTCGTGCTGACGGTCACCGAGATTCTCCGCAAGGAGAAAGTGGTCGGGAAGTTTGTCGAGTTCTTTGGGTCGGGCGTCGGTACGATGGCGGTTGCCGATCGGGCCACGATTGCGAATATGTCGCCCGAGTACGGCGCGACGATGGGATTCTTCCCGGTCGACGACCAAACGCTGCGGTACTTGCGGCAAACGGGCCGCACGAAGGCCGAAGTCGACCTTGTGGAGCGGTACATGAAGGAGCAAGGCTTGTTCCGCACGGATGGGGCTGCCATTCCGACCTTTACGAAAACATTGCGGCTAGACCTTTCGACGATCGAACCATGCCTGGCGGGACCGAAGCGGCCGCAAGATCGCATCCCGCTCAAGAACATGCAGCCCGCGTGGCAGCAGGCGCTTGCCACGGTGTACAACAAGCAGCCGTCGGCCGGGGTGGCCGTGGCGTGGGAAGGGAAAGAGTTTCCGCTCAAGGACGGCGACGTGGTCATTGCCGCGATCACGAGCTGCACGAACACGAGCAACCCGAGCGTGATGTTGGCAGCGGGTTTGTTGGCGAAGAAGGCGGTTGAACGAGGGCTGAGCGCGAAGCCCCACGTGAAGACGAGCCTTGCACCCGGGTCGCGCGTTGTCACCGATTATTTTGCCAAGGCGGGGCTCGATAAGTATCTCGACCAGGTCGGTTTCTACACGGTTGGTTACGGGTGCACCACGTGCATTGGCAACAGTGGTCCGCTGCCCGAGGCGATTTCGGAAGCGATTAAGCAGAACGACTTGGTCGTGGCGGGCGTGCTCTCGGGTAATCGCAATTTCGAGGGGCGCATCAACCCTGACGTGAAAGCGAACTACTTGGCGAGCCCACCGCTGGTGGTGGCTTACGCACTGGCGGGCACGACCGATATCGACTTCGAAAAGGAGCCCATCGGCGTGGGCAAGGATGGCGAGCCGGTGTACCTGCGCGAAATATGGCCCCCCCACGCCGAAGTGCAAGCGGCCGTAGATGGCTGCGTGCTGCCAGCAATGTTCGAGGAAGAGTACGGCGATGTGTGGAACAAGAACGCCAAGTGGAACGAAATTAAGACAAGCGAAGGCGAGTTGTACGAATGGGATTCGAGCAGCACGTACATTCAAGAGCCGCCGTTCCTTACGAACCTCGCGCCGGAGCCGGGGCCCATTCAGCCGATTCGCGGCGCGCGGTGCCTGGCAGCGCTGGGAGATTCGGTGACGACCGACCACATTTCTCCGGCAGGTTCGATTGCTAAAACGAGCCCGGCGGGCAAGTACCTGGTGGAGCTTGGCGTCGAGCCGCGCGATTTCAACAGCTACGGCGCACGCCGCGGCAACGACCGGGTGATGACGCGCGGCACATTTGCCAACATTCGCATCCGCAACATGCTGGCCCCTGGAACGGAGGGCGGCGTCACGCGGCATTTGCCCGATGGCGAAGTGATGTCGATTTACGACGCCGCAATGAAGTACAAGGCGGCTGGCATTCCGACGGTGGTGCTCGCCGGTGCCGAGTACGGCAGCGGTTCGAGCCGCGACTGGGCCGCCAAGGGGCCGTTTTTGCAGGGCGTTCGCGTGGCAATCGCCGCAAGCTTTGAGCGGATTCATCGCAGCAACCTCGTGATGATGGGCATCCTGCCGCTGGAGTTCGCCCCCGGCAACACGTGGCAGAGCACGGGCCTCACCGGCGAAGAGGTGTTCGACTTCACCACGCTGGGCGACGATTTGAAGCCTCGCCAGAAGTTGAAAGTCGTGGCCACCGCGCCCGATGGCGGCAAGAAAGAGTTCGAGGCAACCGTGCGGATCGACACGCCGGTGGAACTCGATTACTACCGCAACGGCGGGATTTTACAGACAGTGTTGCGGAAGTTGTTGAAGAGTTAGTTTTGCGGACTCATTTGGTACAATGAAGTGTTCGAGTCAATCAGCCTTGCTCCATAAGAAGTGGAGTCTTCGGTTACCCAATTCGGCAAGACCTGAGAGTTCGAAGCTACCATGAGCCTTGGTGCCAGCGAGATTATTACTGTCGACCCCGCGATCCTGGGTGGCACGCCCGTTTTCTGCGGAACACGCGTGCCGGTGGATACACTTGTTTCGCACCTTCGCGCAGGCGATACGATCGAAACATTTTTGGAAGACTTTCCAGGCGTTTCCCGATCCCAGATACAAGCATACCTGGAGCTATCAGAGAAGCTCGTGTTAGAAAGTGCTGTTGGTGCGCATCCTACTCGATGAAAACGTTCCATGCCGATCTGCTGATCACTTGCCCGAAGAACACGAGGTAAGTACCGTTCAGCAGCACGGCTGGTCCGGAAAGCGAAACGGCGAACTTCTTTCGCTAGCTGAGAATGACTTCAACTGTTTCATAACGATGGATCAGGGAATAGCATATCAGCAAAACCTTACTGCCTATGAGCTAACGATCATTGTCCTCTGCGCAGGGAGTAACCGGTTGATCGATTTGCTCCCGCTGATTCCATTGGTTATTGAGTCTCTCAAAACATTGTAGTTTGGCGAAGTGATTAGGATATCCATCCAAGCGTAGAATCGCTGCCTCATTCCACGGGCTCTGCCCGTCCGCGTTCAAGCGGTAGTTCCGGCAGCATTAGCGCGAAAGCCGCGGCGGGAATGAACAGGAAGCTTGTGTAGGAAAGTGCGTGGCGGTAGTTGCCGGATTGGCCGTAGGTGCCGAAGTAGATGGTGCCGGCGGCGGCGATGCGGCCGATATTGTAGCAGAAACCCGCGCCGGGTGCCACCTACCGTGGCTGTGCGATCAATTAGGATCGGCTCAGATTGTGCGCAGGAGCTGTGCAAATGCTTGTTCCGTGGCGTCGATGTCGTCGTCGCATGGACTGCTATTTTCATCCAGTGAGGATGTTTTCGAATTGGATATGCCAACGGAGGAATTGGCAACCCACGTGTGAGTTGCCAGCCAGGCTTCCAGGGCGACATCGTGATGAAGCGGCTCTCGTACTACGGTATTCGATCGAGGCGCATGGGAAGGTTGAGACTCCGAGGCGCGCCGATCAGCCGCCCAAAACGGCAAGCCTGCGAAGGGAACCTGAATGGAGAATGCCGCCGATTTGGCGGAGGCGGTGTTTGATGTTGCCGCGGGTTGGCTTGGCAAGGTGCTTGGCCAATCGGGTGAATTGCCTGCTTCGGCGTTGCCAGCAACCGCCGAAACGGGACTTGAGAAAGCAGGTGCTTCGTTACTTACTGGTTCGACACTAGAACCTTGTGCCGCTGAAGCCCCGGTCACAGGTTCGTTCGGCGTAGCATTTTGAGCCCCGCTTCCCGCGCCTGGAAAGACGTTGCCGAAGTTGGCGCGCCAAACGAGCAGATCGTCGTTATCGATCGTACCATCGCCATCGCCATCTGCGCCAGAGTAGGCCGTCAGGCCGCTCGTACCGAGTGTTTTTCGCCATAGGACGTAGTCGGCGGCATCAACCACGCTGTTGAGATTGTAATCTCCGAGCAGGGTTGGCAGGGAAGGAGTTGTGGCATGTAGTTCGTAGGCGCCGATATCGACGATGGCGCTGCCCGTGCCGTCGCTATCGTAAACGCGAGTCCAGGGCACACCACGTTGGTCGTACACGGGGACACCGCCAAGGCCGCCGCTGGCGGACGGATCGCCTGCTTCGATCGCGGGGCTTCCGGGCAAGAGGTCGTGAGTCAAGGTAGGCCCGCCGTTGGCGGCCAAGGGGCCTAGCATGGGATCGATCGGAAACAGTGGAAGTCCGATCAAGCTGGTACCGCCAACGTTGAGGACAGCACCAGGAATGACTTCGCCGATCAAAGAGTAATTTGCCGAGATCGTGCCGCCGACCACCGGAACTTTGTTGATATCGGGTGTGGGGCCGCCCAGAGCGGTATTGTCGGCAACGATGGTGTGGTCGAGTAGAACGATGCCGCCGAAGAGGGCGGTGGCGGAGATTCCTCCGCCATCCACGGTAGCCGTGTTGGCGGTGATCGTGCTATGCGTGATGGATAAGGGAGGTCCGCCGCCGGAGGTTGCCAGGCCACCGCCCAATATACCAGCGGAGTTTCCCGAGATGGTGGAGAGAGTGATGGAGAACGGGTCGAGGGTCGAGGCATCGAGGATGCCGCCGCCATCGCCGACTGTGGAGTTACCAGAGATCGTGCTGTTGAAGATCGACGTAGGACCGGCCGCCCAAATGCCACCTGCCGAGGATCCAGCGCCCGTGGTTGAGTTGCCGGCAATGGTGGTACGTTCGACGAGCAGGGTTCCGGTGGGCTCTGCGGCAATGCCGCCGCCCGAGGCGCCTGCGCCGGTAATTGTGTTGCCGACAATGGCGGTGTCAAAGATCGATGTCAGTGGTCCAGCGGCATAAATGCCGCCCCCAAAACCGAGCGGCCCCGAGGCCGCATTTCCGGTGACAAGGCAATCGGAGACGGTGAGCATTTGAATGCTGCGGATCGCACCGCCAGGACCGGTGACATCGCCACTGGTTAAGGTGAGATTGGAAAGCTCCACGGTACCGATGGCAGCGGGATCGGTAAACTCGATGTTGAAGATACGATAGCCATCGCCCGTGGCGGGCAGGTCATCGGCACCGTTCCCAGCGGAAATCGCAACGTTGGCGGGTAGTCCGCTGGCGGTAATCGTAACGGCCTCGATGACCGGGAGTTCGCCGAGGAGATCGTCTAAGACGATGGTGCCACCGGAAAGGGGTGGTGCAAACATGATCGTATCAATCACCCCCACGCTGCCATTGGCAAGGCCGATTGCTTCGCGCAATGAGAGATCGCCAACTGAGTAGTCGCCATCGTTTTCGTCGACGAGCGAATCCACCACGATGGGTGCGGGGCCTGGTAGGCTTTGCAGTTCGTAGGCCCCGATATCGATGACGGGGATGAAATCGCCGTCTCCATCGAAAACGCGGACGAAAGGTGCGCCGCGTTGATCGGAAGCTGGTGGCGGCAAGAAGGCTGGATCGCCGGAGTCGATGGCTGGGCTTGCGATCATGAGTCGGTGAGTGAGGGTGGGGCCGCCGTTGAATGCCAACGGGGCAAGCCCAGGGCCGATCGGTATGCCGACACCGATGATGCTAGTGAGCAAGAAATTGATGATGGTTCCCGTCGTATCGATTCCGACGAGGCTGTAGGAAGCGGCGACGATAGCAGGCCCGCCGATATCGCTAGGGATGAACGGCCCGGCGGGTAGCGGCCCGAGTAAGTTCGCGGCGAGGATCGTATGGTCAATAACTGGGATCGCGGCACCGATAGCAAACAAACCTCCCCCCGCGCCGATCAAATCACCATCGGTATCACAGATGTTTTCAGTAATGGTGCTGTGTTCGATCGTGAAGGTCGAGGCGCCGGGAGTAACCGCGTAGATTCCGCCGCCGTCGTCATCAGCCGAATTACCGGAAATCGTACAGTTTGTAACGAGGGTGCCGATGCCGGGGGCGTTCATTGCCCAGATCGCGCCGCCATCCATATCGGAGCTATTGTCGTAAAATGTGCTGGTTTCTATGGTCAGTGGGGCAACCGGCCCAGCTTTGAAGAGCCCGCCGCCATCGCCGATTGAGTCGTTGCCCGAGAGGGTGCTGGAAGTAATCGTAACCGATCCGTCCAGGGAGGAAATCCCGCCTCCCGTAATGCCGGCAAAGTTATCGCTGATGGTGCTGAGCATGATCGCGATTGAACTAGCCGGCCCCACACTGCCGATACCGCCGCCGAAGCCAGCGCCTGCCATGTTGCCGGTGATCGTACTATTCAGAATGGTCAAGGCACCATCCGCATTGAAGATTGCACCGCCGTCGCCCGCGGAAATGTTGCCGGTGATGAGACAATCGTCGATCGTCAGAGTCTCGGCGTTGTAGATTGCCGCACCGGCGAATCCCAAGGGTGTATCGCCGCCGGTGAGTGTCAAACCAACCAATTCCACGGGTACCGTGGCACCGGGGACAAGGTCATCGATGGTGAAGACGCGAAAACCATCGGCCGTACCTGGAAGCAAGTCGAAACCGAAGCCAGCATTAATCGAGAGGCTGTCGGCTAGGCCACTGGCATCGATTTCCAAGTCGCTGGAGATTGGTATCGTACCGAGAAATGGGAAGAGGAAGATGGTCCCACCACTCAAGGCGGGATCAAAGATAATGGAATCGGGGCCTAGGCCAACCTCTCCTAAATCGGTCACACCATCGGTGTTGGCTGCAAGTACCGCTTCGCGAAGCGTCACGAAGCCATCGCCCGGCGCGAGGCCATCGGCAAGAGTATTAACGGTGAGAATTGCCAGCAGCCGACGGTCTTCCAAAGATTCGAATCGTAACCGCCGGTGATTGTGTTGCCGCGATCGCAGGGCCGGCGCGCGACCACTCGACGACACTGAACGCTGCCCTCGGCCTCTTCCCCGAAACCCACCACGCCACGTGTGCCAAGACATATCGTGTTCCCCTATTGCTAAGGACGTCTGGGTGTGGAAGCGCCGTGAATATACCATACGGCCTAGAAACATGCTAGGAAATTTGGTTCGAGAATCCGTTTGAGTCCCTGGCATGACGGGGGAAGGCCCCGTTGTGGCATGTTGGCGAGACGACCGTGCCTCAACGAGACTCGCCCTTGGTGGAGAGGGGGTTGGAAGAAGGGGCTTTGCTGGTGGGATCGCGCTCCGCTTTGCGTCGCGGCTAAACAGTTTCTGTCACGTGGAAGGCGGCGAGCATTTCCACTTGGGCGAGAGGAAACGATTCACAATAGGCATATTGACCGCAGTTTCTTTGATATTGTCCTCTAACCGATTTACTCCACGGGTTCCGCGGCACCGCGCACGAGTGGCAGTTCGGGCAGTAGAAGTGCGAAGACGGCGGCGGGGAGGAATAGAAAGCTGGTGGCGTAGAGTGCGTGGCGGTAGTCGCCGGCTTGGCCGTAGGTGCCGAAGTAAATAGTACCGGCCGCGGCGGCGATGCGGCCGATGTTGTAGCAGAAACCCGCGCCCGTGGTGCGGAGTAACGTGGGGAAGAGCGGCGGAAGGTACATGGTGAAAAGGGCGAAGACACCTTGGCAGATGCCGATGGCGGGGAGCCAGTACCACATGCTGGCAAGTTCGCGAGGCACGCGGTAGGCACCGAACATGGTGGCAAAGTAGCCCAGGCAAATCGCGACGATCGCCAGGCGGTATCCAACGCGACTGGCGAGCATGGCCGCCAGGAAGTTCCCCACGGTCGAGGCGGTGACGATGACGGTCAGGCCTTGAATGGCGAGTCGGCTCTTGTCGGCGTCGGTCCAGGTGGCGACGTCGGGCAAGCTGCGCAGGTGTTGCGCGAGCCAGTACATGAAAGCCCAGTGGGCCGTCAGTGAGGTCGCACAGACGAGAATCGCCGGGATCGTGATCCTGCGAACGCTTCCGCGAAATAGTTCCGCGAACGGCGGATGGCTGTGGTTGGAGTTGCCGCGAGCCGCTTCCCATTCCGCGGGTTCGGGAACGGCGCGGCGGATCCAAAGCACCATGAACGCGGGAAGCACGCCGACGAGAAAGACCGATCGTTCGGGCAACTCGAAGAGTTTCAGCAAGACGAACCCCGCGAGCATGGCGAGGAGGATGCCCAGGTTGACACCGGTTTGCAGCACGGCGGCGACCCAATGACGCCAGCGAGCGGGCCAGGTTTCGGAAAGCATGGAAGCACCGACAGCCCATTCGCCACCGATGCCGAGTGCGGCAAGGAAGCGAAATGCCAGCAGTTGCCACCAGTTCGCGGCGAAGAACGCCAGCCCCGTGAACAGGGCGTAGGTCAGAATCGTCAGCATGAGGGCGCGGCTTCGGCCGAGGCGATCGCCGATGCGGCCGAAGAACCCGCCACCGAGTGCCCAACCGACAAGGAAAGCGGCTTGTATCCAGGCGCTGGTGTCGCGGACGGTATCGGAGTTTTGCTGGGCATCGAGCAAGAGCGACACGAACGGCACGGCGACGATCGTGTAGAGATGCAGATCGAGGCCATCAAAGAACCACCCCAGCCACGCGGCGATGCCCGACTTCCACTGGTTGGCGGAAAGGTCGCGCAGGGTTGTAACGGTGTTGGGGTTGGGGTCGGTTGGGATAGGCGGCATCATGGAGTCGAATCCCCCCGATTGAGATGGTAATTGGACGTTGCGGGGATTGGTTGGAGAGAATCGGAAGGGTAAGAGACTTGGTTCGAAGGTTTCACGTATTGTGGCACGGACTTCGTTCGGTGATTGGCGACGAACTGAAGTTCGTGCCGCGTGTTGGGGTCGTCGGCTGCTTTGGGGAGCAAGTGGCAGAGGTTGTAGGTCGGAACGGCGGCTAGGAGGCCGCCGCCTAGGGGTTGTTTTGGGCAGGGCCGATCATTTATTCAAACTGGGAGAGTGGTTTGGAAACCAACCCGAAGCGTCAGCGAGGGAATGGGTGTCTTTCCCCTCGCTGACGCTTCGGGTTCGTGATTCGTCGCTGTCCCGAACATGAATAGCGGATCGGCCCTGTGTTTTGGGGGGCAGGCGTAGCCGACATCACGTTGGCCGGTTATCATCGAAAAGGCAACCCCATTTGGCCTTTATATTGGAGTAGAGCCCCATGTTACGCACTCGATTGGCAGGGTGTTGGGTGTTGGTATTCGCACTGCTTCCCACGGGGGTGTTGCGGGGCGAAGAGTTTTTCGTGGCAAGCTGGAACTTGGAGAACCTGTTCGATACCGAAGACGACCCGCAAGTGAAAGGTGATGAAGAGTACTTGCCCGACGCGGCCAAGCAGTGGAATCAAGAGCGGTTGGGGATTAAGCTCAAGAATCTTTCGATCATTGTGCGGAAGATGAACAACGGCAAAGGCCCCGATGTGTTGGGCGTGTGCGAGATCGAGAATCGGAAGGCGGTTGAGCTGTTGGTGGAGCGGTTAAAGCCGCTGGGGCGGAAGTATCAGATTGTGCATCAAGATTCGCCGAGCGCGCGGGGGATCGATTGTGCGATCATTTTCGATGCGGGCGTTTTTTCGCTGGGCGAGGCGAAGTTCCATCATGTGGCGGCGGATTATACACGCGACATTGTGGAAGTCCGGCTCTCGCGCAGCGGGTCGAATTTGTATGTGTTCATGAATCACTGGCCCTCGCGGGGGCATGACCCTCCGTTTCGCAACAAGGCGGGCGATGTGGCTCGCAAGCGGATCGACGAGATTCTTGCCGCGGAGCCACAGGCCGACATCCTACTGCTCGGCGATTTCAACGACGAATCGACCGACGAGTCGATTCGAGAACATTTACGGACGGCAACCACCTCGGAGAATTTGCCCGCCGGCACCATGTTCGACACGACGGCCACGATCAAAGAAGAAGGTCGCGGCACGTTCGTTTACAAGAACAAGTGGGACATGCTGGACCACATCATTGTTTCGCCAGGCATGCTCGATACGAAGGGATTCCAATGGAAGAAAGGGAGCAGCAAGACGGTGGATTTTCCGGAACAGTATTATCAGCCTCCCTACCCCGGGATTATTAAGAGACCTTCGAGTTCGTTTTCAAAAGATTCGTTTCATAAGAACGGTTACTCCGATCATCTGCCGTTGAGTTGCACGATTGTGGAGTTGTGAGTTGTGAGTGAACCGATGACTTCCGTCGGCGGCTATTTCTTAGCCTTTAGTCTTCCCACTTTAGGCTTCCTTCTTCCCCCTGCCCCGCTATGTCGCTTCAGCTTGAATGTCCTGGTTGCCGAGCCACGCTGAATGTGCCCGACGAATTGGCGGGCAAGCAGGGGAAGTGCGTTCATTGTGGGCAGCGGCTTACGGTGCCTGGTCGGGCGATTGCGGCGAGTGCTGGGCCGCCAAGTGGCGGGCTTTTCGAGTCGCCGCCCGAGGCGATGGTGCGGGAGTTGTTTCGTCGGCAGCAGAGCGCGCTGCTCTTGGTGTTTCCACAGCCGGGGGATGGCTCTTACGACGTATCGAACATGCCAGAAACGGAATTGAAGTGCATCGCCACAGAAGACATCAATCAAGCGCGATTCCAGCAGTTGGTGGCGAGTTTTGCGCAGCGATTCGTGCCGCGCAAGAAGGGACAAGCGGGTTCGACTACCGAGGAATTGTATTACGAACTGAAGGGCGATCGGCTGAGCATGACGCTCGAAGAGTTCAAGCGGAAGTACGAACGCAGCGGCGAGGGCGGCGTGCGGCTTCCCTTGTGTTCGGATACGGCCTGGGGGGCGAATAAGGCATCGCTGCGATGCGAGGCGTGGCATCAGCAGGCGAACATCATTCATGCGAGGGTCGATCTGCCGAGCGAAGACAACTCGCCGACGGTGGCCGGCGTTAAGACGGAACTGCTGCTTTACCAGTTCATCGATGGGAAGCTGTTTCGGATGATCGCACTATTCCCGACAGACAAGTTTCACCTGGTGAGCGAAGCCGCCATTCAGAAGTTTGGGCCGGTAACGCACGAGAGCCAGAAGCCGCGGCAGTTGGCTTGGGAGAACTCGGCGGCGTGGGTCACGCTAACGCGCGGGAGCGTGCATCCGCCCGAGCCATCGGTGCTTGAATTGGTGCATCGCCAGCTGCAGCATCTGGCCGAGTCGCGGATGCCGACGAGCGCGGCGGATATCTAGCGGGCGATTCGTGCCGTTGTAACCACGGAGGCGCGGAGACACGGAGAAAGGCCACTTGTCGTCTAGAAATTGGCCATTGGAAATATGTCATTTCAGAAATGGCCAATGACAAATGATCAATTTGCAATGACCAATTTGCTTTCTCCGTGTCTCTGTGTGCTCCGTGGTGAAATCCTACAATTGGTTGCCCACGGAGGCGATGCCAGCGAGGATGTTTTTGGCTTGCTGCACGCGGGAGCGGATGTCGTCGAATTTTCCGGCGGCGAGGAGGTCGCGTGGTGCGAGCCAGGAGCCGCCGCAGGCGAGGACGTTATTGAGTTTCAGGTAGCCGGGCAGTAGCTCGGGCGTGATGCCACCGGTGGGGAGGAAGCGGGCATCGGCATACGGGCCGGCGTAAGCCTTGAGCGTATCGACGCCGCCCATGTTTTCGGCCGGGAAGAATTTGAGGGCGGTGGCGCCGAGCGACATCGCGAGTTCGATTTCGCTGGGGGTGACCACGCCGGGCATCATTGGCACGCCACGTTTCACAACATGATCGACCACTTTGGGATTCGTGCCAGGCGCGACGAGGAATTGCGCACCGGCATCGATGGCGCGATCCGCCTGTTCGATGGTGAGGACGGTGCCGGCGCCGACGAGCACGTCGCCACGTTTTGCGATCGCGCGGATCGAGGCTTCGGCGGCAGGCGTGCGGAACGTAATTTCGGCCACCGGCAGGCCGCCCGCCACCAGGGCATCCGCGAACCCATCGGCCTGGTCGGCCCGATCCATCACGACCATCGGAATTAGTTTCAGCGCGGCGATACGGTTGATCATGGTACTCATGGCATTAAAGTAAGAATGGTTTGTTTGGTGCAAAGTAAAGGCGGTGAAGTCTTCGTGGCACGAACTTTAGTCCGTGATCGGTACGGCCTGAAGTCCGTACCACGTTTTGTGGTTACAGTCGGCGAAGGGTCAGGCCTCCGTCGATGTTGAGGATATTACCCGTCGCGTAAGTTAAGTTTCCAGAGGCGAGCATGGCGGCGGCGCGGCCTACGTCTTGCGGGGTGCCCCAACGTCGTTCTTCGACCACGCCCGAATGGACGAGCTGATCTAATTCGAGCGCCTTGGCGGCATCGTGCGGGCGATCGACGAGGCCGGTGCGAAGTTCGTGGACGGAAATACCGTGGGAGGCGAGCCGATGGGCCCACAGTTGGGCAGCCATCGCCACGCCCGGCCGCACAAGGGCGCGATCGCCGCGGTTGCCGGCCCCGTCGCCGAGTAGCGACGACACGAAAATGATGGTGCCGTGATAAGAGCTATCTCTCTGGTGTTGTTCGATCATCCAACGGGCGGCCAATTGAGTTAGAAAGAACGGGCCTTTGACCGCCTCCCCCATGACGGTATCGAGCGAACCTTCGGTGGTGCTCAGGATATCCGGAGAACCGACCACCGAGGCAGCCGGGGCGAGCACCAAGGCATCGAGCCGGCCGAAGCGTGAGCCGACTTCTTGCATGAGAGACTGCCGATCGGCCGCTTGGGTGATATCGGCGGATCGGCAGATTACGTTCGCTCCGCGTTGCAAGAGGGGAGCCGCGATCGCTTGCAGGTTGGCGGCGGGACAGGCATCTTGCAGTACCAGGCTGAAGCCGTGATCGGCCAGTTCGGAGGCGATACCGCTGCCGAGGCCAGTCGAGGCCGCCGTTACGAGAGCCACACGTTGGGTCGTACTGTTCATGCGAGGGTGATGTTCGTCAGGCTTCGCGTTGGGGCGGGCCAAAGAAGGTGTAATACGGGGCACTTTCAGCAAGACGTTCGACGTACAGCGCGACCTCGCGGACGTGGTAGTCGCCCCACATGCAGGCCTCGCCGCAAGGTACGTTGCGGCCCGGCGGGATGTAATCCCAACCGTTCGGACGATGGTAGACGGAGTGCAAGAGGAGACCCTCGTGCGTGGGATCGGAGGAGAGGTACGGTTCTTCGAGCAAGGAGCGAACGACGGTCAAGCCGGCTTCGACGTAGCGGCTGCCGGCTTCCAATTCACCCCGATCGTGGACGAGGTAATGGCCGAGCCGCAATAGCCCTTGGGCGGCGATGGCGGCCGCCGAACTATCGACAGGCTCGTGCTCGTTGAACGGATCGGCG
The DNA here is from genome assembly GCA_020849945.1 of Pirellulales bacterium. Classification (GTDB taxonomy): domain Bacteria; phylum Planctomycetota; class Planctomycetia; order Pirellulales; family Lacipirellulaceae; genus JABDGM01. Next base: position 2,090 of record JADZFK010000091.1, on the reverse strand, counting down.
GGGCGTTCGAGGTAATCGCCCAATCGGGCGAGGCCTGGTGCGCCGGTGTCCCAATAGGGGATGCCACACGTGGGAGTTTGGCGGATGTAGAAATCGCAGGTGGCTTGGGCGGCCTTGAGGAACAACGTGGAGACGGCCTCGCGACCGCCGTGCGGAGCGAGTTCCGCGTCGGCGCGGGTTGAAAGCCATTCCAGTTGTTCGGAGAAGCCGAGCATGGCCCAGGCGAGGCCGCGGGTCCAGGTGCTGAGAGCCGAGTAACCTTGTTGCGACGAGGCGCAGCGATAGTCGCCATTGTTGGTGTTGAACACGCTTTCGTGCGCGGTGCGCCCGGCGAGGTCGTAGGCATCGCGTTCATCGCCATACCAGATGTTGTAACGTGCCGTGTTGGTTGCGTGTTCGATGAGCCGAGCGAGGAGGCAGATTCGCTGGTCGCGTTCGCCCATCATGGCATGGCCGAGTTGATGAGCGAGCGCGAGGGCCCGGCACGAGCGGATGGTATCGACGAACAGCGATTGGGGGCCGTTGAACGAGTAGATGTAGCCGGTGCCGTCGTTGGTGCGCGACCAACGGGCGGCCTGCACCGAACCGCTGGCCTTAAGTGCAAGTTCGTAGTAAGCCTGTTCCCAGCGCTGTGTTGGCAGGCGGCCTTCTCGCATCAACCGCCACAGGTTGCCGTAAGTGCTAACGTTGTTGAAGCCGTGGTCGTGCACGCCGAAGTGCGTGACGTGGGGCGTCATAACGCCCAACGTGCGTTCGCGGCCGAGTTCGAGGAATCGCTCGTCGCCGGTGGCATCGAACTGCAGTAGCGCGGAACCATACTGAAAGCCCTGAGTCCACTCGGTCCAACCTTGGGCCGTATACTTGCCTCGTTTCGTAAAGACGGGCGAAGCACTGCCGGGCGGGCAACTTCGCTCGACGGCGTCGATGCACTCGGCCGACCGGGCCCAAAACCGTTCGAGTTGCGGAAGTAGATCGGAGGGGGCAAGTTTTCGATCGAGGTGGATCATGGGCGATTGGGCGTCGGCGTGAATAACGAACCGGGTTCGTACCGTAGTGCTTAGTTCACCACGACGGCACGACGAACACGACGGAATTACTGGACGGGATTGACCAAACCGAAAAGGACTATGGCAAACAACTCGGTACCTTTAGCGACGCTGCATAAGGCAACGGGTACTCGCAGTAGGCCGGGGGTACCGCCGGCGCAAATTGCACAGTATCTCGATGCGAAACGATTACCGTTTGATTCTTGCGGAACCGCCGCCGGCGATGTGGAGCAGTTCTTCCAAAGTGATTTGGCTCGAATCGCCGCGGGTGCTCATGAGCAGCGCGCCGTGGGCGACGCCCAGGTTGACGCACTGTTGAGGTTCCTGGCCGGTAAGGAAACCGTAGGTGAAACCGGAGGCGAAACCATCGCCGCCGCCGACGCGGTCTTCGATCTCCAGATCGGGGTACGAGGGTCCGTCGTAGAACGTGCCCTCATTCCACATGATGGCCGACCAGTCGTTCACGAGCGCAGTCTTCACGCCGCGCAACGTGGTGCCCACGACTTTAATATTGGGATAATCCTTCACCACGCGATTGACCATGGCCTTGAACGCCGAAGTATCTAATTCGCCCTTCTCAACGTCGACACCTTCGACCTCGTATCCGAGCACCTTTTGGAAGTCCTCCTCGTTGCCGATCAAACAATCGATGTACGGCACGAGTGGCTTTGTAGTTTCGATCGCTTCCTTGCTCGACCATAGCTTCGATCGGAAGTTCAAATCGTAACTCACGATGGTGCCCGCCTCATGAGCGGCCTTCACTGCTTCTGCCACCAACTTGCGGGTACCTTCGGAAAGAGCCGCGAAGATGCCGCCCGTGTGCAGCCAGCGAACGCCCTGCTCCTGGAAGAGCTTCTTCCAATCCACGTCGCCTGGCTTCATGCCTGCGGTGGCCGAGTGGCCGCGATCGTACAACGTAACCGAGGCCCGCTTCGAGTGTCCTACTTCAGTAAAGTTGAGTCCGATGCGATCGACTTTGCCGACGCCATCGTACTTACGTGTTACGGCATGGCTAACATCGACGCCGACCGCTCGGGCATGATT
>JADZFK010000090.1 GCA_020849945.1 Pirellulales bacterium | reverse complement strand
GTGCTGGTGACTTCGCCGTACTCGCCGGCCGAGCCGCGGCCTGGCATCCAGGCTTCCAGATCGAACTTGCGGTAGGCGGGGCCGCCCAGGTCGCCCGAGGCGATATCCAGTACACGATACGGAATCCCCAGGCCATCGAAAATCTTGCATTCCAGTTCGCGGAAGTAGTTGTGCATATCATCGCTTTGCTCGGGCAGCGTGAAGGCGAACATCTCGACCTTCGTGAATTGATGTACGCGATACAATCCGCGTGATGCGCGGCCAGCCGCGCCCGCCTCTGTGCGGAAGCAGTGGCTGATGCCGCATATCTTGATCGGGAGTTTCTCGGCCTCGATCACTTCTCCCGCATACAACCCACCGAGCGTTATTTCAGCGGTAGCCACGAGATTAAGATCGTTGTTTTCGACGCTATAAATCTGTGTTTCCGGCCCGCGCGGGATAAAGCCGACGCCGCGCAGCACGTCGCCTCGTGCCAGGTCGGGGGTAATCATCGGCGTAAAGCCTTCGCTCACCAGGAATTCGGTGGCGTACTGCTGAAGTGCAAGTTCCAACAACGCGCCTTCATTCTTGAGAAAGTAAAAACCATGCCCAGCGACGCGGGCTCCGGCTTCGAAATCGATCAAGTTGTGCTGTTCGGCCAGGGCTACGTGATCGAGCACGGGAAAGCCGAACGAACGCACGGCCGGGCCGCCGCGCCGGAGTTCTCGGCTCGTGTCTTCGCCGCCGATCGGAGTTTCGGCGTGCGTTAGGTTCGGCATCGCGTTGTGGATCAGCGTCGCCTCAGCCGCAAGTCGATCCACTTCGGCTTGGAGCTGTTCTTTTTTCTCGCGTAGCCGGCGGCCTTCGTCTTTCCGAGCTTCTCGTTCAGTTGCGTCCTTGGCCTGGCCGATCGACTTGCTCACCGCGTTGGCCATCCGCGAAAGCTCTTCGATCTCGACTTGGTGTTTCCGCCGCAGGCTTTCCAGCTCGACAAATCGAACCACGTCGGCCTTCGCGCCGCGGATATCGCAGTTTCGCTGGACCTGTTCCGAGTTTTCGAGAATGAAGCGGGTATCTAGCATGGTGGGCAAACTGGGAAGAATGGTTCTTGTTCACCACGGAGACACAGAGAACACAGAGCGAGCTGGCAGGAGTTGCAAATGGCAATAAGAGAGTCGCTAAAGCTAATGTGTCGAAGTTCCGACCTGCGACTTTTCATTGTTCAATGCAATGTAAGTACTTCAATTGCTTTCCTGCTACCCTGTGTTTCCTGTGTCTCCGTGGTTAATTACTGCTTTGTAGGCGGGAGGCGCGAGATTTCTTCCCACAGGCACGCACTGGCGAGCGTACCGAGGTGGTAGTCGTTCAAGTTGAATTTTTCATTGGGGCTGTGGGTGTTGTCGTCGTTTTGCCCCCAACCGAGCAGCAGCACGTCGGCACCAAGCTGGCGGCTAAACGTGTTGACGATCGGGATCGAACCGCCCTCGCGCACGAAGACGGGCGGACGACCAAAAGCGGCTGAGATTGCCCCGGTGGCAGCACGCATGTAGGGGCTGTCAAGCGATATGACAATGCCTGGCGCGCCGTGATGATCGACCAACTCCATTTGGATGCCGGGCGGTACGCGGGCCTCCAAAAACTTCTGTAGAGCCGCGGATATCTTCTTAGGGTCTTGGTTCGGCACGAGCCGAAAACTGAACTTCGCGCTGGCCCGGGCGGGGAGGACGGTCTTGGCCCATTCGCCCTGGTAGCCGCTGGTAAGGCCGTTGATATCGCAGGTCGGGCGAGCCCAGCGTCGTTCCAGAGCGGTGTACCCTGCTTCACCAAACATGCCATCGACCCCCACCGATTGCATGAACTGCTCTTCCGTCGTCGGCAATGCCCGATACTCGGCCCGCTCGCGATCGGTAAGGGGCAGCACCTCGTCGTAGAAACCCGGAACCTGGATGCGGCCGTCGGCATCCTTCAGGGCGGCCAGCATGGTGGCCAGGGCACCCGCTGGGTTCGTAATCGCACCGCCGAATGTTCCCGAGTGTAGGTCCTGCTTTGGTCCACGAAGTTTCAACTCGTAATACGCAATGCCGCGTAGGCCGTAAGTAATCGCAGGCACGCCCGGGGCAAACTGGCTGGAATCGCTTATGACGATTGCATTGCAGGCTAGTTTCTCGCGATGCCGTTCGACGAACGGCGCAAGGTTCACGCTTCCGACTTCCTCTTCGCCTTCGATGAGAAACTTCACTTGGATCGGCAACTTGCCGACCGAGTTGAGCCATGCCTCGACCCCTTTTACATGGGTCAGCATCTGGCCTTTATCATCCGTCGCGCCGCGGGCGTGGATGTTGCCATTGCGCACCGTGGGTTCGAACGGCGGGGTGATCCATTCGTCGAGCGGCTCGGGGGGCTGAACATCGTAATGGCCGTACACAAGCGCGACCGGTTTGCCAGGCACGGCGGGCGTTTCGGCATACACGAGCGGGTGGCCGGCCGTGGGAATGATTTCCGGCGCAAGCCCGCACTGTTTGAATTGCCCGGCAACCCACTCGGCCGCCCGGCGCGTTTCGCTATTTTGCCGCGAGTCGGCGCTGACGCTCGCAATGCGGAGCAAATCGGCAAGATCGCGCTCGAAATCGTCGCGATGCGTTTGGATGTAGCGGGTGACCTCTTGCATGATGGCGACGATATCCTATTGTTTCGGGAGACACTACAATATAATGCGGTAGGCCTCGCTTCACCACTGCAAGTACTTAACGGCTTCGGAGCGGGCCGCAAACGGCGTTTAACCAACCGCCGCCGGCTAACGAGCAAGAGTCTTTTCGAAGCACAACAGGCAAAGGCGTTCGCGTGTCGAAGGATAGGAGGTTCACATGGATTCGGAGCCTGTTCATACCGCTGAGGAGGCCCAGGGCGGCACGATGGTTGCCGAGCCAATAGCCAAACCTGAACGCAAGAAACGCGAGGTGCCGCGATATCACGTCGTTCTGTGGGATAGCGACCAGCATACCTACGAGTACGTGGAGCGGATGTTGCGCGAACTATTCGGCTTCGAGCCGGAAAAATGCCACAAACTGGCCGAGACCGTGGATACCCAAGGCAAAGTCGTCGTCCTCACCACCACCAAGGAACACGCGGAACTTAAACGCGACCAAATCTTGGCTTACGGCAAAGATGAGTTGATGAAGAACTGCAAAGGCTCGATGCACGCCACGATCGAATCGGCAGGATGACTCCAAGGGGGAAGGGGGAGCGTGGAAGAGGGAGGGCAAGGCATGGGGCGTAATTATGAACTGGGTGATCGAACGAAACAGTTTGCGTTAAGGGTCATTCGGTTATTTGGCGCTTTACCGAAGACAAGTGAAGCCCAGGTGATTGGTAAACAATTATTGCGATCCGGAACATCAGTCGCTGCCAATTATCGAGAAGCAAGCCGAGCCAGAAGTGATACCGAACGGATCTCCAAATTCAGTATCGTTGAGCAGGAGTTAGATGAATCTCTGCTGTGGAAGGAGTTGCTCGTAGAATCTGGAATTGTGCCGGAACAACGAATGATTGAGTTAAAGAATGAGTGCGAGGAGCTACTGCGAATGACAGTGGCCTCGAAAAAAAACCTAACGTCACGATGATCGGTTTCTGCCTTCATCCTTCCACACTCCCCCTTCCCCCTTGCCATGAAACTTCGCACTGTGACACTGGGTTGCAAAGTGAATCAGTACGAAACCGAGTTCATGCGCGAAGGCTTGCTTGGCATCGGTTATCAAGATGCGGTCGAGAGTGAGCCGGCCGAGTTGTGCATCGTCAACACGTGTACGGTAACGAATGAAGGCGATGCTAAGAGTCGGCAGACGATTCGCCGTCTGGCTCGGCGTAACCCAGGGGCCAAAATCGTCGTGATGGGCTGCTACGCCACGCGGGCTCCCGAAGAGGTGGCTGCCTTGCCAGGCGTTACGCAAGTGGTGACCGACAAGCGCGAACTGCCCGATCTCTTGGGCCGCTTCGGCGTGACCGATATCCCCACGGGCATCAGCGGTTTTGGCCGCCGGCATCGCGCTTATGTGAAAGTACAGGATGGTTGCCTCCTGCCGTGCAGCTTTTGCATTATCCCCAGCGTGCGGCCCCACTTGGTCAGTCGGCCCGTCGAGCACATCCTCGATGAGGTACGCCGATTGGTGGATCACGGTTACCGCGAAGTCGTGTTAACCGGCATTCACCTGGGGCACTATGGGGTCGAGTGGAATCGCTCGGCACCGAAGCACGAGTGGATTCGGCTCTCCCACTTGGTCAAGGCCATTGCCGAATTGCCGGGTGATTTCCGCGTGAGGCTTTCCAGCATAGAAGCCACGGAGGTAACCCGCGAACTCATCGATGTGATGGCCGACCACGGAGACAAGGTCGCCCCTCATCTCCATATTTCCATGCAGAGCGGCAGCGATGGCGTGCTGCGGCGAATGCGTCGACGATGGGGCAGCAAGCGTTTCATCGATCGTTGCCGCATGGCGCAAGAGCGGCTCGATCTCCCGGCGATCACGACCGACATCATCGTCGGCTTCCCCGGCGAAACCGATGCCGAGTTCGAAGAAACACTGGCTGCGGCCCGCGTGGTCGGCTTTTCGAAGATTCATGTCTTCCCGTTCAGTGCCCGTCGCGGCACGCCTGCCGCCACGATGCCCGGCCAAGTACCCGCAGCAGTGAAACAGGAGCGTTGCCGTGAACTGGCCGAAGTCGAGTCGGAACTCCGTACTCAGTACTACGAACGGCTCATTGGGCGATCTCTTCGCGTGCTTGTGGAAACTAAGGATGCAGGAGGCGGGGGGCCGGGGGCCGGGAATTGGATCGGGACTTCGTGCCGGTATGCAACGGTGGAACTGACAGTTGCCGACGGGCTTGAAGGCGAATTCAAAGAAGCAATTCCAAAACGCATCCAAGGCGATCGGCTCGTGACTCATTGATCCAAATAGTTCCTCATTACCGATCGGATGTCTGAAAGGGAGCCGCCCGTGGAAGCCGGCGGTTATCAAGAACGCCGCACTTGTTGTTATCATGCGACTTCAGTTGGTTCCATTGATATGGAGGCAGCTGCAGGGCCAATCACTTTTTCAATTTGGGCGACTGCATTGGAAACCAACCCGAAGCGTCAGCGAGGGAAAAAGCACACTTCCCCTCGCTGACGCTTCGGGTTCGTGAGTCCTCGCAGCCCCGAAGTATGAATAACTGATCGGCCCTGCATTCGTGCTTCAGCCCCTTTTGCAAACATTGGGGCGGCAGTATAATTACTGGTTCAATTTTTCTAGGCGTTTCGCTATCAAGTCGGAGGTTAGAACCGTGGCTATTCGAGTTGCCATCAATGGTTTTGGTCGGATTGGTCGGCTGGTATTTCGTAATTTGTGGTCGCGTAAGAGTGAGTTCGAGGTCGTGGGAATCAACGACCTGACGGACAACAAAATGCTCGCCACGCTGCTCAAGTACGACAGTACGCACCGGCGTTTCCCGGGTACCGTGGGGCACGATGCCGATAACCTCATTGTGGACGGCAAAATGATTCGGGCACTCGCGGTCAAGAACCCGGCCGAACTGCCGTGGGGCGAAATGAAGGTCGACGTGGTTGTCGAAAGCACCGGTATCTTCACCGGCCGCGCGAAGGATGGTAAGGCCGGCTACGATTCGCACGTAACGGCCGGCGCGAAGCGTGTTGTGCTTAGCGCTCCGGCAAAGGACGCTCCCGATCTCACCTGCGTGCTCGGCGTGAATGATGACAAACTCACCGGCGATATGAAGTACGTGAGCAACGCCAGTTGCACCACGAACTGCCTCGCCCCCGTGGCCAAGGTCTTGCACGAAAACTTCGGCATCGAGAAAGGCCTGATGACCACGGTCCACGCCTACACGAACGATCAGGTCGTGCAGGATTTCCCGCACAGCGATCCGTATCGTGCACGCGCGGCGGCCGTGAACATCATCCCCACTTCCACCGGCGCTGCCAAAGCCGTGGGCGAAGTCATTCCGGCACTCAAAGGCAAACTCACCGGTATTGCCTTGCGCGTGCCTGTGACGACCGGCAGCGTGGTCGATCTGACGGCCGTTACGACGACAAATGTAACGAAGGAAGAAATCAACGCCGCAGTGAAGAAGGCTGCTGAAGGGCCGCTCAAGGGAATCCTGTGCTATACCGAGGACCCGATCGTTTCGACCGACATCATCGGCGACCCCCATAGTTCGATTTTTGCGGCCGACTTCACCCAAGTGCTCGGCGGAAATCTGCTGAAGATCGTAACTTGGTACGACAACGAATGGGGCTACAGCGTGCGAACGGTCGACCTCATCGGCAAATTGGCGAAGATGTAACCAATCTAGCCAAGCCGTCTCGGCTCGGTAGTTCTGGATAGCCGAGCCGTCTCGGCTCGATTGGATACTACTGAACCGCTGCCGCCCAGCTCGAAAGCCTCTCCCAGTAAGTACGCCTCAGCCAGCTCGACCCTAACGGCCGGGCTGGCTGACTTTGCTTAGAGCCACACCGGCCGAAACGGCCGGGCTATCTATTTATCCTTCGCGAACGATTGCTGTAGAACCTGCGGGGCGAGAGAACCGAAGGTGAAATGGCTGCCTGTGTCGGTGTTTTCGAACGTGATGGAGGCCGGACTAAACAGCATCGGGTCGATGCGATAGAAATCGCCTCCAAACCGGTCAAATATCATGCCGAACGGTTGGCCGAAATCGGGCGACGCGCTACTGGGCACCTTGGGGCCGATCTCGTGCAGTAGGTCATCCTCACCGTGAACGGTTAAATGTACGTGCCCACCATACAGAATGGCATCGTTCGTCCAGCCGATTGCGGTGAGGTCGTCGTTAGCCACGGGCGGCAAGGGCGCTGTTCCCCAGGCGTGGTCGACCAACGAAAGGTCGAATTCCAGTTCGTGCAATTTGTGGAGCGCTGTTTCCACACTACGGGAAACGATCTGCAATGTACCTGCATGGCTGGCCGTTCGAGCCACGCATAAGGTCAGTTGCGATGGAAGGATTTCACACTTCTCGGCAATCTCGGCACACACCGTGTCGGGCGGCAGCTGGTTCGTTTCCAGGATGCCCACGACAACACGGGGCTTCTCGCAACAGCCAATCTTGCGGAAGAGTTCTTCTTGGCAGGCAGCCGCTCGCATGGGGCCCGAGCCTATCGCAAGAAACTTATTGCCCTTTAGTTCCCAGCCGGCATATTGCGAGGCCATGCAGGCAGCTACGGGAGAATCGCTCTCCACGCGGACCACATTACGAACACCGGTTTGGAGGCAATGCTTGATAATCGCCACGCGTCCTAGCCCGGCCAAACACACCTCAGCCAGCTGTAAACCGGCTTCAACACTTCCCGGTGCCTTCACACCGCAATCGATGATGCGCGTGCCGCAAGGAAGTGTTGAAACGCCGATGCCGAGTTCTTGTGCATCGGCCACGAGGACGTTGCAAAGCTCGTAGGCGCGTTCGTTGAGTGTCGTCATGCACTCATTCTAGGGCCGACTGGCCGCTCAAGCGACCGTTCAACCTGGGCCTAACACGAGTTGGCCGTAACGCCAGAAATCACTTGTCGTTGGGAATTATTTCGCCACCGCCGATCGTGCTGAGCGCTTTAAGTACATCGACGGAAATTTCGGGCGTGAATCCGGTCACATGGCCATCCAAGAACACCGCCTGCACGATGCCGCTCGAGTGGGCACTGCCAAACTTGGTGCGATCGTTGTCGTCTGGACCGGTTGCGAGCCCCTTGCCCGATCCGCGGAAACAGGTGTAGGGGGTGTCACCCGGGATGGCGGCAGTATCGCCAACAATATAATGCTCCATTTCTGGCGGAGTGTTTGCAGGTACCGGTCGCAAATGCCTTTCGGCCACGGCAAAGGTATTCGAGAGGCCATCCTCGACCTGTCTGGCTCCGACACGAGACCCACTGAAAATGGGGCCTGAATCGACGCGACTGTACTGGCCAAACACGGATGCCGAGGCATCTCCGCCGATCATGCCGGTGTCGAATTCCAGGCCGGCATTCGCGGCATAATCGCTCAAGGTAGCAGCGCCAAGCACAACTGGCGGGCTGTCATTATTGTCGAAGTTTCGATCGGCCGCCGCGCGCCGTCGAGTCGGGCAGGCGTATGTTTCGACCGGGGTCCGCATTGCAGCTGCATTCTTCACATCGTCTACCCGGGCCTTCGAATCCCAACTGTTGTAGATCGAGGTTTCTTCCATGTAAGGCAGAATAAAAAACGACCAGGACACCGCATATTGATCGATCCGATTTCGCCCCATGGGGAATACTTTGCGAGTGTCGTGATGGTTCTGAATCGCAAGGCCGATCTGCTTGAGGTTGTTCTGGCATTGTGAACGCCGGCCCGCTTCGCGAGCGGCTTGAATGGCCGGCAACAAGAGCGCAACCAACATGCCGATGATGGCTATCACCACCAACAATTCCACTAAGGTGAACGCACGCCGGCCAGTGGGTCCGCCGGGCTGAGGCGGAAGAGAATGACGAATTACCGAATGACGAATGTCGAATGACGAAATTCGGTCATTCGTCATTCGTGCTTCGTCATTCGGCAGGCCCGCTCGGCTGGCGGCCATAACACAACCAGAACCAGAAGCCTTTGAACGAGTGCGCATGAGAGGTTCCTTTCGAAGAAGAAGAAAGGGAGGCTCGTGTCCGCTTGAGGTGGGTAGGCAGTTTGGCGGACGAAAGGTGGGTTGGACTGCCTCACGATAAGCTACCGAAACTGCGTCGGTCAAGCGCGTTCCGGCGAGAATCGGTCGACTATTTGGAAATTAGCCGCGGCATTTTCACCGATTGCGTGTAGAACTAACGCCGATGCGCAGCGTAGGCGCGCTTGACTCCCCCCAATTTAACGGCTATGCTTTACTAGTTCGCCTATTTTCGCGGCATTCGTTTTCAATAGTTCTTGCCCTTAACGTAGCTCGCATGTCAATTATTGCACTAATACCGATGTTCGTTTCGGTTGTCGTTGGCGGCATCGTGATTATTAGCGACTCTGCGAGGTCTTGAGGGCGTTGCTCGAACGATCGAAACAAGCAAACCCCGAGGCCTCAAAAGCCTCGGGGTTTTTTTTATGGTTGAATGAATCATTGCTGGGTAACCCCGCGCCAAACCGAAAGGGATCAACGCGGTCTCAGCCAACAAGTTCAATGGGAATTACCATGCGGGCCATCCAAATCTACGATACGACGCTGCGCGACGGTGCGCAAGGCGAGGGCGTAAACTTTTCGCTGCAAGATAAGCTGCTCATCGCCCGGCGGCTCGATGACCTCGGCTTCGATTTCGTTGAAGGCGGGTATCCGCTTTCGAATCCGAAGGATGCCGAGTTCTTTCAGCAGATCGCCGCGGAGCCGCTCAAGCACAGCCGCGTGTGTGCTTTCGGCATGACGCGCCGTAAGGGAGTTCATCCGGCCGACGACCCCGGCATGAAGGCGCTCCTCGAATCACAAGCCCCCGTAATCACAATCGTCGGCAAGACGCACGACTTCCATGTAACCGAAGTGCTGCGCGTATCGCTGGAGGAGAACCTGGCGATGATCCGGGAAACGATTGCCTACCTGCGCGAAGTGGGCCGCGACGTGATCTACGATGCCGAACACTTCTTCGATGGATGGAAGGCAAACCCCAACTATGCGGCCAAGACGATTCAAGCAGCCGTGGAGGGAGGTGCCATGATCGTCGTCATGTGCGATACGAACGGCGGCAGCATGCCCGAGGAAGTGGCCGCCATCACGAAGCAGGCGGGCTCGGCCGTCCAGGTGCCGCTTGGCATCCACACCCACAACGATTGCGAACTAGCGGTGGCCAATTCCTTGGCTGCCGTGGCCGCGGGGGCCGTTCAGGTGCAGGGCACGATCAACGGTCTGGGCGAACGCTGCGGAAACGCCGATCTCGTTTCGGTTATCGCCAATCTTGCATTGAAGCAACAGGGGTACGAAGTCTTGGGCGGCCGGGTCGAGCACCTCACCGAGCTTTCGCGGTACGTATACGAAATCGCCAACATGCATTTCCGCATTAATCAACCTTTCGTAGGCCCTAGCGCGTTTGCCCATAAAGGCGGGATGCATGTCCATGCCGTCAATCGCGTGGCAAGCAGCTACGAGCACATCGCGCCCGAACGAGTCGGCAACACCCGCCGCGTTCTGGTGAGCGAACTTTCCGGCAGGTCGAACATTGTCGCCCTCACGAGCAAGTTCAATTTGCAACACGATAGCGCCCTGATGGAACGGGTGCTCAAGCAGATCGTGGACCTGGAAAACAGGGGGTACCAATTCGAGGCGGCCGAGGCCTCGTTCGATTTGCTTGTGCAGCGCGCGGCCGGCACGTTTCGCCCCCATTTCGAGTTGCTGCACTACCATGTCGATGTGGAGACCGACGGCGGTGGCCAAACCACGACCGAAGCGACCGTAAAGCTTCGTGTGGGCGACGAAGTACGCCACGAGGTGGCCGAGGGGGACGGACCCGTCAACGCGCTCGATGCCGCGCTACGCAAGGCACTCAACGGCCACTACCCGAGCCTGCGCGGCCTGCACCTGGTTGATTACAAGGTTCGCGTCATCAATAGCGACGCCGGCACGGCGGCAGCCGTCCGTGTCGTCATCGAAAGCCAAGACGCCGACGGCACCACCTGGGGCACGGTGGGCGTCAACGAAAACGTTATCAAAGCCAGTTGGGATGCGCTGGTGGATAGTATTGAGTACAAGCTTGCGAAGGATGCAGGATGTTAATCGAGGGGGCAGGGGGCAGGGGCAGGGAACAAGGCATTCAATCCCTCGATTCTTCTCTTTTTCCTACTTCGTGCAGGTGATTCATGTCAGAACCGCCGAAAGTCCGCAACTATCGTGACCTTGCCGTTTGGCAGCACGGAATGGGCATTACGCTCTCCGTTTATGAAGTCACCAAGAGCTTTCCAGCCGACGAACGCTTTGGATTGACGAGCCAGTTGCGGCGAGCAGCTGCCTCGGTTCCTGCCAACATTGCAGAAGGACATGCTCGTTCGTCGACCAAGGACTATCTCCGCCACATTTCGATTGCGATCGGCTCCTTAGCGGAGACAGCAACTTTTGTCGAACTTGCAGGGCGATTGAACTACGGCAGCTTGGAAGAATTGCGTAGAATCTACGAGTTGACCACGGAAGAACGAAGAATGCTCCGAGCCCTCCAGAAGTCGTTGCGCAGGCGACTTCCTCCTTAGTGCCAAGTTGTCTTATCCCCTGCTCCCTGCATCCAGCATCCTGCCCCCTCCCCGCCATGGACTTCAAGACACTTCCCGCCCAGTACGATCACGCCGCCGCGCAATCGAGGTGGTATTCCTTTTGGGAAGATCGCGGCTATTTTCATGCCAGCGGCGACCCGGCGGATACGCGGCCCACGTATTCGATCGTCATTCCGCCGCCGAATGTGACGGGAGCGCTCCACTTGGGCCACGCGCTCAACAACACGTTGCAAGATGTTCTCGCACGGATGAAGCGGATGCAGGGATACAACGTGTTGTGGATGCCCGGCACCGACCACGCGGGCATTGCCACGCAGGCCGTTGTCGAGCGGCGGTTGTTCGAGGAAGAGAAGAAAACGCGGCACGACTTGGGCCGCGAGGGGCTTGTCGAACGCATCTGGCAGTGGAAGGACAAGTACGAGGCCCGCATTTTGGGCCAGCTTCGCCAGCTCGGCTGCAGTTGCGATTGGCAGCGCACGCGCTTCACGCTCGACGACCAATGCGCGCGGGCCGTGCGCGAGTGGTTTTTCAAATTGTTTTCTGACGGCAAAATATATCGCGGCAAGCGGCTGGTGAACTGGGATACGTTTCTGCAAACGGCCGTCAGCGATGATGAGGTGTTCCACGAAACGGTGAAGGGCCACTTCTGGCACCTGCGTTACCCGGTGATTAACCCGCGGCCGGGTGAGCCGGAGTTCGTCACGGTGGCCACGACGCGTCCCGAAACCATGCTGGGCGATACGGCGGTGGCCGTGCACCCCGACCCAGCCGGCGCGCTCGACAAGGCGGAGGCCGAGTTGCGCAGCAAGCTCGCCACCGCCCCCGCCAAGGAGAAAGGCGACCTCCAAAAACAAATCGACGCCCTTGGCGTCCGCCGCCAGGCGGTCTTACCCGTATTGACGTTGCTTCGCGACATGGCCCAGCGGGGTGTGAAGTTGCGGCTGCCTCTCACCGAACGCGAAATTCCGCTCATTGCCGACGAATGGGCGAAGCCCGAACTCGGCAGCGGGTGCGTCAAAATCACGCCAGCCCACGACGCCAACGACTACGACGTGTGGCAACGCCACCAGGAAATCGGCGCGATTAACATTCTCAAGCCCGACGGAACACTCAACGACAGCGTGCCGCCGAAATATCGTGGCCTGAACATGAAAAAGGCCCGCGAGGCCGTGGTGGCCGACCTCGAGGAAGGCGGTTTTCTCGTCGAAGTGGAAGACCGCGAGATTGACCTGGCCCACTCGGACCGCAGCAAAACACCGATCGAACCGTATTTGGCGGATCAGTGGTTTGTGAAGATGGACGAACTCGCGCAGACGGCGATGGATGCCGTGTCGAGTGGCCAAGTGAAGATTGTGCCCGAGCGGTACGCCAAAGGATACTTAGACTGGCTCGGCGAAAAGCG
>JADZFK010000089.1 GCA_020849945.1 Pirellulales bacterium | reverse complement strand
GACACGCGACTTGGTTTCACTGACCACCGCGCTCGAAGGTTGGGCCATCGAGTTAATCGATACGGCCGGCCTTCACGGGTCGGGCGACCCACTCGAAGCGGCGGGCATCGAATTGGCTCGGCACGCGATAGCAACCGCCGACTTGGTCCTCCTGGTTGAAGTGGCTTCGTCGACATCGCAGCCACGTCAGAAAGAGACGGCCACAGAGGGCGCTTTCGGCATCTCTTCCGACTCGCATGAGCCGACCGAGTTTCCTCTTGGTGCCCATTTGAAGAGTCGCCGCGTGTTGCGTGTTCGCAATAAGATCGATTTGCTCCCGCCTGCCGGGCGACCAACCCTGGCCCAAGGGGCGGCAACCGAGGTCGTGCTGGAAACAAGTGCCGCGACGGGCACTGGCATCGCTGAATTGGCAACGGCCATCTGGAACGCGCTCATTCCTTCACCGCCGCCGCGCGGTGCGGCAGTGCCCTTTACCGCCTTGCAGGTCGAATCGCTGGCGTTGGCCGCGCAGGCGATTGAACGCAAGCAATTCGAGGCGGCGGGCGAAGCACTGCAATCGATGCTAGCTCAATAGCATCGGGCGTTTATTGCTGTTCGATCTCCATCGGAACTTGAGTTTTTTGCGACATCGCGCTGGAAAACTGCATCGACTATGCCGATGACACCTAGAAGACCAATTAGCCGGATCGTAGGGAACGATCCGTAGTGATGGAATACTGGTTGTTGTCATGTCGCATTCCACTTCTTTGGAAGTGGTCGACTGGTAAGGTGTAACGACGGGGGACATGCCATGTTGAAGCAGGGCGGTAGCCAATCGCAAATGAGTTTGGAACGACTTGGCGTAGGCAGGTTCCTGGCAGTTGCTTCGCTGTGCCTGGGGATGAGCGGCCACGCCCTTGCGGGCCAAACGGCCGCCCAAAACGAGGCGGCGAAGAGCAAGCCGAACCAGCAGGTCGGTGCTCAGCAAGAAGAGTCGGTGCTGATTGCATCGCGCACGGCCAGCGAAGAAACAACTCCACCGAGTAGTTCGGAGGATTACGAACTGACCATTACCGACGACGGCGAAAAGCTGCGTCCCATATCGCAGTCGTCCGATTATTCGCCCGAGTTGGCGACGACGAGTGCCGAGGACGTGGAAGAGGAAATGGAAACCGAGGACGCCAACGTCCACGGGAATCCGATCGTGGTTAAGCCTGGAAAGGCCGACGCAGGCAAGATTTCGGACGCAGGCGCGGCGGAGCCGAAGACGTTGCCGAGCGAGCAAGCCAGCACGTCGACCGCCAGTGCCCGCAGGGCGGCGGCCGCACAAGCCACGAAGATCAGCCATGAACCGGTCAAGTTTCAGAATGTGTTGGTGGGGAAGGCGACTCGCCATGAACTGATTACCGCTTGGGGCCAACCCAAGGAATCTTCATCGAGCGCGGAAGGCGACGTGCTGATCTTCGAGAAGTCGCCGTTTCAATCGATCGAAGTATTGCTCGGTGCAGAGGATGTCGTCTCCTCGATCAAGGTGGCGCTTTCCTCGCCGCTGGAAGTCGGGCCGCTCTCGCAACAACTGGGCCTGGATACGGTGGATTCGGTTCTCGTGACCGACGAATTGGGGACGGCGGTCTGCCGGGCCTACCCCGAGCGGGGCGTTCTGTTCATGATCGAACCGTCGACCGACGTGATGCCGGTCGACTCGAGCACAGAAGCGCCCCAACAGGCGCACAAGGTGACGCAGGTTGCCATTCAGCCGATCGATGCCCGGGCTTTCGCCTATCGGGCGGAGAATCGGCTGCAAGGGCCTTACGAGCAGAATATCAGCGACCTGAAGACGGCGATCGCGCTGGATCCCGAATTTGGGCGCGCCTATTGGCTCTTAGCCCGTGTGTATTCGGCTATTGGTCAGGCCGACCAAGCCGACGCGGCGGCCGCCGAGGCGTGCGACATCGAGCCCAAGAACGCTTCGTTTCAACTTTGCCGCGCGATGGCCCGGCAGATGCTGGCCGAATACGACGACGCCGTGCTGGTTGTGCGGGCGGTGCTCGATCGCGAAGACTTGACGGAAATCGACCGCGCCCAGGCCTTGCACCAAATGGGTCGATTGGCCTCGCTTGGCGACAAGGAGATCGCGGCACGGGCGATTTCGTTCGAAACGCGGGCCATCGAGATCGCCGACAAGCTAGGCACGAGCACCGATGCCAACGAGCGGCGAGCGGCCAAGCAGTTGCTGGTCGAGGCGCACGTGGCGATTGCCGAGGAAGTGGCCCGTCAACCGTTCGACGATAAATCGGAAAGCCTCGTGCAGTGGTTGGGGCGGGCCTCGGGCCTTGCGGAGGACTTCATCGCCAAGGACGGCGGCAGCCTCGAACTGCGATTGCTTATTGCGCAACGAGCGCTCAAGGCTCAATCCAACCTGAAACCGGCTCGCGACCCAAGTGCTTGGATCACGGAAGCCGAAGAAGCAGCGCAATCGTTGCTTGCGCAATCCAACGACGAACTTTGGCAACAACACATCAAGTGGGAGCTGGGCCAGGCCTACATTCACGCTTTGCGAATCGAACACAATCGACGCGAGACGGAAGCCGCTCTTAAGTTTAGCCAATTAGCGATCGACAACCTGGCGATTGGAGCCTCATCGAGGCAGGCCGTGCATGCTTCGGAGCAGATTGTGGGTCAGCTCTACTTCCAAACGGGCGCGGTGTACGCCGTCCACAAGCTTGACCATGCCAAGGCCGTGCCCTGGTACGACAAGGCCGCGCCGCTACTCACCAACAATCGCCCGGCCTCGGAGCTCTATGCACCGCGTCGAGAAGGCGAGATGTTGGTCAGTATGGGCGTTAGTTATTGGCAAACCGGCAACAAGGTGAAGGCGCTCGAGATCACCCAGAAAGGTGTCGAGTTGGTGGAAGCGGCCGTGGAATGTGGCGTGCTGGCCAAGGATACGCTTGCCGTGCCCTACGGCAACTTGGCGAGCATCTACGAGCAGATGGGCGAAAGTAAGAATGCGGCCAAGTATTCGGAACTGGCCAAGTCGGTTTCGTCGACCGAGCCCCAACAACAGCCGCAGCAACCGCGAGTGAGCCGCAACAAACCGAGCAAGCCCAAGGAGCCGCGTGCGGCAGGCCGTAGCCGCGTTCACGGACACTCACGCGGTTAGCCCGGATTTTTCTCACCACAGAGCACACAGAGGTCACGGAGATCAAGCCAAGAGATCGTTTGAAGCAAGGTCAACCGCCCGTAGCTACAAGACAGGGTGTTTCCACCCTTCATGGTGGTAGGGGTACTTGCTACTGGTTTTCTCCGTGGCTCGGTGCCTCCGTGGTCTTGATTGTGAGAAATACGGATTAGGCAGAAGCACGTGCCGGAACGACAAAGCCGCCATCGACGCGAGAGCGTTCGACGGCGGCTTTTTTATTTCAAACGTCCGGTTGATTGCGACGATGAGGAGTCGCTCGAAGAAAGGCGAGGTCGGACGGTGCTGTGCACAGCCATGAAATCGACCCGAGCCAATCGATATTATGGTCCTCCCGACGGATGTCAACCGGAGTTTGATTTTCGGGATCGACGCAGAGGGGGCCATCCGCCGCTGCGTCGCGTATTGTATCGACCAGCCGGGCTAGCTGCTAAAGCAGAAAACCCAACCGCGATGCCGAAAACCTTACAACATAATTCTAGTATACGGAAGCCAGGGATGGCGCTTTTTTCCGTTGCCTTGCTCAATTTTTCATGAACGGCAAACTGCAAGCGGTTAGCAAATCCCGTGCCGCTATCCTTGCCGTCAATGCTGCTGTCCCTACTCGATTCGTTGATTTTCTGGCACTTGCTGAAATGCTGGAATCGCTTTTCCGATCGGCCTTGATGCCCGGCCGAGTTACTGATAAACGTCTACGCCTCATCGGTCTCCTCGTGGGTCTTAATCCGCATTTCTCACAATCAACACCACGGAGGCACGGAGCCACGGAGAAAACCAGTAGCAAGTACCCCTACCCCAAGGAACGGCCAAAACACCCTGTATCGTAGCGACGAGCGGTTGGCCTTGCTTCAAACGATCTCTTGGCTTGTTCTCCGTGACCTTGGTGTGCTCCGGGGTGAGAAAGCCGGGTTAATGGGTAATCCTTGGCGCTTCGTGTGCCGTGCTCGTCGGTCGAGAACCCCGCGATGAAGGAAGCCTTTATCTTCGTTCGGTCGCCAAGTCTCTCTTTCGTTCCCTCTCTTCCATTTCCTTATCAAGATCGAGTGATGCGTTACAAACATTCGCTGGCAATTGCAAGTTTATTGGTCGTGTCATTGATCGGCCTGGCACTCCGGTCGCTGGCGGCGACCGACAACGGCAAGGTCGTCGGCATATCGCCCGCCAAAGCAAACCAACCAATCTCGCTGCGTGATCGGTTGGTGGTCGGCTTGCAAGCCCGGCTCAAGAGCGAGGTCGCATTCTGCGAATTCATTGCGTTGAAGGTGAATACCGGAGTACTTCCCCAGCGAATCGTTGATGAAACATTCTTCTGGGCTCGGCAACGTGCGGCCAGCCCACGAAACGGGAACAACTACCGGCCCATCACGTACTTCCTGCCTGCCATGCGGGCTCGTGCGGAACGGCTGAGAATTGTGCTGCCCTAGCGTCGTGAGTTGGAAATTCGTTGAATAAGTCTTGCGCCCTGATTTCGATGGGGGTATTCTCTGTGAAACGGGTACGTTCACGGAGGATTTCTCATGGCGATCGGGCGACCGAAGACGGAGTTG
>JADZFK010000088.1 GCA_020849945.1 Pirellulales bacterium | reverse complement strand
TTGAGAACAATCGGAAGAGTGTGTTGGAACCGAACTCCATTCCTTGCGGAGGTTTACGTCAATCGCTCGGTTCCTTGTTGATTCTACAAACCCCACCAACGATTCGCAAGTATCCGCCCCCGCGGCATTGGGCCGAGCAGTATTTCATGTTCGGAACAGTGAGGACTCACTAACCCGAAGCGTTAGCGAGGGAATGTGTGGTTTTTCCCTCGCTGACGCTTCGGGCTGATTTCCAATGCACTCGCCCAAATTGAAAAAGTGATCGGCCCTGAGCCGAGCGGCACTTCTCGTGGCAGTGGATGCCGTGTTGGTAATTCCGTGTCCCGCTCGGCTCGCGGGACCTACCTTGAAGCCTTCGCAATTGGGCAACGGGTCGGCCCTGCCGTGCGGCAAGCCGGCGGATAACAAAAAAGGCCTTGGAGCAAACAGCGCAACCGATCGCTTGCCCCAAGGCTTGCAGTTTCTTGAAGGTGACGCGGGAGGAAGGCCTGCCGGCAATCAACCGATTTCATCGAGCAACCGGGTGAGGGCGGCATCCAACTTTTCGGGCGTTTCGTAGGTGCCGGCCGCAATTTGGCTGCGAATCTGATTCACCAACTCATGGCGAATGCCACCCGACTCGGCGGCTTGGCTGGCGGCCTGGGCGGCCGGCGAAATCTCCACCCGATCCACCGACCGACTGGCTGCCGTACCCTGGGTGCCCGCATTGCCTTGAAGGCGATTTGAAGCCGTGGGGGCGTTCACGTTCTGAGGACTATGAACTTGCGAGGGTCCGTAAATCTGCATCGTAATCTCTCCCGCTGTGGGAATGGAATGTCTGGTTCAAGCGACGAGCATGTCGTTGCGCGGCCGAGGCGACTAGCAATGGTTCGGCCGACCCTCGCGAATGCGAGTGCCAGAGTACCTGTTGCATCGTCGCAAGCTCGCGCTGCTTTGCAATGATTCTGGTGAACGATCAATCAGCACTGTCACACACGTTGTAGGACGTATTCCGGTCGTCCGCCATCGGCTTCCACCGGTTGTTGCGAATGGTTGTTTCCGCGAGGTGGTGCGTTGGGGCATGCGTATCGGCGATCGGCCGCGACCTTGCAACATGGGCAACCCGAGAGAAACCCAACTCGCTTCTTCCCGGCATACCTTCAATTCGTGCTGCTAATTCGTACTACGTTGCCTGTAGGGCTTCGGTTTGAAATACGTGTTGGACTAGCCGCGGCGATGCGCTATCTGGCAGGGCGAGATTAGGCAAACTTGCGGGTCGCGTCAAGCGGGCTTTACGGGTGATAGCAGTCACGCGGTCACCGCGAATCATCAAAATATCGTGGTCACACCCCCGGCAGCCGCCGCCGGAAGCCGACGGTTCTACCAGGGCTAATCCGTATTCCACATTGGGCCAATAAGTAGGTCCCGCGAGCCGAGCGAGACGCTGAATTATTTCTCCGTATCCGTTTGTTCGAAAAGTCCCGCTCGGTCGCGGGACCTACCTTGAACCCCCTACACGATTGCAAAATGGTTCGCCCCGGTGTTACTTGGGGGGGATTCAGGTACGACCACGGCAAAGGCTCGAAACGACCTCTCGGGCTAACGGCTTGCGGGCAACGAATTTCCGACGCGAACCTGAACCGTGCCAGCATGTCTTGCGTAATAGAAATAACCCGTGGGGTCGCTTGGTTGCCGCCGTGGTTGGGCCACTTACCTTCCCGCCACCGCGAAACTGTGACCCCGGGTTACAGAGAGGAGAAGGCAATGAACCCGTCGGCCGCTACCCCGTTGATCGCGTCGATCGACAGCCCCTGGCTGCCGCCCGTTTGCTTTGGCGAAAAGCCCTACGTGCGGCTTTGTAAGCAGTTCGAGAAGGCTCTTCGCCAGTTAGAGGCCCAGTACCCAGTTCGGCATCGCACGATGACGCTCGAAGCTCGGAACAAGTTTTTGAAGCGTAAACCGAAATAAGCAAGGGAAGTTCTTGCTAGAGATGGCCCCCGATGGTCGCCGTGGCCCCCGGTCACTGACCGGGGGCAAAATGTGGTGCTATAATCGCCGCATGGCGCTGCTTATCGATGGCTATAACCTGCTAAACGTTACGGGCATCTTTGGCGGTGCGGGGCCGGGGACCGAACTGCATCGCACACGTTTGGCATTTCTCAATTTTTTGGCCAGGTCGTTTTCGCGGCGTAAGCGAAGCGAAACGACGATCGTGTTCGACGCGGCCGGCGCGCCGCCGGGGCTGCCGCACTCGATCTCGCACGAGGGAATGAGCATCTTTTTTGCCCGCCAGTTTGCCAGTGCCGATGAGATGATCGAGCAGTTGCTAGAGGACTGGCCGGCACCGCGGGCGTTGGTGGTGGTGTCGAGCGATCACCGCGTGCAGCGCGCGGCACGGCGGCGGGGGGCATCCTACGTCGATAGCGAGCAGTGGTACCGAGCGTTGTTAGCCGAGCTTCGGAACCGGCCCCGCGAGGTCGAGCCGGGTGCGGCCAAACCCGCAGTCGAGATGCCGCCCGAGGAATTGGCTCACTGGCTGAAAGCCTTCGCCGACGCCCCGATCGACGACTCGGAGCAGTCCTTCCCCTTTCCCCCTGGATATGGCAGCGATGCGGGGCAGGATGAAACCGAGATCACAAACGACTGAGCCGCGTTGTCATTCGATACCAAGGTTCAACGCCAAATTGGTTCACTTCCTACCCCAGGGTTGCCTTGGCGAATCCCCCCGGTTAGCCCGGATTTCTCACCACGGAGCATACAGAGGTCACGGAGAACAAGCCAAGAGATCGTTTAAAGCAAGGTCAACCGCCCGTAGCTACGAGACAGGGTGTTTCCACTGTTCATGGTGGTAGGGTACAAGCTACTGGTTTTCTCCGTGGTTCCGTGCCTCCGTGGTTGTGATTGTGAGAAATGCGGATTAGTTCATCGCCGGCGTTAGAAGTTGAGGCACGGGCGGTTCGACGGGCCGAAACGAGATCTCGCCGGTGGAACGGAGATCGATTTCATACGTCTTCCCGGGGGCGACTCGCATGGCCACGGCGGTGCCACTTGCCGAGTGGATGCCCAGCTCGGACGCCCGGGCCGGGTCATTGGCGATCAGCCAGAAGTCGTCCCAAAGTTTGCGTTCGAATTCGGATGCCTCGGCTCCGCGGGCGTAAGCAGCCGGTCGGGCACCCACTTCATCGATTCGATAGCCGTGCGAGGGTTCCTGATGTTCGCCGAAAATGCGTTGAAAGAGCGCGATGGCGGTCGAGCGATCGAGGTCGGCCTGTTCGATGTACTGGTCATCGAACGTGATCCGCAAGTAATCGACGTAGACCATGTCGCCGTCAATTTCAAACTGCCGGGGCTGCCCGATGGGCTGGCCCTTCTCATCTACTTCCGCGAATTCGATCTTGGTTTGCACGTTGGGCCGACTAGGTTGAAACTGGGTTCCTTCGCTAGGAGCCGCCGGGTTGAGCGACGCCACCTCGTTTTGTTCCAAAACACGCACGCGGGCCAGCCGATGCCGCACCTTGAGCAGCTTCAGCGAAATCTCCAGCCGATCGACCTCGGCCGATTTGGCGGCCAACTGGTTGCCCAACTCAGCGATTTCCTGTTGTCGGGCAGCCAGGCTATTGTTGGCCTGGTCCAGTTCCTTCGCCTTGGCGGCAAGCTCGGTTTCCTTTTCTTGCAGCTTCTGTTGCGGTTCGTTGTAGAGTTCGTAGGCTTTGTATCCGCCGATGCCGGCTCCGCCCACGAGCAGGGCCAGCAGCACGTTGCGGATCGCCGAATTGATGTTCGAGATGGTTTCGTTCACGCGACCCATGACGGAAAGCCCTCAACAGTGTGAAAGTTGGTGGGGAATTGCTTCCGCAAGTGTACTCGATCGGCCCCGGTTTTCAACAACCACGGCCGCAAGTAGGTCCCGCGAGCCGAGCGGGACATGGAACCACCAAGCAACTTACCATGCAGCTTCGATCCCGCTCGGCAGGCAGGCCTAACTTCTTGCCCAGCTTAAACGATGGGGCAACCCGGGGGAGAAGTGCGGTCCACTTACCGAGGTCAGTCGGCCGGGCAAACCAAGCGCAAGGTGGGTTTGCTCGCGGCGGTTGCTGCCGAAGTTTGCGAGCCGACGAGCCAACGCGAGAGGGCCACGAGCGGCCAGGCTGCCGATACGAGTTCGTTGCCGTACCAGCGAGCGGCATGCGCATCGTGTGTGGTGAAATGGGGGTCGAGCCAATGGCCCCACGGTTCCTGGCGTTCCAGCAGGAACTCGACCGCCCGGCGGGCGGCCAAGTGATGCGATTGCCCCGCTTCCACCAGCGCAACGAGTGCCAAGGCAGTGCCGGTTGAGGTGTGCGGTTCCCTGTCTTCGGTAGAAATATCTTCGGAGGGAAACGCTTCGATGGAAAGGTCGTCGGCCGACGATGTTGCCCATCCGCCGCTGGCAAGCTGGTGAACCACAAGCCAGTAGACGCCGGCCAGGATCGAGTCGTCCAGCGAGGTTTTGTTTGCCTTGGCGGTCGCGATCAATCCGCGGAGCGAGGCAGCCGTCGATTCGACATCCGCGGCATGGGCCGGCTCGGTCCAACTTCCGTCCGCCTGTTGAGCTTGGCGAAGGAACGCTGCCGCCCGCGCACAGGCCTCGCGGGCTTCCGGCAACGTCACGAGAGCCATTGCTTCGAGCACTTGGCCCGTTTGGTGTGGAGAGCTTTGCAAGCCGAGCCGCTCGCCGCCGTTTTCGGCCCCCCAACCGCCATCGGCGTTTTGCAACTTCAGCAGGCGAGCCAGGTGAGCCTGTTTATGCGGGTGAAAAGTTCGATCATTCGTCGTTTGCTCGCGGCACTCGCCCCGCGAGTCGTCCCAGATTTCGATTTCAGGCGGCAGAAGATTCGTTGCGGAATCGCTTGCGTTCGCATACGCATGAAAGGCGGCGAGAAGCCTGGCGGTTTGCACGCCGCAGTCGTGCGAAAGGCTCACCGATTCGCGATCGAGCCAATCGAAGGCCTTGGCGACGGCGGGGTGCGCAGCCGGCAAGCCGCTTTCCAACAAGCATTGGGCCGCCAACACGGTATCCGCGAGCCTCGTATCGACACAGCGGAATGACGCGCTAGCCCCGTCGCCGTGCTCGCTGGCTAACGCCGATAGCTTCCTTTCGCAGGCCCCAAGCGGCTGGCATTCTTCCTCTTGATATTCGCCTTGGTAGTTCCCTTGCCCAATCGCGCGGAGTGCGATCGATCGCCACACGAGCTGGTCGAACGTTTGCGAACCCACTTCGATCGCAGGCAACGCCGCTCGTTCGCTCGCGGCTCGTTCATGCACGGCTCGTTCGTTGGTTTCACGTTCGCTAGTTTCAATTTCTATAGACTGTGGAGATACGTCCTGCTCCTCGGGGCCGTGCTGTTGAGAGAGCGGCTGCTGCGAGAGTGAAAACTCCACAGGGGGCCATTCTCTGGGTGGGCGGATGAAAAGTTCGCGGACGCCGCGTTCCAGTCCGGCGTTCCAAACGGGGCGGTGGATGCCAAGAACGGCAAACGGTTCGAGCTCGGCATCGCGGGGGCTTGCAGGCAACGTCGGAGCCAACGGCAGCGAGGTACGATCGTTTTCAGAATCGGTTACTGCGTGGCAAGCCGTTGTGGGCAGTAGGCGTGAATCAAAAGGAGCCGAGACCACGGGTGGGCAGTGCTCGTAGTCGATTTGCCCAAACAGGGCGAGCAGGTACCGCGTGGTGGCGTCGACACGATCGGCACCACCCAGGCGGCGAATCGCTCGACGTGCCCGGGCAAGCGGCTCGGAAGTAGGGTCAGCTCCCACGAGTTTCAACGCCAGGTAGGCCAGTACGCTGGTGCTGAGATCGGCCCCGGCGTGCGGGTGGCGAGCCCAACCGCCGCCCGCAAGTTGGAGTTCGAGAATCCTTCGTTCGGTATGTTGCAGTAAGTCGGTCGGGTCCTTGCCGACGAAGGTTTGCCAAACGATGAGCAGGCTTGGCACCGAAGCATCGGCCGCTTGGTCTCCCTGCCACGAGCCATCGGCCCGCTGTTCGCTCAACATGAACTGGCGAGCCCGCGCGATGGCGTGGCGAACTAGGCCTGCCAACTCGGTGGAGAATCTCGGCGACGGACGCCGACCGACGACAGGTGGGGGGCAAGCGTCTTTGAAGCGGGGACGAACTAGATCCGTCGAGTTCATGGTGGCAGCTCGTTAGGGCAGCGGTCTTCCGTGACATGCGTGGCCCGCCCGTGCGGACAACGAGCAGCTTAATCCGACTTCTCCCCAAAGAGTAGCTGCACAGATGAGAACGGCTAGCAGTGCTAGCACGCCGGTGGTGGCACACCGGCCTACCGCGTCATTCGCAGGGCGTCGTCAATCGTGCCGAGGTAGAAACCCGCGAGCCGGAAAATCATAAAGATGATGATCGCCATGACGAGCAGCCCGATCAGCAGGCCGAAGGCGACGGCCAAGGTGCGAACGCTCGATTCGGCTTCCTCGTCGTAGCGGGCCGAGAGCCGCTCGAGCGATTCGACGCTTTGGCCGCTCTCTTCAGCCACCGCCAAGGCATCGAGGAAGTCGGCCGGAAACGCCCCGCTGAGTGCGAAAGCCACGTGCAGTGGCTCGCCCCGCGCAACATCGGAAGTGATTTGGTCCGTGTGTCGCGTGTAATGGCCACTACCCGTGGCGCGTAGCGCAAGCGGCACCACGCGGCGAAGGTCCATCGCCACGTTGAGCATGAGGTGCAGTGCCCAGGTAAGTCGAGCCAGTGCGATTCGTTCGAGCGCGCGGCCCACCACGGGCAACCGATGAAGCACGCGTTGCAAAGGATGAATCGAAAGCAGGCCGCGCTTGACAGCAACGACCAACCCCGCGATGCACAACCCGACCGCCACGATGAAGTTCGTGTAGATTACAAGCCCACGCGTGCCGACAAGGCCGAATCCCAAGATGTCGATGGGCTTCGAGCCGTTGCGCCCGGCGATGGCACCCAGGATCCAAATCAACAGCCCGATCACGAAGATCGCGGCGACCAGTTCGATCATCGGCCAGGCGATCGTTCCGAGGAAGAGCCGGTTCGCTTGCAATTGGCGACGATAGTGCGCTTCGAGCCGATGCATGACCCGGCCGAGGGAACCCGTTTGCTCGCCGACGTGGGCCATCTCCAAGAACAACGGCGGGAACAACTTTCCCGTGCGGGCCATTGCCACGGCCAAGCTCTCGCCGCGGCCAACCGCATCGCGGATCGAGGCAAATGCCGGCTGAACCCGGCCCCGCGCCGTCTCTGCCTCACGCTGCCACGTGCGACGAATGTCGATTCCCGATTCGGTTTCGACCGCCAGTCGATGGCACAGCTCAACCAGTGCCTTCGTGGAAAGTTGAGGTTGCAGAAGCATGGCGTTGTCGGGTCAATCGAAGGGTGCAAGGCAGCCGCCGGTGGAAGCCAGCCGTTTCTCCGCCACATCCTCGTTGATTTCCGCTCGAGGCTCTTTGAATTCACCGAATAAGTCAACAGTCCACGGCCCAACCAACCCATTCGTCGTGGTGCCGGAGATTATTTTCCTTTCGACCAAATTCCTCGCTTGGCTTGCCGGGCTTCCTCCTGGGCGGCGGCCAGCCGGCGTTTCATCGCGCTGCTGTAGGGATAATCGAGTCGGGCGTAAGCCAGCCCGGCTCGTACCAGCTCTTCATTTAGCATTGTCTCGTTATGCCACACGAAAGCAAGATACCTGTCGTAACGGTCCTGTCGTTCTTCGCTAAACGTGAGCCGCACCCGATAGTTGGCTCGCTCGAAAAACGCCTTGGCAAATGCGCTCGCCTCTGGCCCCCACTGCTCGACGGGCGAGTCTGGCTTCACCGATTCCGGCGCGTTGATCCCTTGGAGGCGTACCCGCGCGTTGTTGGCTAGCAGCAGCGTATCGCCATCCACGACACGCCGAACTTCGTGCATCCCCTCCACGAGAACATCGGGGCCAGATGCCGGCTGTTGCGTGTAAGAAACATACGTCCGCCAAATCACGATCACCAGCCCAACGAGCCACACCAACCATCCGCGACGATCCTGCCAATACCGCCGCAATGAACGCTCCGCCTCGCGGCGGCCTCGGGGTGCGGCAAACGAAGTAGCCTTCTCTGTACAGGGATCCATAACGCGGTCCCCAGCCGTAACTTGTGGTACGGACTTCAGTTCGTACCAACCACGGACTAACCCGGATTTCTCACCCCGGAGCACACCGAGGTCACGGAGAACAAGCCAAGAGATTGCTTGAAGCAAGGTCAACCGCCCGTTGCTACGAGACAGGGTGTTTCCATCGTTCCTTGTGGTAGGGGTACTTGCTACTGGTTTTCTCCGTGGCTCCGTGCCTCCGAGGTTTTGATTGTGAGAAATGCGGGCTAGAGGCTCCGCGTTAATGAGTGTTCCAAGCCGCAAATGACGCTTGGGGAAAAGCGGGGCAGTCGCTAGGGCTTGCTCAGTTCGAGGCTTTGGCTGGCACGGCGACCGAGCGGGTCTTGCAGAAAACGCTTGGCGCAATCCGAGCACAGGTCGAATCGCTTCTTTCGATAGTTATCGCTGCCCAGGAGCACGCCCTCGTCATCAAATTCGTCGAAACGACGAAGCACTTCGTTGAAATCTGCGAGGTGGTCGCGGTCATCATCGATCCGAAACTCTTCGGTGGAGGCAGCCGGGTACAATTCCATTTGCACGACGTAGCTCGATTCGTGCCGCGGGTCGATCTCCGTTTGGCAGAGATCGCAAATGTAACGAATCATCGCGCAACAATCCTTTCTTTGATTCGAGTTCGAAATCGAAGTGGCGAAGCGTTAGCTTCATCCTAATGAGGATTCAACGAGCCAAGCAAGAGAGAATGAAAAGATTTTCGTCACGATTTCGAATCGCGCGAAAACACAACATCTAGTTGAATCATCGCCAGCGACTTGGTGCGCCATGCGGTACGCCAATTGCAGTACCATCGAGCGATGTTGACAGCACGCCTCTCAAACCTGGCCCGGCTAGCCCGCATTTCTCACCACGGAGCACACAGAGATCACGGAGAACAAGCCAGGAGATCGTTTGAAGCAAGGTCAATCGCCCGTGACTGCGAGACAGCGTGTTTCCACCGTTTATTGTGGTAGGGGGACTTGCTAATGGTTTTCTCTGTGGCTTCGTGGTCTTGTTTGTGAGAAATGCGGACTAGTCGCTCTCTTCTCTTGCAATTCGTTGGTTTCAATCGATCTCTTACCATTCCCCCGATCGCGCATCGTGGTGCTCTCCCGTTGGGGGCATCGAACTGTATTTCCCGGAAAAGAATTCCCGGCATTTTCGCCGCGAACTTCCGGAACGCCAGGATTGTCGCTGGAAAGTGACCGCACAACGGGTTAGAATGAAAGCGTGCCATCTTGGCCGCCGTGGGCCGTAACTTGTGCGAAACGAGGGCTTGCCGGGTTGCCCGGCGGGCGTGTTGAGCCTATGTCCACCGTCAGTAGTAGCGCCGCGCTCAGTTCCAGCGTATTGCTCCTGAATCGGCAATACGTAGCTATCCATGTCGTCGATGTGCGGCGGGCCTTTGTGCTCCTCTTCCGCCATCTCGCCGAGGTGATCCACATCGAAGGCGACCAGTGGGCCAATTACGACTTCGAGTCGTGGCGGGAAATCAGTGAGCTTCGTGCCCAGTTCAAGGAACCCCACCAAGACTGGATTCAAAGCGTTCACTTCGAATTGCAGGTGCCTCGTGTGCTCCGCCTGCTCCATTACGACCGCGTTCCCAAGCAACGGGTGCGGCTAAACCGCCGCAACATCTTCGCACGCGATGGCAACAACTGCCAATACTGCGGCAAACGTTTCTCCACAAGCGAACTGAGCCTCGACCATGTGGTGCCCACCTGCCGCGGCGGCGAAACCTCGTGGGAAAACCTCGTGTGCGCCTGCGTCCGCTGCAACGTGCGCAAGGGCGGACGCACGCCCCAGGAAGCGGGCATCAAGCTCATCAAGAAGCCGGTGCGACCCAAACGCAGCCCGCTCCTGACCATCAAGCTCGGCAACCCCAAGTACGCCAGTTGGAAGACGTTCCTCGATAACGCGTACTGGTCCGTTGATCTAAAGTAACCGAATTACGCGGTATTCGCTCTGCGCGGTCACTCACCGCCACGAGATAGCCGCCGGCGAAAGCTGGCGGTTACGCAGCCGTCCAACCGCCGACTTCCGCCCGCGGCCGTTGCAAAAGCCCAGCGTGCTCGAGGGTGCTTCCTCGACCGCAATCAAGAACCGGCGAGCGGTTCTTTCTTTTCGGTGATGACAGGGCACTGCGGTGCCATTTCTTTGTTCAACTCGATGAATGCCTTCCACTCTTCCGGTACGTTGTCTTCGTGGAAGATTGCCTCGACGGGGCACTCGGGCACACAGGCTTCACAATCGATGCACTCATCCGGATGGATGTAAAGAATCTGCTCGCCTTCGTAAAAACATTCCACCGGGCACACCACTACGCAATCGGTGTACTTGCAGCCGAAGCACGGTTCGCAAACAACATGCGCCATGAGTCGCAATCCTCCTTACGGGAGCCTGAAAGGCAGTTACCAGCACGGCGGAACCCAGGGGGCCGCAAGCGGGCCAAGTTCTTGGCCCCAAACCACTTGAAAAGCACCGCACCCGCCGCACTTCCCAAAATCGTAGAACCGCTCGGAAACAGTGTCAAGCCATGCTCTCCCCAAACCACCGACCTGTAGAAAACATAGCCCGGCCATCTTGGCCGGGAAGGAACCATCTACCAGAGCGGCCGCGATTTCAGCTACGGTTCGCCGACCCGAGACGGGTCGGCTATAGATCTTCTCTGCAGCCCCTCGCAAACCTTTTGGCCTTGGCCTTCGTAGGTAGGGTGGGGCGGCTCAACGCGAATTTGCCGGTTATATCCTTGCCACGTTCGCCTTGCTACCGCTGAAAATCCTACCTAGAATCAAAGGTATCGGGGGTATTGCTCGTCAGAAGGCTTGGCCAAGCTTGAACGCAATCGATTTTCGGCCGGCTTCTCGATTCCCGAAGAAGCTGTTCGGCGATTCCGACGCGAGCAATCCAACTACGCGCAACGAGCGCTGACTCCAAAGGGTGTGCCTGTGGCGCTATCGGAAATCGATCGCAATCTGCTCGAACGTTGCCTCACGCGAAAACCTCGCGCCTGGGAAGATTTCGTGGATCGCTTCATGGGCTTGGTGGTGCATGTCATCAACCACACGGGCCAGTGTCGCTCGATCAACCTAACCGCTGCCGACCGCGAAGACCTGGCTGCCGAGGTCTTCTTGGCCATCATTCAAAACGAGATGGCCGTCCTCCGCCACTTCCGCGGAAAAAGTTCTTTGGCCACGTACCTCACCGTCATCGCTCGCCGTGTGGTCGTGCGGAAACTGGTCGAAGGTCGCGCTGCCATTCCGCTGGGTGATATGGTGGCCCACGCCGAAGCCGACGACGACAACCTCGTTCACCGACTCGAAAATCGCGACGAGGTCGGGCGGTTGCTCGGCCAGTTGCAAGGTGCCGAAGCCACGGCCGTGCGGATGTATCACCTCGAAGGAAAATCGTACCAAGAGATCGGCATCGCGGTCGGCATGCCAGAAAACAGCGTCGGCCCCATGCTCAGCCGCGCCCGCGCTAAACTCCGCCAACGCGCCGGTGTCGATGGCGCCACACGATAGCGCACGACAACACCTCCCGGTTTCTACTGCGTTCCCCGGTTCCTTCTGCACAACCGGATTAACCGGTACGCCTTTCCAACCGTGCTAAACTTGCGCAGCCGCTTGTTCGATCGACCTCAACCGACTTGCGGCCGCCAACCGATTCTAGTAGACAACGGGAGCGCTGCCGCTCTCGTGGTGCAACTTCGCCCCGATTTGTAGGGAGGCCTTTCGTCATGTCGCGGCTCATCCGTTCTTACTTCGGTGCCTTGTTGGTTGGAATTGGGTTGGCAAGTGCCGTGCCCGCAACCTTTGCCGCCGGCGCGTTCATGTCTCAATCGACTCCGCCAACCACGGTCGAGTCGAGAGACGAAAGCTGGTACCGCGAACAAGAAACCCGCAAGCCAACCCCCACCGAGATCGTGCAGCACAAGGCCATGATTCGCGCCGAACAGCGGATGGCCCGCATGGCTTCGATGAGTTGGTACGGCATGTCGAACAGCCGACCCACCGGCGCCCCGACTCCCTTCACCAGTCGTTATAGCCCCGTCTGGGAAATGCCCGGCGGCCGCCCCTATTCGTGGTACCCCTATGCACGACCCGGTTACGTCATGTACTGGCGCTAACCGCCGTTTCTTGCACCGAACCCGGGGAACTGGTCCCCCTTTTCGTAAACAGTTCCGGTTAGGCTGCCAACCCAAACGACCCGCAGAGCTTGCTATTTCTACCGGCAATCGCTCATGCCCCGCGTTTTCAGCCGTTTGACGATCCACGCCCAGCCTGTAAAATTGAGTGTAGGCGAATCGCCTGGGTGCGGGTTCGTTTTTCAGCGACCGTGCCCCCTGGGGGGGCTCCTGATTGAGCCGCATGCGGTTCGTCTCTCGCTGCCACGCGAACGTGTGGCGGCCGTTCCGCGAAATGAGTTCGTAGTTAGGTGGGCTTCGCCATTTGGAAAATTCTCTTACTGCTGTTTATCGTGCTGCTGTTGTTCAGTAGCCGCTTACCCTCGGTGGCGAGGGCTTTGGGACAAAGTATCATCGAGTTCAAAAAGGGAGTCAAAGAACTCGAAAACCATTCCGACGATGAAAAGTCGGCATAGCAGGTCTCGTGTCGGCACTTGTTCGCCTCGCGCACAAGTCGATCCCCCACGGCCCTCGGGAGCGTAATTGTCATGTTTGGTCTCGGCACCGGTGAACTCATTATCTTCGGCCTCATCGCCGTCATCCTGTTTGGCAGCAGGTTGCCTTCCGTCGCCCGCTCGCTCGGCAAGAGCCTGGTCGAGTTCAAGAAAGGAATGACCGACCTCGAAAGCGAAGTGAAGTCGTCGGTCTATTCCGAACCCACGGCCCGTGTGGGCTACACCGACCATAGCGAACCCGCCGGCCCCCGCTTCGATCCGCCGAAGTCGTAATGGAACACGCCGCCACGTTTCAAACTTCGCCCAAATCGGCGAACAAATCAGCGATGCGGTACTTTGTTTAGCCGCGACGCGCTAGCGGAGCGAGCACCAAACGATTCCTTTCTAGTCGTGGATGGATTTTCCAAGGAGTTTGCTCATGATTCCCCCCAAATCCCAATCGCATCCCGTGGTAACTCACCGATTGCAATCGCGCGACCGCGCCCTGATCTACGGCCTCGTCGTTAGCATCGTGGGACTGCCCGTCGGAATCGCCTTGGGCTTGCCGGTCGTGTGGGGCTTGGCAATCCTCGGAATCCTCATCGGCAGCTTCAAACTCTACCACCGACCCATCGAACGATAGCTCGCCACCCAAACTCTGCCAGGGCCAATCTCTCTTTCAAAAGGTGAAGTTGTGTAGGAGGCGTCTCCGACGCCGATTCCAAGCGAGCTTCGTTTCAGCATGATGTGCGACGGCTCGTCGAGGTCGAAGACCCCTCTCACGAGCGCAAGTTGACAAACTTACGGTGAACCCACTACGCTAATAGCTCCTCCCGGGCGACTAGCTCAGTTGGTTAGAGCGCTGTGTTCACACCGCAGAGGTCAGAGGTTCGAGTCCTCTGTCGCCCACTGTCCCCTGTGGGAGGAGTCTCCCGACGCCGACTGGACACACAAACTTCGAAAACGGATGGAAGTGCCATGTCCTCTCGGGGTTGGAGACACCTCCTACAGATCAGGCTCATTCGGAAGGACTCGCCACGGCGTCCATTGGTGCCACACTCTCGCTACTTGGCACCAATGCACCCTCCCTGTTAAGGAACAGCATATTATGTTGTTGTTTAACGGGGTTTTCCCATTGGTGCCAAGTTTCTCCATTGGTGCCAAGTTGTTTGGCACAGGAAGCGTTGGTACCAACGGTGGCACCTATGGGAATCGCCCACATGACAGGGCCGCCAAAGCCATCACGGCTCGGCTTGCCTCGAAGGTCTTCCCGGAAGACGCGTTGGAGGGTCCGCTTGCTGAATCCATAGCCGTCGGCTTCCTCGATTAACTCCTTGGCAGGCCGTGGGCCGCTGGCGAGTTGCTCGCGTAGCCAGTCGGCCGCTTCGATGCGTTCGTCCGCTGCCGGGCCATGCTTGCGTTGTTGCCTGTGGCCGATGGCATCGTCGGCCGCGACCGAGACGGGCTCGGCTTTCCAGCACACGACGGGGGCACCGTTGGGGCCGTGGGGTTGAATGGCGAAGGCCATGCCGCCGAGATCGGGGGCGATGTTGCTTTTGATGGGGAGCATCAGTCGCCGCGAGGGCCGAACAGTTATTCAAATTGGGCGAGTGCATTGGAAATCAGCCCGAAGCGTCAGCGAGGGAATAAGCACACATTCCCTTGCTGACACTTCGGGTTCGTGAGTCCTTGCTGCCCCGAACATGAATAACGGATTGGTCCTGGAAGTTCGCGTGCGTCACTTGCACTCGGTTGCACGATCGTGCAGGCTGAAGAGATGGCGTCTCGAAGTGCGAAGGTGGATTCGTTGGCCAAGTTGTTCGATGAAAGTGCGCGCCCAATTTATACGGTGGATGCGCAGTGGCGGATCGTCTACGCGAATCCGTCGTTGTCGGCCTGGGTCGATTTGGAGCCGCGGCGGATCGTTGGGCGCCGTGTCGAGTTCCATTCGGAAGCGCCTGGGGAGCACGATTCGCGGCGAGCCGAGGTGTCGCCGCTGACCGACCTGTGCCCGCCGCCCAGTGCGATGGCCGGCCAGGCCAGCCACGGCACGTTGAGCTGCCAAGGCCGCGATGGCCGCTTGCGGCACCGGGCAGCCGAGTTCATTCCGATCGCGCTCGTGGGCAGTAAGCGGAAGGCGGGCGGAGCTTTGTCGGGTGGGGAGTATGGCGTGCTGGTGCTTATGTCGGGCGAGGACCTGGCGTCTCACCAGGTCGCCGCCCATGCGACCCAAGACCCCACGGCCGACGAGCTGCATCGAACGATCCGCCAGTTTCGCGATCAGCAATCGCGGCGGTACTCGATCCGTTCGCTGTTGGGTTCCAGCGAAGCCATGCACAAGGTGCGGGCACAAGTTGAAGTTGCGGCGGCCCGCGTTGCCAATGTGCTCATCCTCGGCAAGCGAGGCAGCGGCAGGTCGCACGTGGGTCGGGCAATTCACTACCATGCGGCGGGCGGAAGAACCCACGACGCGGTTCTCTGGCCCGTCGATTGCGACTTGCTCACCGAGGACCTGTGGGAGCGCACGCGCGAACGCCTTCGGCCCGGCCGAGCGACTCCGGCCGACCTTCTTCCCACACTGCTGCTGGAGAATCTGGAAGCGATGCCCGCGGCCATTCAATCGGCGATGGTCGAGCTGCTGCGAAAGAAAGAGTTGGCGGCCCGAGTCATCGCGACGTGCGATCCACGTGGGAACGCCGAGTCGCGGTCGTCTTTCATTCGGCAGCCGCGCGAGCAGTCGCGAGAGCCTCATCCGATGGAATTGCAAGAGCTACCCGGCGAGCCATTGGAAGAACACAGCGTATCGGAGGAGCTTGCGAGGAGCGGTTGTGGCGTGTTGCCCGCGTTGGTCGATCTGCTTTCGACCTTGGCGATTCACCTGCCGCCGCTTGCCGAACGGATCGAGGACTTGCCGATTCTTGCGCAGTACTTTTTGGAGACATGCAATCGGGGAAGCGAGAAGCAGGTGGGGTCGCTGCGGCCCGAGGCGCTCGATGCCCTCGCGCTGTACAGTTGGCCGGGTGAGTTGGCTCAATTGCAGCAGGTGATTGAAACCGCGCATGCGGCGTGCGGCTCGCATGGGCTGGCGACTAGCGACCTGCCGCCCGTGATCCATCATGCCGAATGGGCGGCCGCGTATCCGCGCCGCGAGCCGGAGAAGATCGTGCTCGATGAACTGCTCGCTCGCGTCGAACGCGAGGCGATCGAGCGTGCGCTCGCGCGAGCCAAAGGCAACAAGAGCGGGGCGGCCGCGCTACTCGGCATGACACGCCCCAGGCTCTACCGCCGTTTGGTGCAGTTGGGGTTGGCGGGGGGCGACGTCGAGGCCCTCGCCGGAGAACCGCCCGAGTTCATTGAAGAGGAATCGAGCGAAAGGGAGCTAATCGAAAGGGAGCCGGGCGATAAGGAGCCGGGCGAATGAACAAGCGGCGGTGGGTTGTGTGCGAATCGAAAGGCAGGCTGGCGGCCGCCCTGCACGTGGCGGGGTTGCGGCACAAACGCCACATGGGGCCTTCCGCGCCGCCGGGTCGCATTCTCCAAACGCGATCGCTCGCCGAATTGGAAGCAGCCCTTGCGACGGGGGAGATCGAGTTGGCCGTACTCGAAGTAACACGCGAGAGTTTCCACGCCTCGCTCGAGCTCCTTACGCGTGCAAGCCGGTGGCCCACACCGATTGCCGTGGTCTTGCCCGCCGATCGATTCACCACAACCGATACCGTGCCCGAAACCGAAGAAACGGTTGCGGGGGTCGTCGATGCGCTGCGCGAAGCAGGCGCGGCAGCGGTGCTCGAAACGCCGCGCCATCTACCACGATTGTTGGCCATCGCGGGCCGGTTAGAAGGCGTTAGTCGTAAGTCGTTAGTCGTTAGGCGTTAGTTTGTGTCGACGAGTAGGTCCCGCGAGCGGAGCGGGACTTGGGACGACCCAATTTGCAACTGCTGCGGTTGATTGTGCCGATCGGCTCGCGGCACCTACCCTCGCGGCACCTACTTCTCGGCCCATAGTGAAAGACGGTACGGCCCTGCGGCAGTCAGGGCCACTTCCGGCCACGCGAGACGGCAGGTACGATGAGGGTTGGTTGGGGAGGGTTGG
>JADZFK010000087.1 GCA_020849945.1 Pirellulales bacterium | reverse complement strand
TCGATGTTGCCGCCGCCGTGATTGAACGTGACGGTTGCTTGGCGGCCAAACTCGTCGTATGTGTAGGTGACGATTTCGGCGGGCGTTCCCTCGCTACGAAGGCTTGCGAAACAATTGTCTCGCCGCCCGCGAGGTCTGCTGGAGAATCTGCTGGTACACCGCCAGTGGCAGCCGCGCGCGAGCGCCGTAATAAGCGGCTGCCGAGCAAGACAATTGCGCTAGGCGAACAACGTGTGTGCAGGCCGTGTTGCCGTGCAGCACCTGCAGCAAAAACGCCCAGATCGTCGCGGCCGGACTCAACTCGCGCTCCCGCCACGCATGACCGACTTGGCGACACGCCTCCTGGATCGATTCCGCGGTCAAACACTCGGCCACGTTCCGCTTGATCGTGGCCACGGCATCCACAATACTGAGCACCATGGCTGGGTCTGTGATGGGGGTTGTGATGGGGGAGAGGTTCGTTCCCTCCCCCACATTCGTACCGGAAGCCCCGGCTTTTCAAAACCGACTGATCCGCCTTCCGTGGTAGCGTAACGAACCCACGAAAACTTCAGAGGTTACACGCTAGGTTGATGCCATTCCGTTGTGCCTCCTTTTCGCATCTCCGCCATCGTGCTCGAACTGGGCTTTCTAACATGGTGCCAGGGCGGAACACAACGATCGGCAAGAGTTTGGCTTTCCTCGGGAAGTGCGGAAAAATAAGATTTGGCGCGCAAAAATAGGGTGTGATGGTTGGTTTACTTAAAGCTATTCCCAGAACCGTTGGGAACTGGCTCATTTTGCGTAGTCTGCGTGGCGAAATGTGCCTGCTCCCCTTTCTGTGGACGGTTCTGGTATAGGCTCTTACTGGCTTAGGCGGAAGGGCGTATTAATCGGTCTTTCATTTCGTCCATCAAGTGCGGTGTCGGCGGCGGCCGAGGCGGCAGAGATAAGGTGTAAAGTGGATACTTTCCATAACGAATCCACGCTTGACGACGAGTTTATCTCGCTCTATTCGCGATATTCTCGCCGAATCTACTCCTTTATCCTCGCGCTCACCGTCTATTCCCAAGACGCCGACGACGTGTTTCAGAACACGAGCCTAGCCCTGTGGAAGAAGCGCGGCGACTTCGCGCCTGGAAGCAGTTTCTGGGCTTGGTCTTGCCAGATCGCCTATTACGAAGTGCTGCGGCACCGCCACAACACGAAGCGGGTGAAAGTCTTCTCCGATGTCGTGATCCCTCAGTTCGCGGCACATCTGCTTGCAAACGAAGAACAGGCCTCATTGGCCGAGCAGTCGCTTCGCAATTGCCTCGAGCGACTCAGTGTGGAAGACCGCCGGTTAATTGAATTGCGTTACTTTCAGGAGCAGGCACCCAAGCAAATTGCACAAATGGAATCGCGGTCGGTCCATTCGGTCTACCGCGCACTGAGTCGTATTCACGAACAGCTTCATCGCTGTATATACCGCATCGGTTCGGTGGAGGGTGGACATGGACGAGCTACGTAACAAACAGCGCGAGCTTCGCGAGCTTCTTGTCATCGCTGGGGCGGGCGAGGCTACGGAACCGCAGATTGCGCGCTTGAATGAACTGATGTTAGAGGATGCCGAGTTGCAAGCGTACGCGGGCAAGTTGTTGCTTCAAATAGGAGTTATCCGCTGGTCGGCGGACCAAAACGTGGCCGCTTCGC
Organism: Pirellulales bacterium; assembly: GCA_020849945.1. Lineage (GTDB taxonomy): Bacteria > Planctomycetota > Planctomycetia > Pirellulales > Lacipirellulaceae > JABDGM01. The sequence goes on along the minus strand of JADZFK010000087.1, from coordinate 10,805 downwards.
TAGCTGCCATCGGAACGGGCCTCGTTGAGCACGCCGCGCCGAGCGGCGCGGAGAGTGATGCGGTCGAATCGCCAGGCTGCCAAGTGGCAGGGTCGGGGCGGCATGGTTGTGGCTCTTCCGATAACGCCACTCGCCTATCGTGCCGATCACGCCGCCGACTCTCTCGTCGACTGGCTGCCTGGGGTGTTGCTGTATCGGCAGCCATAGCGGTGATGGTAACAGCATGGTTATGGAACCATTCGAATGGCAATCGTCGATTCGAGCTTGCTGATTCAGTCGATGTCTCCAGCCAAGATTCGACCAGTTCGCCCTCCACCTTGGGTATCGGCAAAATCGGCGTTGATGCGGGAACCATGCGTATAGCGATTACGGGCGTGGGGCATCTCGTCGTCGATGGCCCGGCGGATTTTGAATTGGTGACTCCGATGCGGTTGAATGTCACCCAGGGCCGTATCCGCGTTCGTGTCACCGAGCCAACTGGTTACGGTTTTGTTGTTGCCACACCGCATGGCGAAGTGACTGATCTTGGCACCGAGTTTGGTGTCGAAGTTACCGACCGCGATGTCAGCGATCTCGTGGTCTTCCAGGGCGAAGTCGATCTCCGGCGGCAAGGCTCCGCGAACATTCCGGTAGTCGAGCGACTCATCGGCGGCGAAGGAGTAAGCTTCGGCAAAGATGGGCAACTGGACCGCATCATGTCAATCAGCACCGGCCGAACGGCCACCTATCGACGCTCCTCGCAAGTTCCCACGACCCACGATATGCCCTTAATTGTCAAGGTTTCCGATACGCTTCACGCGAAGGATACCAAGCAGTTCTACGAGATCGTCCAAGCGGGCTTGCAAGAAGACTCGGTCGCTTATGTCGATCGGCCCTATGAGTGGAATGGCATCGACAAGGCTGGTATGCCCGAGTTCCTCCTTGGTGCCGATTACGTGAAGACCTTCAACGATTACAAGCAACAATCCTTTCAAATGTCGGTAGAAGTGTCGCAGCCGGTCGATCTTTATCTATTTTGGGACAAGCGGGTTGACCCAGCCGAATGGCTGAAGAAGGACTTCGTAGACACCACGCAAGTGATCGCTCTAGATATGAGCCCGCCTCTGCATCACCCGAGCCGCAAGAGGTTGGGTAAGGGGCCTGGCGACCACGTCGACTATAGCTATTCCATTTGGCGCAAGCAAGTTTCCACCGCTGGAACGGTTACACTCGGTTCGCTCCAGCACTATGACCCGGCCGAGCGAAGTGTTTCCATGTACGGCATCGCTGCGGTGGCGGTTGCTAAACGAAATACGGAGCCCCCGGCTCCTCGGCCTGGGAAGAACGATTGATCCAGACTCCATGGAAGGGGATCCCCGAGCAATGAAGAGGAAATTGGCAAGCGTCTTGGCATACTCCAAGCTTTCATCACATCTTTGGGAGTCTCAAGTAATGAAATGTCTGAAAAAGTATCGGTATTCGCACCTTGAAAACGCGAATGGGATTTCGACCTCCGAGATCGCGGACGGCCTCAATTTTCTAAGAGCGGTTTTGGGATTGACGTTAACTTTGGGGGCGATGTTCGCTGCGCTCGCCAGCGCACATGCAACCGACTACGCCTGGACGCCCACGGGAGCGGGCACTTTCAATTGGGACAACAGCGGTCCGGAGGATAACTGGGGCACGGGTGCCGGCGGTGCGTTTCCCAATGCCACGGCCGACACCGCCAATATGGGCCTTGCTTTGGCTGGCGACCAGGTTGTGAATCTCAACCAGGAGATTGCGATTGGCTCGCTGACGTTCGGCTCGTCGACCGGCACGTTCAAGACAACGATCAATTCCGGCGGCACCTCGCTGACGTTCGACAACGGTGGGAGCGGCGCATCCATTACCCGCATTGCTGGTGGAACGGGCGACACGGTCATCAACGCCCCCATCGTGCTGGCTGATAACTTGACGCTCAACCACAATGCGACGACGGCATCGTTTCAATTCAATCTGATGGGGACAATTAGCGATACGGGCGGCCCGAGATCAATCACATTCAATGGTAATGCCGCCGTAAACTCGTACAATGTGCACGGCAACAACACCTACTCGGGTGATACGATTATTACGTCCAGTTCGATTGCCTTTCACAACGGATATGCAATCCCGGACGGACCCGGAAAAGGCAACGTTTCGGTTGGGAACGGCGCCTATCTTCTCTTGGGCGCTGACGAAACGATTAACGGATTAACCGGCGTGGCTGGGGCCAAGCTCCGTCCAATCAATTCTGGCGGCAGCCGCAAGCTGACGTTGGGCGCCGGAGATGCGACCGGTTACAACTACGGCGGAGGTCTCGCAGACAGAACAACCGCTCGGTTTTTGAATGTCACAAAAACTGGAACCGGAACGCAAATCTTAAGCGGTACGAATTCATACACGGGCGTCACCATCATTGAAGCTGGCACACTGCATTTCGCGCGTCGCGCTTCGCTTTACAACAGTGCGCCCGCAAGCTGGACAGATGCCAAGATCACCGTTAACAGCGATGCGACCGCTGCGTTCAATGTTGGCGGGACCGGGGAATTCATCGACACGGATATCACGACGCTCAGCGCCCTCGGCACCGCGACCGGCGGTTTCCAAAGTGGTTCTTTCATCGGCTTAGACACCACAAACGCCAGCGGCAGCGAGTTTGTCTACAACCCAGTAATTGCAGATACCAATGGCGGCTCTAACTCCATCGGACTCGTCAAGCTGGGTACCAATAAGCTAACACTGAATGGCACGAATACGTATTCCGGCCCAACCACGGTCAACGCCGGTTCTCTCGGCGGAACGGGGTCTGTCCTGAATTCGACCGTCACCGTCTATGGCGACGCCGCGATTGCCCCCGGTGCCAGTGTTGGCACTTTTTCGGTCGGTGGCCTCGTATTGAAGGATAATGCGAACCTGAACTTCGAGCTGGAGAATTCTGCCGGGGCACACTCAGCCGGTGCTGGCAGCGACTTCTTGGACATTGTGGGAATGCTGGATTTGTCGACCATCTCCACCTTGCTAACGCTCGATGTCGATGCCGCGGGTGGCGGCGATCTCGCTGTCGCTGGAAGCTGGGTCTTGGCGAGTTTCGACGACTCGAATTTTGGCTCATTCAATATCAACTCAATCAACGTTACCGGCATCGACCCCGGCTATTCTCATAGTCTGTCGGTTGTCTCAACCGGCGGTACTACTGGCAACATTGTTCTCGCAACGGATTCCGCAAACCTTCCGGGTGACTACAACGGCGACCACATAGTCGATGCCGCCGACTACGTCTATTGGCGCAAACACGATAGCGGAAACCCTAACGGATACGCCACCTGGCGACAGTACTTTGGTACAGGCTCAGGCGCTGGCAGTGGCCTCGGCACAGTTTCGGCCGTTCCGGAGCCTGCCGCCTGTACGCTCCTATTGGCAGTTTTGCTCGCAGGACTGGCCAGCCGAAAGCTTCAGCGCTGAAGCATGACGTGGCCAACGAGGGCACGGGGCAGTGCCCTCGCGGTCACGCCTTCGCAACCGCCGTAATTTACGAAAAGTGTTTTCCCGCATATGCGAGCGACCATGACAAGGTGGATCACATGGCCCGGTTGCCAGAAGGCCCGATTGCGCGGACTAAGGCCTCCATCGTCCGCATTTAGCTATGTAGGGGCCGCGAGCCGAGTGGACTGTGCCTATTGTGGATTTCGGATTTCGGATTTCGGATTGCCAAACGGCAAAATGCAATCTCGTGACGACTTGGTGGGGAATCCAGGATCGATGCCACCGGAATTGCAAGCGTCCCCTTTCTTCGCGTTGCATGGTTCATTAACCGATCCTCTTTCCCACAAGCGGCTCTCAATCCGCAATCGGAAATCCGCAATCCGAAATTCCCCAAGTCCGCCTCGGCTCGGCGGACCTACTGGCCGACATGGTTTCACCTTAGTGGAACTGCTGGTCGTGATTGCCATCATCGGAATCCTCGTGGCATTGTTGCTGCCAGCCGTCCAGTCGGCACGCGAGGCCGCCCGACGCACGCAATGCACGAACAACTTTCGGCAAGTGCTCGTGGCGTTTCACGGACATCACAACACGCGTAATTACTTTCCGCCTGGCAGCTACAACTACATTGATGATAGTACAGGTGCGCGCCAGGTGCCGCCGATTCCGGGAGCGCCAAAGATCCGCCGCTGCTGGATGCACGATACGCTTCCGTTCTTCGAGGAAAATACGCTGTTCAGCGACTTGGCGGAATTCTACGCCGCCGGCGGCTCGAACACGGTTGCCTATCTGAAAAACCAAACGATCGTGCCGCCGCTGATGTGTCCTAGCGATCCGTTGAACCCCAAGATCAACACGTTCACCACGGGCGCATCCAAAGCGCCGACGCAAGGATTCCACGGCAACGTCGTCGCATGTGCTGGTAACGACTATTTTAATCCCACCGGCCCGCTCAGTAGCGGCAAGCTCAATGGCACGTTTTTCGTTGGCCTCGTGAAGATCAAAGACGTAACAGATGGCACCTCAAAAACAGCCGCCATCAGCGAGCTGATTCTGACCGAGGACACCGTCGATGACGATATGCGCGGGCGCTACTACAACCCTTGGCCGGGCGGAATACTGTTCAGCACACGTATTCCTCCGAATACAATGGTGCCCGACCAGCTTCGCTGGTGCTCAACCGTTCCGGCGCCACGCGCGCCGTGTATCTGGACGGATATGAATGTCTTCATGTCGGCACGCAGCTACCACCCCGGGGGAGTTTGCGTGGGCTTCGTGGACAGCTCAACTCGCTTCGTGGCCGACTCGGTGGATGTTGCCTCATTCAAAGCCGTCGGCAGTCGAAATGGCGAAGAAATCACCGGCGACTTGTAACGCCGGTACTCAATCGCCGCTACACACTGGAGAAGTAATTCGTGATGCGCGGGAAGTGTTATCTCAAACTGTTTCTTGTTGCGTTAGCATCGCTTATCGGCTGCGCAGGCTCTCACTCGAACAAAGTCCAGGTCTCTGGCACGGCAACGTTCGGTGGCGAGCCCATCGAGCGTGGCGACATCGTCTTGCTCGCCGTGGAGGGCGATGCCGCGCCGGACGCAGGCAAGATCACCGATGGTAAATTCTCCTTTCCAGCGGCAAAGGGGAAGAAGCGGGTCGAAATCCACGCCAGCCGCCCAGGCCCACCTGACAATGAAATGGGCTCGCCCACACGGATTGACTACATCCCGGCGCGTTATAATGCCAATAGCACGCTGACGGCTACCGTGTCGGCAAACTCGAACGACAATAGTTTTTCCTTTGTGTTAACCGAGAAATGACGGTTACACACATGCGGAAAAAGGGTCAAATCTCTTTTTCACAAAATAAATAAGTTCTGACCCCTTTTCGGCTCCCCAGTGGATGAAGTGCATGAGATCGACTAGCAAGTGGAAGCCCATCTCGAGCCTTTACCTGCTCGTCGTGTCGTGGCTCGGGTGCGCGGGCCTTCCCCTTCGAGCCGCCGAAACGGCTTCTTCGGAATCGTTCGGGCAATGGCGGGGCGACATCCAAGAAACGTTCCATTTGCCGGCCGAGTTGCCGCCGCTGCGGCCGCAATTCCACGGACGCTTCGAAGCGGAACCAGGCATCACGGTGGAACGATGGAGCTTCGACACGCTCTACGGCATGCGGATTCCCGCCATTGTGTATCGCCCCACACAAATTCCAGCCAAGGCACCCGGGCTGATCGTGGTGAACGGGCACGGCGGCGACAAGTACTCCTGGTACGCCAACTACGCCGGCATCTTGTTCGCGCGCGGGGGGGCGGTTGTGCTCACCTACGATCCGCTTGGCGAGGGCGAACGAAACCCGGGCCGACGCTCGGGCACACGGGCACACGACCATCTAAAGCCCGCCAATTTGGAGCTGGGTTGTTACATGGCCGGGCAGATGGTCGCCGACCTGCGGCAGGCGGTACGGTTTCTCGCCATCCGGCCAGACGTAGACCCGGCACGCATCGGAGCGATGGGCTATTCGTTGGGATCGGTCGTGCTGGGATTCGCGGGAGCCCTGGAACCACGGCTGGCCGCAGAGGCGCTGGTGGGCGGCGGCAACTGGGATCCGCCGGGTGGCGTGTGGGATAACGCCAAGCCCCTCTGCGCCGGATATCCGTTCCAAGCCCTGCGTCCGCTGGGCGACCTGCCGGCGATCCTGTATGCCCTGCGCGCGCAGCACGGCCCAACGCTGGTCTACAACGGCCTGGCGGATGAGGTCGTGCAGATCCCCGCCAACGCGCCAGAGTTCTTCGCGGACCTGCAAAGACGCACCGCAGAACTAATCGGATCGGAAACGGCACCGTTTGAAATCGGATTCCTGAAGGGAACCTCGCACCGCCCCTATTTTGTGACGCGGCCGGTGGTGCAGTGGTTGGACAAGCAGATCGACCTGCCCAACTGGACGGCGCGGGAGATCGAAACCATGCCAACATCGCGCATCGGCGACTGGGCCAAGGCCAAGGGCGTGGAAGTGGACCGCTATTATGCTACCGAGGCGCGCGAAGACGGCACGTTGGCGCTGGGGCAGGATATTCCGGGGCTGACGCGGGAGCAACTTTCGGTCTTCACCCCCGAGGCCTGGCAGGCGACCCAGTCGAGGCTGAGCATCGACGTATGGCACCAGCGTGTCTCCTCGCTGATCAATCACCACATGCCGGCGCGCGTGACGCTGGCCTCCAACGGAACGCCAATGGCGACGATCGTCGTCGGAGCGGATGCGACCACGGCGGAAAAGGCGGCGGCATCGGAGTTGCGCCAGTATCTCATGCGTTCCACCGGGGCGGCGTTCTCGGTGGCCCACGAGGGACCGCATCCACGCATCCTGGTAGGGGCCAGCGCACTGCCGAAAACAGACCGCGCACGCATCGAGGCGTTGGCGCCGGACGGCTTCCTGATCGAGAGCACGACCGCGGGCGACCTGCTCTTGGCAGGCAACGGGCGGCAGGGCACCGCCTTTGCCGTGTACGCGTTTCTGGAGCAGTTTGTCGGCGCGCGATGGTTGTGGCCAGGACCACTTGGAGAGGTCGTGCCCACGCATCGCGATCTGGCCGTCGAGGCCACATGGCAAGTGCAGGAGCCGGCCTTCCGCTGGCGCGATCTGGGGCCGGGCGGACCCCTGTGGGGCAGGCGGGGCTCGGATGAAGGGAAGGGCTGGGACAAGTGGGAGGCCGAGCGACAACTGGGCGTCACCCGCGAACACCAGCGGCAGCAGGCCGAGTGGGAGATGCACAACCGTTTCGGCGGCATCAAAACCTATGGCGGGCACGCCTTTGCAGACATCCTGCCGCCGGCGAAGTATGGGAATGAGCATCCTGAGTACTTCGCCATGGTGAATGGAAAGCGAGACGCCGACGGGAAACGTTTCGATGGCAAGCATGGCTGTCAACCCTGTACGACTCATCCCGATGTGATCCGCATTACGGTCGATTACATCAATCGGTTCTTTGCCGAGCATCCACAGTACGACGCCTTCTCGATCGGTCTCAACGATGGCAGTGCTTTCTGTGAATGCGAGCATTGCCGCGAGCTGGATAGCGGACAGTCGGTGTTCGGCGAGGCGGATGTCGAACTTGGTAAGGGTGGTCGGCAGCGCGCGCTCACGGATCGCGTACTGACTTTCGCCAACACGGTGGCGAAGGAAGTGATGCGTACACATCCCGAAAAGCAATTGATCCTCTACGCCTACGCCCAGTACAAGGAACCGCCAAGCCGTGTTCAGCCGGCCCCCAATTTGATTATTCAATACACGTTGCAGACCGGTCGGCACCTGGACCGCGAGGTTGCGGAGGAGGACTTTGCACGGCTCTCTCGCTGGTGCAAGAGCGGCGCGGAGAAGTTGGCAATCTACGATTACTTCATCCAGGGCGGGTGGCCGGATCTGCCGCGATTGACCCCAGCGTTGGTCGAGGAGACGGTGCGGCGGTCGCAGGGCCTCTCGACGCGCTACTTCCAAACGCAGCACGGCAGCGGCTACGCGCTGAACGGGCTTAACTACTACCTGCTCGGTAAACTGTTGTGGGATCCCTCGCTGGAGGCCGGGCAGATTCGGCGAGAATACATTGCGGCGGGTTTCGGCCGCGCCGCCGTGGCGGTGACCCAATACTATGATTTGTTGGAGAGTCGCTTTACCGGCAGCGATTCGGGCCTCTTATTGGAGCGTGTCGAGCCGGGCCAGTACCGTGCGGTCGTCGCGATGTTTCCGCCCGAGGTATTGGCGCAAGGCCGGCGCCACTTGAACGAGGCGCATCGCCTGGCGGAGGGCGACGAGCGGCGGCGGGTGGAGTTCCTACAACAGGGGCTCGGTTACCTGGAACGCATGACCGCGGCGGCGGAAGCATCGCTCGTATTGCTGGAGGCGGGCTGGCGATTAAAGGGAACGGTCGTGCCTCCGGAACACGCGGACATGGCGGCGTTCGATCGTGCGCTGGCGGCGTGGCGGGCACGGCGGGAATACGTCGACTCGCTTACCAACGACTGGGTGCTGGCGGTGATGTGGATCAAGTACAATGCCGCTTACCGAAACTGGGACCCGCTGGCAGCGATGGAGCGATACCACTCGCGCAGAGCGCCGGGCGAGAAGCCGAACTAATCCGCGGCCAACCTCCAAACCCTGCCTCGGAACCCGATCAGAGACACTGGTGAAACGCAATCTTGGAAGGAGTTTCACGCAAAAGCGCGGAAGCGCGGCGGAGAACTCGGGTCGGGCGAGAGCGTAGTGGCCCGGACTTTAGTCCGTGATATGATTCGCGCGGAGCAGGCTGCACGGACTAAAGTCCGTGCCACGATTTGCGGGCACGGAGGAAGAGGTGATTTGCCGTGGGCCATTGGCCATTTGAGATTGGGGCATTTCTGAAATGGCTACTGACATAAGACCAATTTACTATGACCAATCCGAATTCTGACACCTTTGTTTTCCCATCCGGGCTATCCAGAAAGGTTCGGTTCATGATGATCGATGAAATGAACGATTCGCTTTTGAAAACGTTTACACGTGGGATGTCCATGTTCTCACGGGCAACATTGTTTTGCATGATTGCAGCGGCAGCCCATGCCGCTGAACATTTCGACATCCGCGATCATGGTGCTGTCTCCGACGGCAAGACAATCTGCACCGTCGCAATCCAAAAGGCCATCGACCAGTGTGCGGCCAGCGGCGGCGGAACGGTCTACTTTCCGCCCGGCACTTGGCTGAGCGGCACCATTGAACTCCGCAGCCACGTTACGTTGAAGCTTGAGGCCGGCTGCCGTTTGTTGGGCAGTGCCAACCTTGCCGATTATCCCGAAAGGGTTTCCAAAGTCCCCACGTATACGGCGAAATACACAGCGCGAAGCCTGATCTATGGTGCCGACGTGGAGAATGTTTCGATCTGTGGCCAGGGAACGATCGACGGCAACGCTTCGAGCTTCCCCATCAACGGGCGTATGCGCCGTCCGTTCTTGATTCGTATGATTCAATGCCGAGACGTTCTGGTCCGAGATGTCGCGTTGCGTGAATCGGCCATGTGGATGCAGCATTACCTGGCCTGTCAACGGGTCCGGATCCACCAAATTACGGTGTACAACCACACCAATATCAACAACGACGGCGTGGATATTGACGGATGCCGCGACTTCGTCGTTTCGGATTGCGTCATCGATTCGGATGACGACGCCATTGTGATGAAGAGCAGCGGCGACCGCCCGTGCGAGAATGTGACGATCACCAACTGTGTGCTTAGCAGCCATTGTGCCGCGTTGAAGATGGGAACCGAGTCCACGGGCGGTTTTCGCAACATTACGATTTCCAACTGCGTGGTTTTTTCGCCCGCCGCGACGAAGCGCATCGGCAAGGATCCCGCGCTGGCCAGTTCCAGCCGTGCGGGCCGCGGCATCGCCTTCGATCTGTACGACGGCGGTACGTTGGAGAACGTGACCATCTCGAATATCACCCTCGACGGAGTTTGCTCGCCAATCAGTATGAAGATCGAGGACCGCGGGCGGTCCTACAACGATACCATGCCGAAACCGGCCCCGGGCATCCTCCGCAACGTCATCTTGAGCAACATCGTAGCCACCAACTCCTGGTCTGGTTGCAAAATCTCCGGCCTTCCCGACCATCCGATCGAAAATGTGCAACTGAATAACATCAATATCACGCTCGGCAAAGACGCAGAGACGCCGGCGAACGGCCTATCTATCCACGATGCGGTGGGACTGAACCTGCGAGATGTGCGATTGCGCGTCGATCAGTCCGAGTTGCGCAACTCCGTCAAGAACGTTGAAGGCTTGACCATCGATGGCCTCGATGTGCAGTTGGCCGGCAGCGCGGTTCCAGTTATCAATTTGCTCGACTGCTCCGGGGCCGTGGTTCGCAATTCCGGAGATATCCGCGTGGAAGGACAGATAGAAACGCAATAGTGCCTTATTCAACGAAGTGGCCAATAATTTTAGTGGAAACGTGTACCGTATTCTGCTAAGATGCCCGTACGCCGAACCAGCGGCCAACGGCTCTTTGACAATTCATCCTTTCCACACGCCCCCACATCGGGCACACGCGCCGTGGCGCATCGTGTGCAATCGCCCCATTTAGCCCCCGGTCAATGACCGGGGGCTCGGCGAAGCACCCAACCAACGACGATCACCCACCCCCGCGGTTAAATGTTCGCAACCATGAGCAAAATCATCGATTATTGCAACAACCCCACCCCGGAAAACGCTGCAATTCCCGGCAGAATCGCGAGGCCCCCCTCGCAAAACTCGCCGATTATTGCATCCAAAACCACGTTTCCGCGCCCGTTGCAATACGCGCAATAT
>JADZFK010000086.1 GCA_020849945.1 Pirellulales bacterium | reverse complement strand
TAGTCACAGCGTCTAATACGATTCCGTTCGATAAGTAGGCTTCTTCCAGGCGATGCGTGGCCTGGCGGCCTCCACCCTCCACCTTCCACCCTCCACCATTCCATGTCTTACCTTGCTCAATTGCCGCTAGAAACGTATCTGTTGGCCGAGCAGGCGGTGCCGATGCCGTGCCTTGTGTGCGATTACGAGAATTGTTGCTCGGCGAGTCGGTGTCGCAACTGCCAGTCGCCGATGTCGCTTGCGCATAATGTGCGTTCGCTGAAGCGGAAGCCGCATTTCGTTGCGGTGATTGGGGCCAGCGGGGCGGGCAAGACGGTGTACCTTGGCCTGCTGATGGACCTGCTCACCCGCCACGTTGGGCTGATGCGGACGACGGCGCGCGGGCCGCTTTCGATCTCGCTGCAACAGACGACGACCACGGCGCTAGCCACGGGGTGGTTTCCGGAAAAAACGGTAGCCAACCCCGAACATTGGCATTGGGTGCATGGTCAATTCAATTGTCGGCGGAAGCGTCGCCCGCTGGAGCTGGTGATCCCGGATATTTCGGGCGAGGCGTTGGCCACCGAAACCGATCGGGCCAATCGCTACCCGGCGATTCGCGCGCTGTTGGCGAAGTGTGCGGCGGTTGTGGTGCTGGCGGATGCCGAGCTGCTGCAGGCTGGCGACCACACGCACGATTTTGTCACGCTCAAGCTGCTTTCGCTGATGGGCGAACTCCGCGACGAGCAAACGCGTGGCTGGATGCAAGCGCGAATCGAACGGCGTCCGTTGGCCCTGATCTTAACCAAGAGCGATCGTTGCGATGGCTTACAAGAAAACCCGCGAGAATTTGCCGAAGCCCACGCAACGGCGTTGTGGGCCGATTGCCGCTCACGCTTCCCGCGGCACGAAGTATTCGCATGTTCGGCCACCGGAGCCACGGGCTTGCGCGATTGCTTCGGACGCCGCCAAAGCGTGCCGCTGCGGATCGAGCCGCACGGCATACTCGAACCGTTCGGTTGGTTGATGACCGAACTGGATGAGAACTGGAACAAGCCGGGTCTCGCGGCGCGGCTCTGCGGCGCGCGTTCTTGAACGCATTCACACGATTGCGAACCCACCACCTTGCGAACTCACATTACCCCCGAAACGATCTGCCGGCGGAAGTCGGCGGTTTTCGATATCCCACACGCCATGCACGAACCGGAGCAAGAACTAACGGCCCGCCTTGAATGGTTGGACGACCTGATCTTCGCCGCCATCAACGGCGATGCCACGGCACTCGACAGCGCCGCGAGGGCCTGGGAACAAACGCGCGCGGAGTTGGGCGAAACGCTCGTCGAGGAATCGCGGCAGCAATACGTGCGACATGCCGAAACCGTGTGGCAATCGCTGCGCGATCAGCCCAATCACCCGCCACACAAGGCCTTCGCGGCAATCGAAATGATGACCCTGCTTTCGAACAACAAAGCCATTTAGCCCATAGCCCTAAGTGGATAAACCACAAAGAACACGAAGTACACAAAGACAAGACATCTTCTTGTCAGGAAAGACAGGATGAGCCGAATGCGCCACGGGCCTTGAGATTCAGTTCATCCTGTGAATCCAGTCTACTTTCTCTATGTGTTCTTTGTGTTCTTTGTGGTTTGATTTAGCAATTGATAAGTTAGCCTACAACACAACTTCGGCACGCATTGAATCCAGGAATTGCTGGAAGAGATAGTGGCTATCGTGGGGGCCGGCCGAGGCTTCGGGGTGGTACTGCACACTGAAGGCGGCCAGTTCGCGGTGGGCGAGGCCTTCGATCGTGCCGTCGTTCAGGCTGCGATGCGTCACGCGCAGGAGCGGAGGCAATGAGTCCTCGGCGACGGCAAAACCGTGGTTCTGCGAGGTGATTTCCACGAGCCCCGTATCCAAGTTCTGCACGGGGTGATTCGCGCCGCGGTGGCCGAATTTCAGTTTGAAGGTTTGCGCCCCGCAGGCCAGGCCCAGCAGTTGGTGGCCCAGGCAGATGCCGAAAACGGGGCGTTGGCCCAACACGCCGCGGATGGTGTTGATTGCGTACTCGAGCGGCTCGGGGTCGCCGGGGCCGTTCGAGAGGAACACGCCGTCGGGGTTGTGCCCCAGCACTTCCGCGGCCGTGGCCGTGCCGGGCAGAATCGTTACGCGGCAGCCCAGATCAACCAAGTGCCGGGGGATGTTCCACTTCATGCCGAAATCGAGTGCCACCACATGCGGCCCACCAGCCGGCGCGGTCGCATCGCCATTCACACTGCCAGCAGGGTTTGGCCCTCGCCCCTCGCCCTTCGACCCTCGACCATTTAAGTGCGTCCACGAACTCAGCGGCTCATGCCATTCGAAGGGTTGATCGGGCAGTACCTCGCGCACGAGGTCGCGGCCGACGAGGCCTGGGCTGGCCTTCGCCTTGGCGACGAGGCTTGCATCGTCGAGGTCGATCGTGGAGATCACCCCCTTGAGTGCCCCGCGCGAACGCAAGCGGCGGACGAGTGCCCGCGTATCGATCGATTCGATCGCCACGATGCCCCATTGGCGCAGGTACTCGCTGAGGCTTCGCTCGGAACGAAAGTTGCTTTGGGTGCGGCTGTGCTCTCGCACGATGAACCCGGCCAGGTGGGGCCGCCGGCTTTCCACGTCCTCGGCATTCACGCCGTAGTTGCCGATCTGCGGGTAAGTCATCGTGACGATTTGCCCGCGGTAGCTCGGATCGGTCAGGATTTCTTGATAGCCGGTCATCGAGGTATTGAAACAGACCTCGCCGTCGACTTCCCCCTCGGCACCGATGGAGGTGCCGGTAAACACGGTGCCATCTTCCAAAGCTAATTTTGCGGGCTGGCTCATGCCTTTGAATATAGGGGAGAGTGGGGGCAGGGGGCAGGGGGCAGCGAGGGAGCAAGGGGGGCAGGGAGCAGGGGAGAGGGGGCAGGGGGGGAGGCTGTGCGAGCTTTTCGGAAGTGGCCGCCGATTGAATGGCCCCTTACGAGCGCGATTAGCGCGACGTAGATAGCCGATCCGTTTCGGGTCGGAGAATTATCGAGCGTGTGGACGGTGCCCGGCCCAAAGGGCCGGTAAATACAGACCGGCGCTTTGGGCCGGTAAGTATAAGTCGGTCTGTTGGGCCGGGCGTTCGTTAGTTTGTGTTCCGCGCCGTCACCAAAAGCAACACCGCCGTGATGGAGTGCTCCACCACGGCGGTGCGTAGATTACACGTTCTGAAGACAGAACGAGCGGTAAACCGATTACTGCTGGGTATTCACCTCGCGGCCGTTGCGGGTGATGAGGGCCATGTAGACGTCTTTGTCGATATTGTCAGTGACGCCTTCGGTGTGGCTATCGGCATAGCCGTGGATCACCGTGCTTGGGTGCCGGCTGCTGGGGCCCCAGATGCGTTGGTTGTTGTTCTGACCACCGTGTGGGTTCGCCATCGTGCTGGCACTTTGGTAGAACTTGGTGAGGTCACCCCGCGTATCGCCCTTGTTGAGGGCCGTTGCGCAGTTGACGTTGGTGCCGCAGGTCCAGAAGATAGGGCTGGTGGTCGAGGCGGGTGAACCCACCGGCGAACCAGCGGAGCCTTTGGGCCACATGCCAACTACGTACGACGCCAAGCCGCTGTACCACGAGGTGGAGTTCTCTTCGCGGCTTTCGGTAACCATGACGACCTTCGAGGTGCCATCGGAAAGGCTTTGCATACCGAGGCCGTTTTTCTGAACCTTGCCGCCGACAACGCCCGGGAACGGCAAAGCACCGTTACCGCAGTAGGCGCCCGTGGCGCAGTTCTTGCCGGCATTCGAACCGGCTGTCGTGGGCGAACCGCTGCTTTCGAGATGGTTCGAGGTGTGGCCCGCGTAGTGCGTGGCAGCCACCGCCATGTAATTGCCCGTTGCAGCCTTGTTCGTACCACCCGTGGCAGCCCAGTTCGGGAAGCCCGCGCCACTACTGCCGACGCCCACGTCTTCGTCACCCGGAAAGCTCGGGCAGACGAAACCGGAAATCTTCGTGGCAAACAAATAAGGATTTGTGGGACTGGGAGTCGTGCCTGGGGTTTGCGTGGCCCCCGCGGTCGATGTGGCGAATGCCGCGTCTTCGAGCTTGCCGCGGCGGGTGGTGCCGACGGTTTGCGTCAACTTATCGTACACGGTGCTTTCTTCCATGAAGGGGAGGCACTGGACGATCCAACTGTAGCCGTCGCCATCTTGGCCGGCGTACCAAGTGGGCGGAGTGCCGGTGCCGATCGTACCCAATTCGCCGTACTTAATAGTCGACTGGCTTGGCGGGTTGCCTTGCACGAGCGGCGCGGTCGACGCCATGGGGAAGGTTTTCTTGGTATCGTGATGGTTTTGGAGTGCGATCATCAACTGTTTGATGTTGTTGATGCACTGGTTACGGCGGGCTGCTTCGCGAGCAGCCTGAATGGCTGGCAGCAGCAAGGCTACCAAGATGCCGATGATCGCGATGACCACCAGCAGTTCGACGAGCGTGAACGCCCGCCTTGGGGTGCGTTTAGCATCCATAACAAGACCTCCATAAAACAGGAATGAAACGGAAAAAAAGAGATGAAACAGAAAAATCATTGGCCGATCGGCCAATGCCTCTCTCGTCATCAAAAGCACTCGATCAACAGGGCGAGGGAAGATGAGGAAAAACGGCCAAAGGGTGGAAACCTTCGGTGGCCCAACTGCCCGCGCAGCCCAGAAAAGGAATTTGGGCGCAACCGTGCCCAGAACCCTGCCCTGAGTTTATATCCAGAGTCTAGCAGGCGGTGTGCCAAGGTGTCAAGAAAACAGATTTTGGCAAGGCCGATCCGTTGTTTTGGGTATGCAGCAATACTGGAAATCAATCAGCCCCGGCTCTGCCGGGGGGGCACGGCACATTAGCCCAGTTGTGAGGCTCAACCCCCGGCAGAGCCGGGCTACCGAAGAGTAATCCACGGTGTGTCCATCATCTTGTGATGGCTCAACCCTGCCGAAGCGAATACCTTGTGGCGGTTCAGCCCCCGGCGGAGAGGCTGTGGTTTTGTTGGAAGGCGGGCAGGGGG
>JADZFK010000085.1 GCA_020849945.1 Pirellulales bacterium | reverse complement strand
TCAACGCCTGGACGCAAAATCGCAACCAACGGCGCTGTGGCACAAACGGGCGATTCACCACCGAGGACGCCAGAATCAAATTACAAGAACTCTACCCCCAGCCTGACAATTAGAGATAGATCAACCACTACGAAACTGGGTTTGAAGGCGTCGAGGTGGTAGGCGTGGCGGAGCCTAAGAATCCCAGTACCTGCTCGGCCACTGGCTTTGCGGCACCGCCCTTGAAGTGGTCTAGCAACTCGGCGTGCAGTTGAACGCACTGGATGTAGGTCTCTCGCGCATCTTTGTCGGCCAATAGGCGTTCTTCAAGCTCGGCGAAATCCGCATCCGAGATGTGGTCATCCAATAGTGCCCAAACTAGTTCTTGGGTACTATCAAGCTGTTCATGGATGCCGGCGAATTCATCGGCGGCCAAATCATCCGGCGTCCGGTCGTTCCGTGGTGTTTGCCCCATCGTTCTGCCCTCTTCTGGTTTCGGTAGAATGCTAGCGATGCTATCGGTTCTTTCTCACGAACCAAGGCCAAAGACTGGCCAACCCAGCCGCCTATCGCAATTCTAGGCCCAAAACGGCTAGCTGGGCCTGCTGGCCAAGCTACTGAAGCCTATCGTCGGCCCAGAAGCCGTTCGTAGAAGAATTCTTCCCACCCAGCAAGAGAAAATAGTGAAGGCTGGGGGAAAAATGGGAGAAAAGGAGATTGAAAAACCGCGAGCAGCATACAGAAGAATGAGTTCAACGCTCGGCCAGCGGCCGCCACGGGCGGCGTTCGGGGCCGGTGTAACGGGCGCGGGGGCGGATGAGGCGGTTGTTATCGAGTTGCTCGATAATGTGGGCGCTCCAGCCGGCGACACGGCTGAGGACGAACAGCGGCGTGAAGAGTTCGACCGGCAGGTTCATGTAGTGGTAGAGGCGGCCGGAGGGCCAGTCGAGGTTGGGAGGGAGTTTCTTTTCTTCCCAGATGACGCGTTGGATGACGTCGGCCATCGTTTCGAGGTCTTCGTTGCCGGTTTCGCGGGCGAGGTCGTTGCACAGTTCTTTGAGGTAGGTAGCCCGGGGGTCGCCGTCTTTGTAAACGCGGTGGCCGAAGCCCATGATTTTTTCTTTGCGGGCGAGTGCGGAGCGAATCCAAGGCTCGGCATTGTCCTTCTGGCCGACGGCGCGGAGGACGTCCATCACCTTTTCGTTGGCGCCGCCGTGGAGCGGGCCTTTGAGCGCGCCGATTGCACCGGTGATGCCGGAGTGGAGATCGGAGAGTGTGGAGACGATCACCCGCGAGGTGAACGTGGAGGCGTTGAACTCGTGTTCGGCGTAGAGGATGAGCGAGACGTCCATTGCTTTGGCGTGGACGGGCGTGGGGTCGGACCCGAAGAGCATGTAGAGGCAGTTGGCCGCGAGCGACAGGCCATTTTTGGGTGGGAGTGTTTCTTGGCCATTTTTGAGTCGCTGGCGGGCGGCCATGACGATGGGGAGTTGGGCGAGCAGCCGTTCGGCCTTGCGGATGTTGGCGGCGTGGCTGTTGTCGGCCACATCGGAATCCCAGTGGGCCAACATGCTGGCAGCGGAGCGGAGGACGTCCATCGTGGAGGCGGCGGCTGGGAACTGGCGGATGGCATCGATAATCGGCGCGGGCACGGTGGCTGCGGCTGCGAAACGCTTGCGGAGTGCGTCGAGTTCCTGGGCGTTGGGAAGCTCGCCGTAGAGGAGCAGGTAGGCGACCTCCTCGAACGTGCCGTGGCGGGCGAGGTCTTCGATCGAATAGCCGCGGTAACTGAGCCCGCCGCTGACGGTACTGATGGCGGTTTCACCGGCGATGACGCCTTCGAGGCCTGGGGAGTAGATTTCTTGGGTCATGGTCGAGGGTCGATAGTCGAGGGTTGAGGGCCAGAAGGGAGGATGGGGGATAGGGGATGCAGGGGGCAGGGGAAGTGGGTTGAAGTTGGATTGGTGTTGAAAGACTCAAGATGGTTTTACTTCAATTCACCCCCTCCCGCCCTTCCCTGCGAAGGGGAAAGAGTTGTGGATTTGTAAAGCGGAAGAAGAAAAGTTTGGAACGAATGGCAAAGGGTGTTGGTCAAAACAGCGGTCTGGCGACCGCCGCTAACTTGACAACTTCAGTTCTTCCCTGCCCCCTGCCCCCTGCCCCCTGCGCCCTGCATCCTGCATCCTCACTGAAAGTGACTATGGTCGCGCTCTTCGTAGCTATCGTATTCCAGCAGGTCGTACAATTCCTGCCGGGTTTGCATGAGGTCGAGCAGTTCTCGCTGTGTGCCATCTTGTTGAAGGATGGATAGTGCCGTTTCGGCCGCCTTCATCGCCACGCGCAGCAACGTGACGGGGTAGAGTACAACCCGGTAGCCAAGGTCCGCCAACTCGTCGAAATGCAGCAGGGGGCTCTTGCCAAACTCGGTCATGTTGGCCACGAGAGGCACATTCACCGCCTTGGAAAATGCCGCAAACTCTTCTTTACTGGCCAGCGCTTCGGGAAAAACCCAATCGGCCCCAGCCTCCACGTAGTGCTTCGCTCGTTCAACGGCAGCGTCGAACCCCTCTACGCCTCGGGCATCGGTTCGGGCAATGAGAACGGTTGCCTCGTCGCGACGGGATCTCGCCGCCGAACGAATCTTCGAGCACATCGATTCGGCGTCGATGAGCGTCTTGCCGCTCAGGTGCCCACAGCGTTTTGGCAGCACTTGATCTTCAAGCTGAATGCCGGCCGCACCCGCATGTTCTAGTTCAGTAACGGTTCGCGGCACGTTGATTGCGTCTCCGAAGCCGGTATCGGCATCCACGATCACCGGCGTGACGACTTGGGCCGTGAGGCACCTCACATGCTCGGTGAGTTCCGTTAGGGTGAAGAGCCCGACATCGGGCATTGCAAGCACGCCGGCCGAAAACGCCGCTCCGGAAACGTACATGGCGTGGAACCCGGATTCCTCGATCAGCCGGCCCATCAAGGCATTCGGTGCTCCAGGAACCTGGATCGGCCCCTCCGCGATTGCGTCTCGCAACAGTTGGCCAGGTGTGGGCGAAAGGTCAGGCATACGCTTGGCACGGTTCGTGATGAGAAGTGAGAACTGAGGAGTGAGAAACAGGGGAATGGGGAATGAATGGCGAGAGTTTGGGGTGCATGCTTGCCCCGATTGCACAATCTCATGGTACAGCCATTCTACGAAAATGCCGCGATGGATACCATGCGCGTCGATGTGGTCGCGACGAGCGAAAGAAGTGCTTTTTCGGAGAGCTGCATTGGAGTTGTTAGGAAGCTGGCCGGGCGAATAGACTGGCTTCATGCGAGAAGAAGTGGACACCAAGGGGAGATGCGGCGGCTGGCAGCGCTTCGTGGAGGTTCTGCTCATAGTAGCCGTGTTCTTCGTGGTGGTCGGCGATCCGCCGCCGAACGTCAACGAGTCGCACTACCTGGGTCGGGTTAAGCACTACTGGAACCCTGCTTGGTGCGCGGGCGACCAGTTTCTCGAATCCCAAGACACGCAGTTGGCATTCATTTGGGTGATTGGTCCGCTGACAAAGTGCCTCTCGTTAACCGCAACGGCATGGATTGGCCGGGCCGTCGCCTGGGTGCTCATCGCGTGGGGCTGGCAGGGACTCAGTTGGCGTTTCATTCCGCACAAGTGGGCTGCTGTTCTCTCGGCCTCGCTTTTTCTCGGCCTGACAAATTATTGCCACTTGGCCGGTGAGTGGGTTGTCGGTGGCGTGGAAGCCAAGTGCTTTGCCTATGCACTCGTGCTGTTCGCGCTACGAGCCATGATCGACGACTGCTGGAACGCCGTTTGGCTGTGGTTCGGCGCGGCAACGGCCGTTCATCCGCTTGTGGGAGGTTGGTGTGCAATTCTTTCCGCCGGGGTTTGGGGTGTGGTGAACTTGCGCGAGGGCATCCGTGTGGCCGCCACACGTGCCCTCTCGATGTCCCCAGGGCTGCTTGGTGGTGCCGCGATGAGCCTGATCGGCATCCTGCCCGCACTTTCACTCGGCTGGAACGTACCAGCGGAGGTCGTTGCGGAAGCGAACCAAATCTACGTATTCGACCGTTTACCCCATCACCTCGCGCCCCTTACGTTGGTATCAAGCGAACTGACGAGGCGACTCGCGGGTCACCTCGCGATTGTCGTAGCGATGTTGCTTCTTTCGCTGGTGCTTCGGAAGGTCGGCTCGAGCAGCCTGCGCGATGAACTCATCCGACTTCGCCGCTTGGAGTTGTTCGCTTGCGGGGCCGTGGGGCTGGCGATCATCGGGTTTGCGATCGAATACCTGTTCCAAGCAAACCCCGCGGAAGCTGCTCGATGGCTGCGATACTACTGGTTCCGCACGACCGATATTGCCGCGGCGATGGCCGTTGCGCTACAAGTCACGGTTGCGCTCGCGCTGGCCGTGCAAGCTCGGAAACGGTGGGCGGTGGCCGCACTGGGCGTCACGATCGCCGTGGTGTTATGGTATCCTATTACGTTGTGCCAGGCTCGCTGGGAAAGCCGTGGATTCCTGATACCACAAACCGAGATGTATCTCGCGGATGTTGAATCGTGGCGAGACGTGTGTGAGTGGATAGCGAACAATACGCCGCCCGATGCGGTATTCATCACGCCGAGACAGAACCAAACGTTTAAGTGGCGCGCCGGACGGGCCGAAGTCGCCACGCGTAAGGATATTCCGCAAGATGCCTCCGCCATCGTCGAATGGAAGAAACGCCTGACCGATGTCTACGGCACGACGTTTGCGGGCCAAGAGATATTCGTCGATTCGGTCGGCACACTTGGCATGGAAAGGGTTACTGAGTCGGCCCGCAAATACGGCGCGCAGTTCGTTCTTTCCGATCGCACGGAAATGTTGCGGCTCCCCGTCGTCTACCAGAACCGAGAGTACCTTGTCTATCGCATCGACGATTGATGAACTGATTCGTTCGGCAAGCCCACGCCGACATCTGGTGGCCGCACACACGCCAAGCTCGGTCTCGCGTGAAGCATGCGATCTTTTTTCGCCCGAGTTGAGCTACGGCCGACATGCCGGGCCTGCACCTGCCACGGCTCGCGCGGCGGCCGTTGTGGCACTCCTTTTTCGCCGAAACGGACGATGGCATCTTCCGCTGACCGTTCGGCCTGAAACACTTGCCAATCACGGTGGGCAGGTCTGCTTGCCCGGCGGGGCGATTGGGCCCCACGAGCACCCGTGCGATGCGGCCCTACGCGAACTCCGAGAGGAGCTGGGCGTTTGCGAAGGTGTTGCCTTGCTCGGACACCTTTCCGAATGTTATGTTTTCGCAAGCGATTTTAACGTTACACCTTGGCTGGCCGCGATCGATTCGGAACCCACCTGGCAGCCCCAACAACATGAGGTCGCACAGGTGGTCGAACTGCCGCTCGAACGCCTGTTCGACGAGTCGGTTGCTCCGCGATTCACGATCGAACGCGGCCCGCTAGTCTTTCACGCGCCGTGCCTCCGCTTCGACGAAGCTAACATCTGGGGAGCTACGAGCGTCATCCTGGCGGAATTGGCCGCGGTTTTGAAGAACTACACAACCACTTGATGAACCACACAACTACGTGAATGTGCAACATCACCTTTCCTGAGGGCACCCGAAAGTATGTCGCACGGGTAGTGGCAGCCGCCGGCGAGAACCTGCGGTTGGCAGTCACCTCACCGCGAATTACCGGACAACCTCACTGGCCTGATTGCAATTGTTTCGTCTCTAGTCCGCATTTCTCACAATCAAAACCACGGAGGCCCAGAGCCACGGAGAAAACCAGTAGCAAGTACCCCTAACACAAGGAACGGCGGAAACACCCTGTCTCGTAGGCACGGGCGGTTGACCTTGCTTCAAACGATCTCTTGGTTTGTTCTCCGTGACCTCTGTGTGCTCCGTGGTGAGAAATTCGGGCTAGCCGCCTCTGTGCAGTTGTACTTAATGAAAGTGAGTTCTTGATGTATGAGTCGGAAGTGAAGAGCACACCTAGATTACAGGCCGTGGTATTCGACTTAGACGGCGTTCTTGCAAACACCGAGGATCTTTACGAGATCGCCTGTTCGGAACTTTTGCAGCGGCGGGGCCGCTCGTACGAACCCGCGTTGCGCGAGCGAATGATGGGCCGGCCCGTGGCCGATTCGATTCGCATTCTGATCGATGCTCACGGCTTCAACGAAGGGCCGGATGCGTTGATCCTTGAGTGCCGCGAGATATTGCAAGCACTCCTGGAAACGCAACTGCAACCGATGCCGGGCGTCGCCGAATTATTCAACTGGCTGGATGACGCCAAGCTACCTTTCGGGTTGGCCACCAGTGCGCTCCGCGATTACGTCGAATTCGTGTTAGGGCGGATGGAGATTCGCGAGCGATTCCAATTCATCTTGACCGCCGAAGATATTCGCCAAGGGAAACCGCACCCTGAAATCTATCTATTGGCCAGCCGCAACCTGGACGTTCCACCTGGCCAGATGATGGTGCTTGAGGATAGCGCGAACGGTTGTCGTGCCGCGGTGGCAGCGGGCGCGTTCACCGTTGCGGTTCCCAATCGCCATACGATGAAGCACGATTTCAGCGGCGCGCAGTTCGAGGCAAACACGCTGGCCGACCCGCGAATCGTTGCCGCGCTGGTGCAGCACAAGCAGTTGTAGCGAACGTTGAACCGCTCCGCTTTTATTGAATGCCCCGTTCGTTCCCGCAAACGCAATCACTGCTGGCTCGACAAAGTCTGCGGAACTGGCCTGCATTCTCTCAACTCGCCCACCTGCGTCGGTCGATGGTGAGGGTACGATTCGCTGCGCGCCAAGGTCGCCTTTGAAAACAAGGCTCGCAGCGTACTCTTCCCTTTGTTTCTCTTCGTTTCCTCGCGCGATGGGGGGATGTCTGGCATGCTCCGACGAATTGTTTTGTTCCTCGTGATTGCGGCCCTGACCACGGTTTCCTTGGGCGGTTGTCAAAGCTGCTCCAGTTGCCACGACTACGACCCGCCAGTAGCGAATTGCCAATGCTCCTACGGTGGATACGGCCCAGGATGCTGCGGCCAAGGTAATCCCGCATCCTGCGGTTGCCAGGGCAGTGCATGCAGTTCGTGCAGCGGCGGAGGCTGCAGCACTTGCAATTAATTCCCGCGCAAAGCTCACGGCTTTGGCGGGGTCAGGTCCACGCAAACAAGCTCGTTCTCGCCGCGCAGGTAGAGCCGGTAGCCGACCAAGGCGGGATGGCTATGCAGAAGCGTGTCGCGGGTCTTAGCGTCCTCGAACACGTGTAACCGAGAAATAACACGAAAGCGATCCGCCTCGGCATCGATGAGCAGTAATTCGCCGCCAATGCCCATTGCCAGCACGCGGTTGTTGGAAGCCATGAGGTGCGCGAACTCGCCGAATGCATCATCCTCGCCAACCCAAATTGTCTTCAGCCCGTTGGCCAGGTCGAGGCAGTACATACTTTCCCAAACGCAGAAAGCTCGGTTTCCCACGACGACGGGTGTGCTGATATCAGGCCCCAATTCCTTGTTGAGGGCAAGTGGCTCTGGAATGATCCGGCCTTGAGGATCGAATCCATACAGCCGAGCGAAGTTGTTCTCGGTGACGACGAGAAGGTGTTCGCCAGCCACAACAGGCGTGGGGACATTGAAATCTCCTTCATGCGGCGGGCGCAGTGTCCACAGTCTCATGCCTGTTTCAATCGCCCAGCCGCCGAGCGACGAGCGGTCGTAGCCGATCAATTGCCGCGATCCGCCCAAGGTCGCCACGATGAAAGAGCTGTAAGCGTGCCGATCGCCGGGCGACTTCCACAGCACCTCTCCCGTCGCCGGATCGAGCGCAACGACCGAGGCCTCGGGCCCGCCCGGGTTCACGATGAGTTTCGCATCAACAACGAGTGGGGATGTGCATGTTCCCCATACCAATTCCGAATCGCCATCGAATTCGGAGATGACATTCATCCCCCACAGCTTGATGCCCGTAAGCGCATCGACACAAGCAAGATCGCCAAACGCGCCAAACAGGTAGACGTTGCCATCGTATACGAGCGGGGTTGCCCGAGGCACGTTGTCGTAATCAAGCGCGCCTGGCGCGGCGTAGCGATAGGTCCACAGCAGTTCGCCATCTCCGGCGGCATAGCACCGGAACTCATCGGAGGAATTGGCGACATCGCGGTCACCGACGATCACAAGCTCGTCGGTGGCCGCAATGCCGCCCAACCCCGCGAGGTTCATCGGCTGCCGCCAAACGATCTTTGCTTCGGCGGGCAGCTCGAGCGGCAGTCTTGGTACCCGACCATCGCGGTTCGGGCCACGCCAGCCGGGCCAAGTACTGGCCGCCTTCCCGGTTGCCGTGCCATCGCCTGCCTCGCCGTTCCCGGCCGGGGCCTTGGAATCTCCATCGGAAGGCGCGGAAACTCGGTCCTGCTTCGTCTTCAATTGCGTTGGCGCTCCTTCCTCTCGCCGTTCTTGCTGATACGCCTCATCTATTTCCACGAATCCCAGAAGCGATTCCAAGGCTTCCTTCAAGGCAACGTCGGAACCGACCGCCAGCAAGGCCTCGCGTATCTCTGCCCGCAGCGGCTCGGCAACGTGATTCGTTGCAAACGCAGTGACAAAAGGCACTTCGCGGGTCTCACCGACAACGCGCAAGTCGCCTTTCTTAATCGTGCCGCAACCTTCGAGCAACGGGGCCGCATAACTTGAAATCACCGCCGCCGCCCGTTGCGATTCGCCCCACTCGATGATTTTGGTGGCACCGTCGCTGCAGGCATCGGTCGTTTCCGAGTCCTCGGCGGCTGGCACTTCGACACCTGCCGCGAGCAGGGCATTGCGAGCGGCCGCAAACTTCTCGTCGCATTCCCTCGGGCCGAATAAAATCCGATAACCCCGCAAATCGCTCGGCACTTTGGCCGGGTCGGCCGAGCGGACAACGATCAGCCCAGTCTGAGTCGTTTTGCCGTCTTGTCCCGTCAGCCTCGCAAGGGGGGTCACGGTCATCTTCTTCGCCGCCGCGTCGTGTCGGACGACCGAATCCTTGCCGATCGCCAGGTCGATCTGCTTGCAACCGTCCTTGGCGAGCGCTTTTTCAAACGATTCTGCAAACGTGACCGCTACTCCCCGCCCAGTTCTCTTCGACAGATAATCGGCGAGCTTCTCGTACTTCCGCTGGGCATAGCCGGCCACGCAGGGGCATGAAAGCGGCTCGGCTAAGGGATCGAGCACGACCAGCGAAATCGTATTCGAATCGACGTTCGCTTGATCGGCCTTGGTGGCACGGACCGCCTTGGTCGCGTCACCTTCGGCCCAGGTAGCGGAAGACATCCTCAAACAAACCACGCAGGCCGCCAGTACGCTAGGGTATCGCATAGGAACCCCTCCGAAAGAAGAGCAATAGTGAATCGAGAACTTGAAGCTATGCTTTATTCTATTCACCACGACGAGTATGACGAGAAGAATGGACAGGATAGCAGGATTGGCCGGATTTACAGGATGAAGTGAAAGCAACTTAAGACGTATGATGTCGAAACGCTGAGGTGATAAAGTTATTCTTCAGTTCATTTCTTGAACGGCTTGAACTCGTTCATCCTGCCGATCCTGTTATCCTGTCCTGCGGTATTCCGCACGTCGTGTCCGTCGTGTCGTTGTGGAAAAAAACATAGGGCTGTAGCAATAGAGGCCCGATGGAAAACGCCATCTTGGCGTTCTTCAACGTCACCCAGCATCGAGCAGAGCGTGACTACTCCGCGTAATGATCTGGTCAATGCAACCAACAACGAAGCACTTTCCAACAAGCCCCTCATTCTTCTGAAGAGGAATCTTCCTTGGCGGGCGTTGCAATCGGCTTCAGTTGCAAGCCGCGGAGCAGTAATCTCGCGGTGGTTGCTCTGGCGGGTGCCGCGACAGGAGCGGTTGCAGCGGCCTCCGCGTCCTTGGGTTTCGCCTCGTTGGCCTGCGGCGCGGTTTTGGCCGCTTCCCGATCGGCCGCCACTTCGTCGGCCGGTCTTGCTTCCAATCGGGCTAGTTGGTTTCTCGTGATATCGAGCATGTAGACTTGCTTTCCGTCGCTGGAGACGGCAATCGAAACATTCTTGCAGCCCGGCTTCAGATCGACGGCCCCGACAATCCCGAGAAGTTTTCCATCGGCTGAATAGCGCTTGACGCGGCCCGTATCGTCCTCGGCGGTATAAACGACATCCCCCGGTCCAAACGCGACATTCATGGGGTTGCAGCAACTGCCGAAACCTTCAAAGCCAGTCCGCGAGCCGAATCCCCATGTGCAAACTTCCTTGCCTTCGCGATCATACCGACAAACGCGGTGCCGTCCGTTCTCGGCGACAAACACGCCCTTGTCGTTCGCCTTCACATCCATCTGTCCGCAGCAGCCGCGCAAGTCTTTCACGATGACCGCCGCGTTCTCGAAGGAGTCGTCCATGCGCCAAATGACGTAGGCGTAGCCTTCGGCCGCGCGCGTTGCCAGGAACACCTCGTCGCCGTTCGCACAGATCGATGAGGCCTTCTGCTTGTACGCGATCGTCGCCTTTACCTGAGCTTCGATCTGCTCCTCGGTCAACTCCGCGGGTTGGCGCGATTGCTTGTTGTTATCCCATTGCACCTTTGCCTTGGAATAAAGCTGCTGCTGCCGCTGCTGCAGAGCGATTTTCTTTTCGCGTTCGGCGATCTGGGAGGCGTTTTTCTCAGCCTCTTTCTTCAATTCGGCAAGCTGCTCCTCCATCGTGGCGAGGCTCTTCTCCAGCATGTCGATTCGTTTCTGAAACACTTCCCCCTGTTTCGACAAAAGCTCTGCTCGCTGTTTAGCCTGGGCGATGATCTCGGCGCGAATCTTCTCGGGGTTTTCTTTTAGCTCGGCCATGTGAGGCGCGTCTTTCTGCAGTTCGATCTCACCCTTGGCAGAGAGCTTGAGCACCTTGCCTTCTCCGGCGACGAGCACCGTGCCATCGGCCCGGGCGAAGATCGCTTCTGGGTTGACTGGCAGTTTCCAGGTGGCGGTCGCGTGGTCCTCGGAATCCCACTCGCGAACTTCACCGCAGTTCGCCGCGCCAGCGACGAGGATGCCGTTGTCGGCCGTTAGGCAGAAGCAGCTTACCTGCAACGGAGACTCGCCATCGGCCTTGGCGGAAAGGAGTTGAACTTGTTTGTGCGTGGGAACCCCCAATGTCGGGTCGATTGCCGCGGGGGCTGCCGCGATTGCTTGGGAACCTTCAGCCAACACCATTGGGGTTGCTACGTAACCGATTGCGAACGCACCAAAGCACGCACCACAGAGCCGACGCCAACCACGCGCGGTGATCATACCGACCTCCTGATCAGGAAAAGGACCAAGACCTCATCTACGACACCTGATATGAAGTATCGAGCCGGCCACGTCAAACGGCAAGACGGCTTAAAAAAATATTTTTCCTGCCGTACTTTACTACACATGCCGCCGCAAATCGCATCATCGTATCGTTCAAGCACTTTATTTCCGATCTCGCTCTTGTAGCATAACGAAGCAGCTAATAGCGACGCTCGACGAAGTACCCCGCAATGCATACAATTCGCCGATTGCTCCCTTGCAATTGCGGAATACGAAGCGTACTATGTGATCGTCGAAGCCAATGAAGGCTACGCTTTTTGACGGCTCCGGCAGGCAAGGGCCAATCTTTTCTTATCTCTTCTGAAGACGGAACATATGGGGTTTTGGAATTTCTATCGAAGTATTCGGTAGAACTTCTTTGCGCGGCAGGAAAGTTCTCGCGCGGGATGCGAGGGAACGCGGCGCTGTAGTGATAATCTGCTGTCTACTCGCGGAATCTCGCATGGAAGTCGGTAGCTGCCAGTACGGATAGTTCGTGCGCAGTTTCTCTTCTCTCGGAACAGTTTCGACCATTCTTATCTTTCATGGTCGGGGTCGCCACCGCGCCCCCTAGGAGGCAGTACAATGGATATCGCTCAAGACATGTCGTTTGATGCCACACTCGGCCACCTACCGGTTCCCCAATCTCCGGGCCCCCCGCCTCGGACGTTCTATCACCGAATCGCCGATGTCAGGAAGCGGCAGGGTATTTCGGTGCGAAGTGCCGCCCGACGGATGAACACTTCCATCGACCAGGTTCGTCGCCAAGAGGAGCCTGGCTGCGATTTGCTCCTTTCCGAGTTGCTCAAGTGGCAACACGCGTTGGAGGTTCCCGTCGCCGACCTGCTCATCGAGAGCGAAGCCCCTCTTTCCGAACCCGTGCTGACGCGGGCAAGGTTGTTGCGGATCATGAAAACGGTAAAGGCCATTCAAGAAACAGCCACCAGTAGCGCGATCCACCGCTTCGCCACGATGCTTGAACAACAACTGATCGAGGTGATGCCCGAACTCAAGGATGTTAGCGCCTGGCATTCGGTGGGCCAGCGACGCGGGCCCAACGAGCTCGGCCGAATCGCCGAAAACCCGATTGCCGATTCCTTCTTCGGCGACCCATCCTCCTATTGACCTTTGGCTCAAAGAACGTCCCTCCCTATGAGGGAGGGGCCAGGGGAGGGTTCGAGGATCGCCGGATTCTTGGCCTTGCTTGAACCGTTACCCGATCCAGAACAGTCTTATAGACGAAACCTGACACAACCGTGCTTGTTGGAAGCTCGCCCCTCTTTCAGGCAATGGGAACACCGCCAAGGCACAGCGAGAACGCACGGCCGATCTAGCCGGCCCGGGAACTATACCTGCGTTGAAACGGCAACCGAGCACCCTGATTTCCACCGAGCAGATCGCCCCTCGTGCGAGTCCGCGTGCCTTGGCGACTTTTTGCCAAGTAGGGCCACGTGTGAAGTCAGTGGCAGCCGCCGGCGGAAGCCAGCGGTTTCGCCGCCGCGGACCTGAACAAGCCGTTTTCGCAAGGCGGATGCTTCTCAAAGACTAACCAGCAATCCACTTCTCGTGGTCGATTACGCTTGCGTCAATCGCTTGAATCGCTGTTCGAGATCGCGGGTGACGGGACCCGGTGCGCCGGTGCCGATCGTGCGGCTATCGACTTTGACGACCGGAATGACCTCGGCTGCCGTGCCGGTCAGAAAACACTCGTCGGCGATATACACATCGTGCTTCGTAAGCGGCTGCTCGCGAACGGCAATGCCTGCATCGCGGGCACATTCGATGACCGCGTCGCGTGTGATGCCTTCCAAAATGCCCGCCTCCAGCGGCGGGGTCCAAAGTTCGCCGCCGCGCACGAGGAAGATATTGTCGCCCGTGCATTCGGCCACTTCGCCTTTGTGGTTGAGCATGAGCGACTCCACGCAGCCGGCCTTCAGCCCTTCGAGTTTGGCAAGAATATTGTTGAGGTAGTTGAGCGACTTGATCCGTGGACTAAGAGCCGCCGGGTGCATCCGCTGCACGCTGACCGTGACGATCTCCAGCCCGTTGTCGTACATCTCTTGCGGGTAGAGTGAAATGGAATCGGCAATGATAATAACCTGCGGGTTGCTGCAACGGTTGGGGTCCAGCCCTAGCGAGCCGCTTCCGCGTGTAACGACGAGCCGGATATATCCGTTCTCCAGCCGATTGGCGCGGACGGTTTCGTTCACCGCGTCGCACATCTTTTCGGCAGCCATCGGTATGTCAAGCAGGATCGCCTTCGCCGATTCATACAGTCGCTTAATGTGTTCGTGCAACCGAAACACATTGCCGTTGTAAGCTCGCAGGCCTTCGAACACGCCATCGCCGTACAGCAAGCCGTGATCGTAGACGCTGATCTTGGCGTCTTCCTGCGGATAGAACTTACCGTTGATATATATCTGGCGCGACATATTTGAGACTTACCACAGAGAGGCACAGAGAGCACGGAGCAATACAGAGATCGAGTTGTCATTGGTCATTTGAAATTGGCCAATCAGAAAGGGGAAGTAACACGTCTGAAAAAGCCATTAGCAACTGACACATTTACATTGACCATTTCTCCTCCGTGTCGTCTGTGTCTCAGTGGTAAGAATAGTTCTCCAACTGAAGCCAGGAATCCGACACGGCTTGCCCCGCCCAGGTTCAGGCCGCCACCACGCGGCCATCGACGAGGGTCACGGTGCGGTCGGCCTGGGCGGCGATGCGGCCATCGTGCGTCACCATGACTATAGTGAGGTTCTGCTCGCGGTTCAACCGACGCAGAATATCCATGATCTCGTCGCCCGTGTGCTTATCGAGGTTGCCGGTTGGTTCGTCGGCGAGTAGCACGCGGGGCGACGCCACCAAGGCCCGGGCAATCGCGGTGCGTTGCATTTCGCCGCCCGAAAGTTCGCGGGGTTTGTGCCGCAGGCGGTGGCCCAAACCAACCAATTCGAGCATCTCCCGGGCACGCTCGCGGTAGGCTCCGCGGCGGCGGAGGTAGCCGAGCACACCTTCGCCGATCATGGCCGGGGCGAGCACGTTCTCGAGCGTCGTGAGTTCGGGGAGCAAATGGTAGAACTGAAAGATCATGCCGAAGTATTTGTTTCGCAGGATATCTCGCCCGGCGGAAGGAACGTTGTCGATCCGGTGCCTCTCGAAGCAAATCTCACCCGAGTCCGGGGCATCGAGCGTGGCAAGCAGGTGAAGGAGTGTTGTCTTTCCACAGCCGCTCGGGCCGATGATCGACACGAACTCGCCTTCGTTGACCGAAAACTCGACACCCTGCAGCACGGGAATCACGATCGCCCCCTTGCGATAACTCTTGCGCACGTAATGCGCGGCCAACATTTCGGCCGCGGCGGTGCCGTATTGAAGTTGGGAAAATGCCAACTGCTGCAACACCGGGCTATGCGGCGAAGCCAGCTCGCGGTGGGGCCTATGAACGGGCGGAACGAGTGGCGGGCGATCGAGCCCGGGCGAACCGAATTCGCCTCGCGTGTTGGAACGCGGAGCCAACTGCATCTCGGAAAGGTTCAACCCGTGAGGGCCATTCGATGCCGACTTGGAGTTTTGATCATTCATAACGGAGGGCCTCGACCGGGTGAAGTCGCGCGGCACGCCGCGCCGGTAAGATGCTGGCCAGAATGGCAATTGCCATCGCGCCGAGCACGACCCATGTTACCGTGTGCCATTCCACGATCGTGGGTATTTTTTGGAAGTAGTAGATGGAAGGATCGAACACGGGTTGGCCCGTGATCTTGCCGAGCAGATCGGCAATTTCATTGATGTACCGCACAAACAGCAGCCCCAGCCCCAACCCAACACTCGCGCCGACAACGCCCAGGCTGAGTCCGTAACCCAGGAATATCCCCATGATTCCGCGGCCCGTCGCACCGAGCGATTTCAGGATGCCGATGTCGCGGGTCTTCTCCACCACGATCATGAAAAAGATCGCCAAGATGCCGAACCCGGCCACCGCAATGATCAGGAACAGCAGTACGTTGAGCACGGCCGTTTCCATCTGCACGGCGGCCAGCAGGGCACCTTCCTTATCTTGCCACGAGCTGATCTTGAACACTTGCGGCGGGAAGCTGGATCGCAATAGGTCGCGCACCATGTTGAGGTCCACCCCCTGCTTAAGCCGAATCTGTATCGCGTTGCAGTTCGCAATCTTCGTCGTGGGGTCGATCATTCCGCGTATTTCTTGCAACTTGCGGATCGGCACGAACACGAAGCTCGAATCGTATTCATTCATCTTGCTTTCGTAGAAATCCACGATCGTGAACTTCGAGCTGAGCACCTTGGGTGGCTTGCCCGCGGTGGGATAGCTGATTTCCACATCATCGCCGGGCAAGGCCAGGAACCCGTCGGCTCCTTCGAGCGTTCGGTACGCGCACAAACCAATCCCGAGCACCGCGCCCGTGTGCTGTTCGGCGGCCGGGTCGAACCGCGTGCCGCCCTCGTTCGCGGTTGTTCCATTGGTTGCGGCATCCCCAGCGGTTCCGGTCGTCGCCGCTTGAAATGGATTGCCCTCGAGCGCTCCCTGCTTGACTTCTACGTTCGACATGTAGCGGGCCTTACGCTGTCGATAATCCCATCCTGCACCCTGCATATCGACCCGCGGCAAGAGTTTGCTGGGGTCCGTCGCCTGATGGTCGATGGTATCGTACCCGTTGCGTTTCAGCTCGAAGCCAAGCTTCTTTCGATTTTCCGGGTGCTGAAGGAACTGGCCAAAATCACTCACGCTGGCATACGTGGCTTCATCGACCCCGATGACTGTGATTTGGCGGGTCATGTACTGGCTGCCCACCGAGTAACCCAGCATCGCCGGCACGTGTACCGTGGGCGACATCCCCTCGATATACGGCCCCGCCACTTTGCGAATCTCCGCCATCCGCCGATCGGCATCGGGGAACCCATCGAGCGATTGGCTCTCGAATACAAGATCGGAAAGGATGCCGTGAATCCGGTCCTTCATCTCGTGCGTGAAGCCTTCCATCACGGCATTCACGACAATCATCGTCGCCACGCCCAACATCACGCTAATGATCGAAGCCAGCGCAATGTAACGTGTACGCAGGTATCGCCAGCAAAGCAGAAGTTTGTACATGGGTCCCTTCCTTGGGAGAACGGTGTTGGGCGTTAGTCGTTAGCCGTTGGTCGTTAGGGATAAGTCGTTTGGCGTTAGGTGTTTTTATAGGAGTCGTTCGTCGAATGACTTGTCAGCATACCTAACGACAAAAGACTAACGACTAACGCCCAACGACTTATTCCGGCCTTAACAACGGAAACAGTATCACATCCCTAATCGATTGCGTGTTCGTTAGGAGCATCACCAGCCGGTCGATGCCAAGCCCCAGACCGCCGGCAGGCGGCATGCCGTGGCGTAAGGCGCGAATAAAATCATTATCCATCTTTGCCATCGAATCCTCTTCCGCCAAACCGGCAAGTTGCGTTTGGAATAACTTCTCTTGCAGGTCGGGGTCGTTGAGTTCGGTGTAGGCGTTGGCGATTTCCATCCCCTGCACCAACAGCTCGAATCGCTCGGCGACTGCCGGGTTCTCGGACTTACGCTTCGTCAGCGGGCAGATGCTGGCCGGGTAATCCATCACAAAAACAGGCCCCACGAGGGTCTTCTCGATCTTCGCCTCGAACACGTCGCTCTTGATTACGTCGGGGTGGCGGCCCGCCGTATCCAGCCCCAGCTTTTCGGCCGCGGCAGCGACGGCCGCCGCGTCGGTCGCGTCGATTCCCAGGACCTCGCGGAATAACTCGTCGTAAGTCTTGCGAGCAAAGGGGGGCGTGAAGTCGATCGTCTGCGTTCCCCAGGTCAGTACCAGGGGCTGGCCCGTCGCTCGAATCGCCTCCACCACGATCGCTTCGGTCAGGTCCATCATCGAGCGGTAGTTACCGTAGGCTTGGTAGGCCTCAAGCATCGTGAACTCGGGGTTGTGGCGGTGGCTGATGCCTTCGTTGCGGTAGACTCGGCCGAGTTCGTACACCCGTTCCATGCCGCCGACCATCAGCCGTTTCAGGTGCAGTTCGAGCGCGATCCGCATGTAAAGATCGATATCGAGCGCGTTGTGATGGGTTTTGAACGGCCGGGCGGCCGCCCCACCGGCGATCGAGTGAAGCGTCGGCCCCTCGACCTCAAGAAAACCTCGCTCATAAAGCGTGTTACGAATCGAACGGATAATCTTCGTGCGGTTCAGGAACCGCGGCATCACGCCTTCGCCGTAGGTCAGGTCGAGGTATCGCAATCGCTGGCGTAGTTCCGGATCCGTCAGTCCGTGATGCTTCTCGGGCGGGGCTGCCAAGCTCTTGCACAGCAGGGTAAGGCGCTGCGCAAAGATCGAAAGCTCGCCGGTCTTCGTGCGGCGAAGCTCCCCATCGACGCCAATTATATCGCCCAAATCGAAACACTGCGCGAGTTCCCAGTCGGCCCCCACTTGCTGTTGGCCGACAAACAATTGAATCTGCCCCGTCATGTCGCGGATATCGATGAACTGGAGCTTCCCCTTATCGCGATGGAGCACGATCCGCCCGGCGACTCGCACCTGCGGGCCTGCCATTTCGCCCGGGCCGAGGTTGGCCAGCCAACTGCGGAAATCAACACCCTCGCTCGCCTCGGCAGGATCGGGGATTGCAATCGATCGACCATCCTGCGCGTGAAACACAATTTCGCCCGCCCGGGCACGAACATCGGCAATCGCGGCGTGGCCATCGAACCGCGAACCCCACGGATCGATCCCCAATTGGGCTATTCGTTCGAGTTTCTCCCGCCGGGCCGACTCCCAATGAGCGTTCGACGACGTTGTGGACGGCTGATCGGTCACGGAAGAACTCATACGGGAAGGAAAGTCGGTTGAGGGGGTGGGGCCGAGCAAGGTAGGAACTCGAACCGGCGGGAACGTGGGATTCTAGTGAGTGGTAGCACGCCGTCAAGGCAGTTTCCTGCGTGCTGCCATGCTATCGCATTCGCCCCGCGAATGCCACGTGCCGACCACGGTGAGTGTGGGATGCATCTTGCGATTGGCGTGGCTGGGGAAATGCCCGAGAAGTTTGCCCCGGCGGGGTGCCGGTGCCTTCACGCATCACATGCACCCAACGCTGGCCTGCGTTGACGGCCAATCTAGCCAACTGCTACGATCCGCCGCCGATGAAACGCAAATGGTACCTTGCCGTGCTGGTGCTTGCTGCCTTGGCAGTTGCCTTTGCAGTGGTGGTCGGCGGTGCCTACTACGCAAGCCGTCAGGTGCAACCGTTCTACCGGCAGGCTCTTGAAACGGCTCCCCACGTGCTCGAACAAGGCAGCCGCGAGATGGAAAGCCGTGCCACGGCGCTGTACAGCGATGCCCGGCGGCCCGGGCGCTGGCAAGCCCTCTTCACGGCCGACCAAATCAACGGCTGGCTCGCCACGAAGCTCCTTGAGGGAGCCGACCCCCAACTGGTCGAAAAGGTCCGGGAACCGCGAGTTGCCATTTCGCCCCACACTTTTTCGATCGGTTTCCGCACAACATCCAGGGGCGTGGAAACGGCCATTGCGATCGAGGCGGGAGTTTCGCTCACCGAAGCGGGCACCGTGGCCGTGCAATTGAAATCGGTTCGGGCCGGTGCGTTGCCGCTGCCCGTGATGCAGTTGGCGGATGATCTCGCGGAAGCGTGCCAGAAACTCAAACTGCCCATCCGCTGGACCCAGCATGAGGGCAATCCTACGGCACTGGTCGAACTCCCTTCCTCGAAGCCGCTGTTCGTCGATGAGATTCAACTCGACGACAACCAACTTTACATCGCTGGCCACACACGCGATGAAAACGCCCCCTTCGTCCCAGCAGCTACCGCGGCTCGTATGCGAGAGTCCACATCGGCGAAGTGAGGTCGGCCCGAGCAAGCGTCATCAGGCCTCCAAGAACCTCGCTGCTCAGCCGCACTTGCCAGCGGTCTGGCCGTTCGACTTCCGCCTCGTACGTGCCAGCCACGAGACGGAAGACGCGACCACGCTCTCGGCTTAGTTCGCCCTCGTATTCGAGGTACGCCGACCGATGGTCGCTCAACGGCACGGCCAACACCAGGTTGGTCGTCCCCAGTTCAGGGCACGAGGCTGCCAAGTTGACCGTCGCAACGTGGACGTTTCGCCAATCGCACGGCAAGGCCGAGATCGCCCATGTGCGCAGCACGTCGCCATGTTCGAGCATGAAGTCCCAGTGCGAAGGCCGCTCATACGAAGCGGGGCAATCGTGATACAAGAGCACGAACCGTGGCATGGCCCCATTGTAACACATGGGCGGCGATGCCATCGCCACGCGGAAGGGCGGCGATGCCATCGCCGGCTTTGTGTACGGAAGGGGGGCGATGCCATCGCCGGCTTAATGCGCGCCACAAAGCCGGCGATGGTATCGCCGGTATTATGGTGCCGAACCGCGCGGAGACGCCGTGCCGCCAAGCGGCGGCAAAATCTCCAAACACGCCTCATCCACCCTGTTCACGCCGCCATCGGCCGTAACTTGTGCTCGCACACACGCCCGAGTGCTCGGAACTCGGCAAATGCCGTTGAGCCCAACGGTACGCTTCTCGCCAGGCTCCATGCGTGTGATCCGGAACAAGATACTTCCATCGGCCAATCGCTCCGAACCACGCTCGGCGGCCGCGGGTTCGATCGCGGGATCGCTGCGCAGAACGAGTTCGATATTCGTGGCGGCGATATCGCCCGTGTTCTTCACGGTGCAACTGAATTCGGCAGTTTCACCCACTACCCGGCTACGCAAGCTTGTTACCTTGATTTCCATGACGGCCTGCTGGGCTGTTACACAGCCTCGCTGGCGAACCGCTTCCGCGCCATCCGCCGCAACGGTTGCTTCGTGGCATTGGGTGCCGCCGTCGATCACCTGGAACGAAATCCGCACCGTCGAGGACCGGCCGGGCACCAACTCGGCAATTCCCGCGGTGATGGCGTGCTCGTTCGCGGTATCATTTTCGTGCTTGAGGCCACGGTCGAAACGATCGACTATCGTGATGTTGCGGGCGACCGTATCTCCCCGGTTGCTGATCGTAAGGTCGAACTCCACCTTTTGCCCGACCGACACGCGATCGCTTCCGACAACTTTCATCGTGGCCTCTAGCCGCGGCTTGCCCGCGGCGGAAGCAGGAGGCGTGGCAGGAAGTGTGGGCGGCGTACTCGCGGGCGGAGGAGTTGTTGTCGTAGGTGGCGTCGAGAGCGTTGGCGGCGTACTCGACGGCGGCAACGTGGGCTGACTAAGCGATGGTGGCGACGGCAACGCAGTTCTACCGCTTGGTGTTGCCGGAGCCGCATTTGGCAACGACGGTACCGCGCCCCCGGCCGCCCACGTCACTGCGGTGGTACCGCAGCCGAGCGTCAATCGCGGCATCACGGCAGGCCCCGCGTTTTCGGGCCGAATGATCGTGATCCCAATGTTAGCCACACCGCCCCCCGCGTCCTTTGGACTAACCTCGACACTCGCCCGGCCTGCTGCGTCGGTCGTTGTTTCCACATGGCTACCGCCCTCGTATCCCAGGGCCGCCCCACCAGAAACGTTGTAACGCACAATCCAACCGGCGAGCGGCTCACCACTTGTTTTTCGCATGAGCGTGGTCGTGATCGTGTGGGCCCGGCCAGGCTCGACCACCGCCGGCTGCGGAATCAACCACTGGGCATCGACCCAGTAGATCGTCGAGGTTGCCCGATTGAAATCGGGGTAACTCGGCGCGTAGGCGCCGACGATGCTCGTGCCTTCAAGCAATGACGTAACCGTCACCCACGACTCGCCCTGGAAAATCGGCACATCGTCGGCCGCGTTGGGGGTCGAAGTGTTGAGTATGATCGGAACGCTGGCGGTGGTCGAAACTGCCGTCCAATCGTCGATCTTTTGCGGCGCTTCCAATAGCCCCCAAAATTGGCCCCGATCGCGGAAGCCCAATTTAGTGAACTGCCCAACGCCCGTCCGATTGATCGTCCAATCGACCCGTTGACTGGGAATGAGCTGACCCGAGGGTGACACAACCCCGGCCTTGACGATCATCTCGCTTCCCACCGGGGCTACCAAACCACTTGGTGAGACGATCAGAAATTCTCGCCCAGGTGTCGCGCGGGCAGCCGTCGGTAGCACAGGTTGTACCGCGATACCAGGCGGCGGGGGCAACGATCCGGGCGCCGTCGTTCCGATCGGTGCAGCGAACATCGGCGGTGGAGGCAAGCTGGGATCTAAAGCGATCGGCGCCGCCGGGACGACGAGCGGCGATGTCGGAATCAGCCCCGGCGGATCACTATACACGGGCGGTGCAGCCACGTTCCCAAAGGGTGTCGAGGGATAGACTCGTTGTGGCGGTTGGAAAGCCAATACGGATGGAGGCGCGGCAACAGGCGGTTGCACCGCAACCGGCCCTGGCGGAGCAGCGATCGGCGGCGCGGTGGGGAACGGCGCCGCAGGTGGCAAGGCAGGTGGCGGCGCGACCATCGTTGGCTCGTTTGGCCAAATGAGGAGCCGTTCCCCCGTCGGATCAATTCGCGGCCCCTGCCAAGTTGCGCAACCCCCAACGACGACCACACATCCCACGAGTGCGGCTGCCTGGCCCAGGAATTGTCGAAAACGTTGGCGATGCATGAAAGCAGAGCGGGTGAGTTGCGAGTTGCGAGTTGCGAGTTGTGGGGTGTGAGTTGTGGGGTGCGAGTTGTGGGGTGCCATTCGTTTAGCCGCGACGCGGAGCGGAGCGCGTGCGGCCCCATCGCCCCGTGCAATTCCCAGATGTCGCGCGCAGCCGAGCCGCCCACGAGCGATCCCAAGGACCAGCGCAAGGCGTCGGCTCGGCGCGCGCAATCGACCAGCTTGATAAAACGTACCGCCTGGCACGACCGAATGTTGGCGAAACGCAACACACGGCGTTGAGTTTCCGCACCATGAGCGAACGGTTATGACGGTCGCACGGAACGTACCGAGTAACAGTCCTCGTCACGGCAACGGCTTTGGCGGGCCGGGGGCGAGGACGGGGGGGACGGCAGGGACAATCCGTGGTTTTCGGCCATCCAGAAAACTGAAAATCAATCAACTCCCGGATTTGCCGGGGGTGCATCGCGATCAACCCACGACAGAGCCGGGGGGGTCCAAGGTGAAAAACGGATCGGCCACGAGGAAAACGGCGACTTTCTTGCTTTAGAAAAACAGGGGGATTAGCATAAATGGAGCGGAGATTCCCTAGACACCCGGGGGTGGCCGGTCGGCCACGCTTCCGCGCGGAACATTGTAACTTGCCGTCTGCGAGGTATTGCCATGGCTTGGTTTGGTCGGTTGTTGTGCTTGCGTTCGATCGTTGGTCGATGGATGCCGGCTTGTGCGATGGTTGTGGTCGGACTGCTCGTTGCCGCGGAGACATCGTTCGCCCAGTTTGGCGGCGGTGGCGGTGGGTTCGGCGGCGGTGGTGGCGGCAACACGATTGGCGGTGGCCCAACCTCCGGTGTGGCGGTGGATGCCGACGGCGTCCTCCGTCGCGTGATGACCAACGACCCCACGGGTCAGTTGGCTCGGCAGCGAGCCCAAGAAGCGTTGCAGAAACTCGATCGCGACGTTGCTCGCCGCAGTTCGTTGCGCAAAGTGTCGCTCACGCGGCTCGACCGAATTATGAAAGAGCGGATTGCCAGCGGGCAAGGCATCGACGACACGATGAAGAACCTCGCGGGCCTGACGCGGATCGAGTACGTCTTCTGCTACCCCGAGAGCGGCGACATTGTCGTGGCGGGCCCGGCGGAAGCGTGGGGCCTCTCCCCCGCCGGTCGCTCGCAGGGTGTGGAATCGGGCCGCCCCGTGATCGAACTCCAAGACCTCGCGGTCGCATTACGGGCCTTCCCGCCAGGCGCTCATAACAAGAAACCGTTCATCTACTGCTCGATCGACCCGACCGAAGAAGGCCTCTCGCGGATGCACCAATTCCTTAACGAATTGGGCGGCCGGATCGGCGACCCACGAAAGAACCCTGGCCAAGACCAGTTCGTTGTTACTTCGTTGCGCGAAAAACTTGGCATGCAAGTTATCACGGTCGGAGGCGTCTCGCCCAAGACGCACTTCGCCCAAGTCTTGGTCGAAGCCGACTACCGCATGAAGCTCATTGGCATTGGCTTGGAGGTTCCCCCCGTTCACCTGACGAGCTACGCCGAACGGGCCAACCCCAAGCAAGTAGCTAGCAATGCCATGCAACGCTGGTACTTCGTACCGAACTACCAATGCGTTCGCGTGAGTGACGATTCGCTCGCCATGCGGATGGAAGGAGACGGCGTGCGGCTCGTGGGCGAGGATGAAGTTGTCTCGAAGGACGGCAAGCGAGGCCGCTCCCCTCGGCCGAACCAAGCGAGCGATTCGTTTGTAAAGGCCTTCACCAAGGTCTATCCGAAGCTGGCCGAGCAAGCGCCCGTGTATGGTCAACTTCGTAATTGCATTGATATGGCCATCGCGGCCGCGTTCATCCAGAACCAAGACTATTACAGTCTGGTGGATTGGCAACCATCTGTGTTGGGCGATGAGAAGGCATTTCCCACGGAAACGCTTAACCCGCCGCAACAAGTGGAGTCGGCCGTCAATGGGTTCTGGAAGGGCAACACGTTCGCGATGCCGATCGGCGGCGGCGTTGAAATTCGTCCCACCGAGGCGGTTGAAGCCACTAATTTGCTCGAAGACGACGACAAGAAAGTGCAGGAAGCCCGCAATGCCGTCGAACTGAAAAAACTCGGCCCCGATCAATGGTGGTGGGATTAACCCTGCCGAACCGCCACGACGCGTAGATCGCAAACGTTGGTGTGGGTGGGGCCGGTAACAAACAGCCCGCCCGCCCGCTCGAAGAAGTGGTAGGCATCGTTGCGGGCAAGATACTCTTGCGTGTAGAGTTGGCGTGCGTTCGCAGCGCGCACCACCTCGGCATTCACCAGTGCCCCGGCGGCGTTGGTGGGACCATCTTCGCCGTCGGTGCCTGCAGAAAGAAATGCGATGTCGCGGCAGTCGCCCAATTCGGCCAGGGCGGCCAACGCCAATTGCTGATTGCGACCGCCCTTGCCCCGCACGGCCTCGGGGGCGAGGGTTACGGTGGGTTCACCGCCGGAGATCAGGCAATCAGGCCCCGCCTCGTCGCGCATTCGCAAGGCCATCTGGGCCAGATGCCTGCCCACTTCTTCCGCCGCCCCTTCCGACCGCGTGGCGGCAACCATCGCATGGGAATAGCCAAGCCGTTCCGCTTCCACTCCCGCCGCATCAACGGCAGCCGCATTGTTGCCCAACACATGGTGTGAAGCCTGAGTTCGCGGCACGTCCATCAGATGCTCGGCTCGAGGCCCCTCTCGGCGAAGCGATTGCAGATACTTGATGACGGTTGCCAAGGTTGGCTCGTCGATCAAACGCAGTTCTTCGAGGATTCCAAGCGCCTCGGCTGCCGAGGAATGGGAAAACACCGTGGGGCCAGAAGCAATCATGTCCAAGCGGTCGCCGAGCACGTCGGAGATGATCAGTGTGACGAGTCGGCCAGCTCGGCACGATCGGGCCAGGCCGCCGCCCTTCACCTGGCTTAACTGGCTGCGAACCGTGTTGAGCTGTTCGATGTTTGCCCCCGCGGCGCTCATCATTCGCGTGAGGGATATTTTTTCGTCCAGCGATAGGCCGCACACCGGAGCGGGCAACAAGGCCGAACCACCGCCCGTAAGCACGCAGAGGCACAGATCACGCGGCGTGAGTCCCTCGACGATCTTCAATATCTGCCGAGTACCCTCCACGCCTTCCGGCCGTGGTTCATTGAGTCCGGCCGGACGGGCCGCGTACAAGTGGATTCGGTCGGTCGGTTGAATGCAGTTGGCCGGTACGTTGACCCACCCCGTAACGTTCTTCTCGGCCAGTAACCGAGTTCCCAAGGTCTGCTCCAAAGCAGCGGCCATCGCGCCTGCCGCCTTGCCTGCCCCGACAACGGCAATCCGCTCGATTCCATCGAGATCGATCGTTTCGTCGTCAACGATCAGCCAATTGCCATCGAGCTGAACATGCTCGGGCACAAGTCGCTCGGGCATGACACCCGCAACGCCTGCTCGCCAAATACGCTCGACATGGACGGAAAAGTTTTTCCCCATCGGCAACAGCCTAACGCGGCCTGTGGCCGCAACTCGTGGTCGTATGGAATCATGTCCGTACTAATCACGGACTAAAGTCCGTGCCACGGGCGATTCTTGCTCGATATGCTCAACCTGCAAGTTATCGATGACCGCTTAATGGCGAGACACGAGCAGCCACTATTATCGGGCAATGCCATCGGCCACGGTAGGTGGCGGTGCAACCGCGGGAAGCCTGCGGGCAACCGGGCGCAGCGGCGCGCGAACCATGACACCATCCACTTGTGCGCTTCCGGACCCGATGAGTGCAAACGTCACCTGTAAATTCGCGGCACGAGGGGCCGCCCGCACGAGGCGAAACATCTGCCAGCCCGAGGTCTTCGGAACCACGATCGCCAACTCCGGACCGCCCAGCGTATCGAGTATCTCCAGCCCCGCGCCCGGCGTGGCGAACGGCTGTTCGATGCGAACCCACCCGCTGATCTCAACAGTTTGCCCCGCTTCGAGCGGCATGCTCGGCGATGTGATCCACAGTTGTGGCGATGTGAGGTTCAGGGCGGCACCTTCCGCCGATGCACTACGCGGTTTGGCCCGCAGTTCCAAGCAAAATGTTCCTTGTTGCGGTGAACGGGAACTCAATTCGGCCTCGGCCTCAACGAGTTGGGATTCGGCCTCGGCCTCGGCGGCCGTTCGCACGTGCCGCCAGCCTAATTGTGTTATCTCGGCAAGGTTTTCAAAGTCGCCACCTGGCAAAAGGTTGTCGCCACCGCGCAATTCCTCGAACGAGCGCTGCAGTGCCGCGAAATCTCCCCATCGACGATACGTAAGCCCGAGGGCATTGCTTTGTAGCCCCTCGGCAAGCCCCGCAGCTCGTTCATGGTCCTTCACAACTTGCCCGATTTCGCGCAGCAGGCTTTGCTCGACTCGGTACGATTCATCGAATCTGCCCGCCGAGAGGAGTTGGTTGGCTTGCCCAATTTTTGCATTCATCGCGGCGAATTGCGTGGCATCCTGGCTTGCCTTCCTTCCTAATTGAACCAAACGCTGATCGACCTCGATCACCGATTGCGTCGACCCCGCCAGGGCGTCTTGCCGCAGCTTCAGGTAGGCGGCGGCACCTTTGGCAACTCGCGCGCGCAATCCCTGAATGACTTGCGGGTCCTCGGTGATCAGTGCCATCGCGCCTTCGCCTGAAGCAAGTTCGATCCGCGTTCCACCGGCCACTCGTTGCACTGCCGAGGCCTCGAGCCGTTCGAGCGAAACCGGGGTGAGCAGGAACATTTGACTCGTTTCAGATATTCCCGGAACAAGGAACGTCCATTCCTCTGCCCTGCGTGGGGTGGCGTTT
This sequence comes from Pirellulales bacterium, assembly GCA_020849945.1. Classification (GTDB taxonomy): domain Bacteria; phylum Planctomycetota; class Planctomycetia; order Pirellulales; family Lacipirellulaceae; genus JABDGM01. The sequence continues at coordinate 11,002 of JADZFK010000085.1, read as the reverse complement.
CTCTTCGAAGGGGGATCAACTCCTGAAACGCTCTTGGCAAAGGGAATGAGCAACCTTGCCCGATCGACCTGCAACACGATCCCTTCCGATCTCCCGTCGAGGGAGACTGCCCGACTGACTATCTTGCCGCCCGCCAGCCAAGGCCCAATGAGTTGCAGTTGCGCGTTCACGCGATTCAGGAGCGCGGCGCGCAGGCGGGTGGGGGTGTCGGGCGCGGTGAGCGGCGATCGCGAGCGAAACACCACTCCTCGCACACCGCTTCGTTCGGCAACGCGCAACGCGGCTTCGAGTGTATCGGTATCCACACTTGCACCCGGCGCAGCATCGTGGCCCAGTGCGCTCAGTTGAGCTTGAGCGATTTCTCCTAGTTGCGTGGGAACAGAAACCCAAATGGGCGTGCCCGGCCGCATGCTCCGCGGTTGTTCGGCTAGCCACGATTCGATTTCACTTTCGTTGAGTCGCGTCAGGCGAGGATGCTCGGCCAACAGAATATCTCCGGCCTTGCCAGCGTGCCGCCATGTTGTACAGGGTGAAACCATGATCGGTCGGCCGTAAACCACGTCGCGTTCTCGAATGGCGTTGACCCATCGCAAGGCATAGCCGGGATCCGAGTCGATCGCTTCGTCCTCAAGCCTCCATGCAATCACGCGATCGTCGAACGCCCCGATTCCGTCGCGAGTAATGGACTCGAAACGTGGCGGGATACATACAAACCAGATTCCGTGGCGACTCGCTTCGGCCACTTGTTCGGCGGTCGGCGGCTGCGGCAACATGACCACGTTGAACCCAAGCCCCGCGAGCAGTTCGAAAGGCTCGCCATTCCATTCGATAGCACGTGGAAAGAAAGCTCGTTCATTCACGAGCAACTGGGTGCCCTGCAAGCGAGCGGTCAAGGCGTGCTCATCGTGAACCGGGCTGCTGGCAGTGACCAAGCTGCCCGTGGTCGAACCAGAACCTCTGGTTTGTGGCCCAGAGGGGAATATTCGATCTCGCGGTTCGACGGCCGAAGTTGCAATCGCGTTGCCTACCGACGAATTGGATAGCGCGGAAGCCCCCGCGGCGGGTAACGAGGCGGTCAGCCTCGCCTCATCGAGCCGAATGCCTTCCATGCTTAACTGATCGGTTCCAATCTCCAAGCCATTGGGATCCCCCGGCACCATCACGACCACGGCATCGACGTAAGCTTCGGTCGCATCGGCCTTCGAGCCGGGCACGGTTCGCAGAACGCGTACTTGCTCTGCCAGCAGCTTGGGTACTTGGGAGAAGACTAACTCCTGCCATTGTCCAGCGCGAGTGTAATCGGTGCCGAACACAAGCGTTCTGGCCTTCGTAGGATCTGTTGGATCGGCCGAACGCGGCATGACAACGCGAGCACCCAACCGGATGCCACCACGATCCGATTTCACCCACATGCGAATTTGCAACTCATCCAGTACAGCAAGCGGGGGCGTGGGGCAGTGAAACAACACCGAGTAGCCGGCCGGCGCGGCAACGGCAATCCGTTCGATCCCCTTCGTATCGCGGGCACCGCCGGGGATGCAGCCGTGAACCAACAGCTTGCTTGCAATACCATTTTCCAAGGGAAGCCAAGACGTTTGAGGACCATCGAACGATCGGCTGAAAGCTGGCTCGCCCATGGCGAGGGGCACGGGCAGCGCAACGAGCCGAACGGCCGCACAGAAAAGAGCGATCCAACGGAAGAGGGATCGGGAAAACGGGGTCCAATTCGCAGGATGTTGCATATCAGCATTCCCGGTGATGCCAAAAGCCAACGCCCCCCGAGAACTGAGGATTCGCTGTAAAGTGGGCTTCTACCAGCATTTGGGTCAACAGGCCAGGGCACTCGTTGCTATTGGTAAACATGGGCGACTTTTATCACGCGAAGCCTGCGTGCATGTTGAAAGAATGCAAGTCGTTTCCTTATAATCAGTTATGTAGAGTGGAGGCTTCCTCGACGGCGGCGGTGGCGCGGCAAGTGCAATTTGGGCACGGCATCACCTCTGGGAGATACACCGATGACCAATCCTGCCCGCGTTACCAATGTTCCCGTCGAAGAATTGCCCGCCGATGTAGTTCGACTTGCCGCCGCGATCCAAGCCCTGCCCGAGCATTACTCGCGTGAGATATTGCCCGCTTTGGAACGTGTGTTGGAAAGCACGAAGCGTCGCCGTCGAATCCTAAATATGGTGCAGGATGCGCTCAGCCAGCTTCGGCTCGATATGAAATACCTCATGTTCGATATCGAAGCAACTCGCCGCGAACGCGACGAGTACCACGCCCGGCTGAAGGAAATCGAAAGCTGAGTTTCGTCGAACGTTTGACGCTCGATTCCGGAAACCACCAATCTACGACGTTACGCAACCACCGGAACAGCCTTGCAGAAGACTTCGTGGGGAGACGTTCGCCCGACGCATCCGAATCACCGCCCTCGGCATCTCGTTCGCCCGACGTGGCTTGGACCTGGCTCATCCGAGCCCGTTCGTGCCGCCGGTCGAAAGTGCTTTGCGGTTGATTGCGGCAAGAAGGGTGTGTTTCTCATGGAGTAACGCAACTCTTCTGCCAGTTATTATTTTGATGCAGTCGGCCATGCCCTAGCCTACGTTGGCGACTGCCTCCCCCACGATCCATTTTTGGTCATCCTCCCCGAACGCCATGCCTGAGATCACGACTTCCGAACAGTTGGCTCAGCGCGCGTTGGATGTCAACGTGATCGATCATGCGCAGCTGCAAAGCGTCTGGAGCGAATTGGGTTCTACGAATCCGCCGTTGGCCGCGTTCCAGCAAGTGCTGCTTCGGCGCGAACTGTTGACCCAATATCAGCTTGAACGGCTGATGAAAGGGGAATCTCGCAGCGGCTTCTTCTACGGCGACTACAAGGTCTTGTACTGCGTGGGGGCGGGCACTTTTGCCCGCGTGTATCGGGCCGCCCATCGCGAAACGGGCAAGATCTTCGCCGTCAAAGTGCTGCGAAGCAGCCTGAGCAACCCGAAGGGGATGCACCCCAAGACCCACAAGAGCCTTAAGCCGTATATCGACCTCTTCCGCCGCGAAGGCGAGTTCGGGATGAAGCTCAAACATCCTAATATCGTCGAGATTCACGAAGTCTATTCGCAGGGGCTAACCCATTACATTGTGATGGATTTCGTCGAAGGACGAAATTTGCGAGAGTTCTATCGCGCTCGCCGCAGGTTCGATCCGCTCGAAGCGGCCGAGATCATGGCCGGCGTGATGGCGGGGTTGACCTACGCGCTACAACAAGGTGTCACGCACCGCGATCTCAAGATGTCGAACGTGCTTGTCTCGAGCGAGGGGCAAGCCAAGCTCGTGGACTTTGGGCTTGCCGGCGTGCAAGGCGCGGCGGATGGCGATCCGGAAGGGTTCAGCCGCCGCACGGTCGATTACGCCGGCCTAGAACGGGCAACGGGCTGCCGACAGGACGACCCGCGGACCGACATCTTCTTTGCCGGCACAATTTTCTACCAGATGCTTACGGCCCACCCCGCACTGCCGGATAACCGCGATCGGGCGCAGGCCGGCAAGGCTCGCTATCAAGACATCAAGCCGATCCTCGAACTCGTGCCCAAACTGCCACTGCCGTTTGCAATGGTGGTGAACAAAGCGTTGGAGTTCGATCCCGAAAAACGCTATCAAACTCCTGGCGACATGCTGGTCGAACTGAAACTGGCGATCAAGCGAGTACGAGGCGCGAAGGATGGCCGCGCGGCCGGCAGTCAGGAACTCCACAGCAACGAAGGGCTGGATGAACAAGGCCAGCCGCGTAAGCTGCTGATCGTTGAATCGGATGTAAAGATGCAAGACATGCTGCGCGAACAGTTCAAGAAGAACGGCTATCGCGTGCTGGTGCTGAGTGATCCGGAGCGAGCCTTGGCGAGGTTCTTTCAAGACCCGCGGGCTGCCGACGTGGTTCTCTTCACGACCGCCACAAATGGCCGCGCAGCCCTGGAGACTTTCAACCGCTTCGGCCAGGAAGCGACCACCCGCGAGCTTCCCACGGTATTGCTTCTCGACCAAAATCACCACGATTGGTCCGAGCAGGCCCAAACGAATGACCACCGGATCGTCGCACAAATGCCGCTAAAAATGCGCGACCTCCGGAGCGCGCTCGTCGAAGCAATGGGGAAAAAAGTTTCCTAGCACGGCATTCGCGGCAGCACGTGGCACGGACTAAAGTCCGTACCTCTCACGGACTGAAGTCCGTGCCACGATATTTGCGTGATGCCGAGTTGGTGCCGTAGACACCGGTTGGAGCGGCAACGAGACAAGCGGCCCGTTCAGCGTTGTTCGAGCTGATGGATTTTGTCGACGCGGCGTTGGTGTCGGCCGCCTTCGAACTCGGTGGCCATCCAAATCTCCACGAGCCGCTCGGTGCTCCGCGAGCTGAGCATATCGCCGGAAAGGCAGAGAACATTCAGGTCGTTGTGGCGACGACTTAGCTCGGCGGTGACTTCGTCGGCACAGGCGGCTGCCCGAACGCCACGGAATTTGTTCGCCGCGATCGCCATCCCCAGGCCGGTGCCGCAGATGAGAATCCCTCGTTCGGCTTCGCCGTTGCCCACCTTCTTCGCCACCAGGGCGGCAAAATCTGGATAATCGACGCTCGCATCACTCGACGGACCCTCATCGAACACTTCGAAGCCCTTCGATCGTAGAAGCGTAATGACCCGCTCCTTCAAATGATAACCGCGATGATCACTAGCAATGGCAACTTTCATGGCTTTGGGAGAGGTTGGCGAGAGGTGGTGTGGAAAATTTCGGGTTGAGGGTTGAGGGTTGGGCAATTCACCCGCGATGCTACGCATGGCTGGGGATCAACTACTGGGCAGCTCTCATCCGTGAGGGGGCGAACTTACTTTCGTTCCGCGATCACAACTCCTTGCAAAGTGCTTCGGTGTGGTATTTTACGCCGCCAAGTATTTCGGTGGCGCAATGGCGGTAGGCACCAATCGTTTGGCCGATCGGATCCGCAACATCGTTGCCATTGGGCATGATCAACCGAGCGCGGTCGGCCACTTCCGGCCAGCGATCTACAACCGATCGCAGATGGCTGTTCGTCATCGCCAGAACCAGATCGGCATGGCGAACCAATTGTTCGGTAACGGGTTGGGCCTCGTGCCGCGAAAGATCCAGCCCTTGTTCGCGCATCACATGAACGGCCTCGGTGGCCGGCGGGCATCCTGGTGCCGCGGCAATGCCGGCCGATACGACCGACACCCCCCGTCCCTCTAACTCCTCTAATCGACACCCCAATGTCTTCGCCAAACAATCGCGCATCAAGATTTCAGCCATGGGGCTGCGGCACGTGTTGCCCGTGCATACGATGACGACGAGCACACCAGCCAGACGCCGGATCGTAGCCTCGGCAACCACACCTTCTCGCAACATTTCGAACGAATTGGCGTGTACGCGAACGACCGACGACGCTTGCCCATAGCGGCAGGGGCCGTCGTCGAGCACGAGTGCCACATCCCCATCGAGGTACTGCACGACCTCTTGGGCCGTTACCGCCTCCGGCTGGCCGCTCCGATTCGCACTGGTTAGAACAATGGGCCCGGTTAGCATACGCAAGACATCCTGAGCCATCGCGTTGGCAGGCACACGCAAGCCAACCGTGCCATTCGGCGCGACCGCTTGCCGCACTTCGGCCGGCAACTGGGCGATGAGCCCATCGTGGTGAGCATTTTCGACGACAAGCGTAATCGGCCCCGGCCAACAACGCCTCGCCAAGCGGCGCGCCAAGGGCGAAAGAACGGGCACGAAGTCGGCGGCCTCCTCGGCGCTCTTAATGGCAAGCGCCATGGGTTGCCCCTTCTGGCGACCCTTGACCTCGTGCAATCGCTCAACCGCATCGGCACGGCAAGCACTGGCAGCCAGGCCATACACGGTTTCCGTCGGAATCGCTATCAACTGCCCTTCCGCCAACGCTTGCACGGCTCGGTGAACGACATCGCGAGAATCCTCGGCACTGCGAATATCGATGACGGTTGGCGGCATAGGCAAGGAATACGAAATTCAGTTCCCCAGGTGGGCGATAAGCCACTCGGCCGGATAGAATAAACCTGCAAGGAAGTCACCACTTCCTGCAAGCCCGTTGCCACTCAACTATATCGCGTTGCCGTGCGCTTGGTCAAGGATTCCAAGCCGCTCCGACCGTTCACAAGTCGTTGCCGTACTTGATATTTCGAGCTCCGAGGCCCTGCAAACAGCCCATTTAATGAAGGATGCCTCGTCGTGGTGCAATGCTTACAAAACCAATCTGAATCGCCACGCTCCTCCGATCCGACCCATGCCGCCCGATAAGGGATTGAATGCCGTGCCCATCGACCGACGCCAGTTCACCTTGCTGGCGGCGAGCGCCGCGTGCTCCTCACTCGCAGGCGGATGCTCAAACGCCGCACCAAGCGACCAGCCTGAAAAAGTTTGGGGTTCGCTCGGTGCCGGCAAGGGGCAGTTCAGCAAACCACGGGCCATCGCGATCGACCACAACGACCAACTGTACATCGTGGATATGACGGCCCGAATCCAAGTCTTCGATACCGAGGGCAACTATCTCCGCAGTTGGCATACGCCCGAGCACGCTTACGGTCGGCCCACCGGTCTTTCATTCGATGCGATCGACGGCAACCTCTTGGTGGCCGACACCCATTACAACCGTATTCTCAACTATACGCCCGACGGAAAGTTGCTGGAAGACCGAACGCTGGGAGGCACGGCCGGGCAAGCCCCCGGCGAGTTCGGGCTGGTGGCCGACGTCGTGCGCGATGCCCAACACAACTTCTATGTTTCCGAATATGGTGAATTCGACCGAGTTCAGAAGTTCTCTCCTGAAAGGAAGTTCCTACTGCAATGGGGCGGGCATGGTTCGGACCCGGGGCAGTTCATGCGGCCCCAGCACCTTGAGATCGATGCCGCGGGCCACGTTTGGGTCGCCGATTCGTGCAACCACCGCATTCAAGTCTTCGGCGACGACGGCAAGCTCCTTAACATGTGGGGCGAACAGGGCAGCGAACCCGGCAAGTTGTGCTATCCCTACTGCTTGGCACTCGATGGAAAAGGCCACGTTATCGTTTGCGAGTTTGGCAATCACCGCGTGCAGAAGTTCACCCTCGACGGAAAATCGCTCGCCTGTTGGGGCTGTGCCGGCCGAAAGCCGGGCCAACTCAACGCACCCTGGGCCCTCGTGCTCGATAGCCGGGGCCGAACCCATCTCATCGATTCCATGAACCACCGCGTCCAACGATTCACGATCTAGCGGCCTTTTCTTAACTTCCAACGTGAACAGCCGCAGAGTGTGCGGCGTTAAAGTGAGAGAATCGGCTAGCGGACTGGTGCCGGCGGCTGAAAGTAGTTGGCGGTAGATTCGGCCTTGCGGCCGACGCCACGGGGCCGATTTCATATTCATGCTTTGATTCCTGCCAACTCACACTTCACAACTCTACATCGGCTCCGGGCGACTCTCCCCACACACCGGCGACCTACGCCATCGATAGTGCGATAAGTAGTGAAGTAAGTGGTGGACGGAAGTTCAATTGTTTTGCCACTGCGCGGTCGCTGAAGCGATCTCGACAGAAGCAGGGGCGTTGAAACGGGGACGGCCTAGGGCGGGTTGGTAAAGCACTTGCAATTAGGGGGAAGGGGTTGCATCATAAGGGGGGGGGGGGGGGGTATTGGGGGCTGAATTGCGGCTCCTTTCTTTTCAAGGGAGTTCTCGGACATGAAGGCATCTAAACTCGTGGCTCGCCGTGGCGGTTCTCGTTGGTTCTGGGTTTTTACGTTCGCTGGGGCGGTTTGGGTGGCTTGTCTCAGCTGGGGACAGGCGATGGCCGAAGACCCGGCTGCCGCCTTACCGAACACGACGCAGTTGAGCGGTCGAATTACGGACGAAACGGGCGCGCCTGTCACCGACGCAACCGTGTTCCTCGACGGCAACGCGCAATCGACGGGGGGCCTTCGCAACAATTTTCAAGCCGCGACCGACGCCGATGGGCGGTACTCCTTCGCTGATTTGGAAATGGAGGACATCTACCGATTGCGGATTGAATCGAAAAAGTGGGTTGGGTTAACCGATTGGCGGAACCTTCCGCAGCTTCAGCTTTCGCCGTTGAGCAATGTCGAGCGCGACTTCACGTTGCGGCGAGCGTGCCAGATTCGCATTCGCACGGTCGATGAGGCGGGGAATCCCGTGGCGGATACGAGAGTATATTTTAAATCGCTTGCTGGCGAACGATTCAGTAGTTCGGAATCGGCAACAACGAAGGATGACGGCTGGGCCACGATCGGTGGCTTAGCGCCCTCGGAAATCCCTTACTTGTTTGGAACTCATTCTGAAAACCATGCCTTTGGAAAACTGACGACGAAGTTGAACGATCCGGCATCGCTGCCTGAAAAGAAGATCGTGCTGAAGAAGGGCACCTCGGTAACGGGGGTGGTGATGTGCTCGGACGGCAAACCGGCTGCGGGGTGGTCGGTAACCGCGCTGCCCGACTGGTGGTCGTTTGGCGTTCACCCTGATAACGCCAAGATCGAGCCCGATGGAACATTCAAGCTGCAACATGTAAGCGAAGAGAAATACGATCTTTCAGTATCGGTGCCAATCGGAGAGAGTATGTCTCGTTCGGAATCGCTGGCGAATAGTATCCGCTTGGTTCCGGTGGGGCAACCTCTAAAGTTCACACTGAAAACACCGTCGCCGGAATCGATGGTGGCGATCTCGGGCGAGTTGAAGTTTACGGGGGTCAGGCCGAAGGAGAGGCTGTGGCTTGAAGCGAGTCGGCCGGGAAGCCTTCATAGTTTTTCGATGTCGCTCGAGCCTGGTGAGACGAAATTCCGCCTTGCGCCGATGCCGCCGGGGGTTTACACGATTTCGGTGCAATCGAGCGAGATTGAGCACGTGGAGATTCCAAACATCGCGGCACCGGCGAAGGGCGTTGTTGTGCCCGTTAAGGTCGTGGAGCGGCTACAACTCATGGGCACCGTGACCGACGACGAGGGTGGACCGGTGACTCGGTTCCGACTGCGGGTGAGGAAGTTCAGTAGTTTGCGTGGGCCGAATTATTCGCAAGATTCACAGTGGCGCGACGTGGATAGCGTGGCGGGTGATTTTTCGGTCGAGCTAGTGGGGCCGGGGGTTTACCGGGCCGATGTGGAGGCCGAGGGGTTTGCATCGGCCAGTTCGGAACTGGTGAACACCGACAAGATAGGAAGCGAGCCAATCACGATCCGCCTAACTCGTGGCGTGGAACTGCGAGGCAATGTCCTCGACGAGCAAGGCCAGCCTGTCGATGGTGCGGAAGTGACACCGTACTATTTGCCGCAAAGTGAAGTGGGGCTGGTGTCGGCCAACAGAGTGGCAATCGTGGGCGAAAAGTTCCGAAGCACGAAGAGTTCGAAAGGCGAATATCGTTTGAGCGATGCCCACCCAGGAAAGGTAGCGTTACGTGTAACGCACCCAGAGTATTGTTATGCCGTGAGCGAAGTGTTGGAAGTAGGCTCCGATAACGTGTCGGCTGGCGACATCGTGCTGACGCGCGGCTGCACGGTGCGTGGCACGGTGTACGACGCGGAGGGGAAGCCGCTGCCGAATGCCTCGCTTATGTTTCGAGAGGATGAGGCTTACAGAGGATATGAAGGCGAGGATGCGGGGCTTCTGGCCAACGTGGCGACCGACGTCAAGGGGAACTATGAAGTCCACGCGTTGCCCTCGCAATTGTGTTATGTGGCCCGCCCTAACAATTGGGATGTAGAAGGCGTGGCCTGCGCAGCCGTTCTGCCCGCTAATGGCGAAGTGCGGAAGCTCGACTTGGGCGGCCCACAAGCGGTAACGGGGCGGATAACGCTCAACGGCCAGCCACTGGCCGATACTCGGATTCAACTGGGTGGCGAACAATCTTCCTCCAGCATGTTTCGCGCCTATTGGCAGACCGATGCGGAAGGCCGATTTGCAATCGCCCGGCCGCCCGTGGGGCGATACACGCTGTGGAGATTCTTTAGCAATGGGGAACGCGGCGATTGGGCCCAAGTGGGAATAGTTACCGTCCACGACACGACAAACGATCTTGGCACGATTGAGTCGCGTTCAGCGAACCTGGATGTGACAGTCGAAGGGGTTGAGCCAGCGGAGTTGGCAAAATGCCATGCCTACCTTTCCAAGAAGGATAACACTTGGTTTAGCGGAGGCAGAAGTTTCCACAGTGTTTCCGCGGGCACCGGCGAAAACCCGATCTATAGTTTCCGCTCGGTACCTCTGGGCAACTACGATCTTCAACTGAATCGGCCGGATGGTTGCACCATGAAATGGGAGATTGAAATTACCGGCAAGGAAGAACTACAAACGGCGGCCGTGGCATGGCCGGCGGAGCGTGGGACGCTGGTCGTGAATGTTCCTGCCGAAATGCTGAACCCCCCCACGATCCTACCGCAATTTCGCAACGTTGCCGGAACCGTGTTCGGGTATCTGGGTGGCGCGCAGGGCGAAGGGAAGATACGGCGCCAGCACTTGCCCGCGGGAGATTACTACGTGACGGATGAGGGTGTGCTCGAGGCGCGGCACCTATTGGATTTCAAAATCTCGGCGGGCAAAACGACGACCTTGGATCTGAACTCGGAGATACTCAAGGCTCCGCGCCGCCAGCGAGGAATAGCTATGGTGCAATGTTTCAATGAGCAAGGCATCCCACTACCCGGCTGCAAGCTAAATGTTCGTGGCCCGAGCGAACCCGAGCGCGTTTCAGAACATGATGGCCAACACCATGTGGTGGCCGAACCGGGGAAGTACACGGTCGAGGCGACCTTTGACGGATTCCTGCCGACAAAGCAAGAGATCGAAATTGCCGCGCCAACCGCGGAAGGCAGAGTGGTTGGAAGCAACCCAATCAACTTGCTGCTGCGGCGGAAGCCGTAAGAAGCGCACATCAAACAAGAATCGAAATCACCATCCAGAGCGGGCGACCGGACTCGAACCGGCGACATCCAGCTTGGGAAGCCG